>NZ_CABVGP010000001.1:3182798-3500858 GCF_902497555.1 Amycolatopsis camponoti | reverse complement strand
GGAGTGACCTTCCGCGAGGAGGTCAGAGGTTCCGACGACACTGAATGCGGCCGGCCGCATCAAGGATGCTCGAGGACGGCAAGCCCCAAGGCGTCTGGATCGAGCAGCAGCTCGGTCGCCCGGTCGTCAGTGCCTGGAACGCGCTCGTCCAGACGACACTCGCCGACCACGACGCGGCGATCGTGCGGCGGCAGGCGATTCTGGCGATCATCGAATCCTGGGAACCGGACGCGTCGATCTTCGAGGACATCGTGGCACTCAACCGCGCCGCGCCGGGCACGCACCGGCTCTTCGGCCGGTCCGGGTGACCACCGGCGCCCCAGGGCGATCCGCGTGCCCGCGGAGGTGGGGCTCAGGCGCGTTCCTGCACGAACTTCACACGGTGGCCCTCGGGGTCTCGCACCCAGGAGTACCGCAGCCGCCCGTCCGGCGAGCCGGTCGGGCTCTTCACGGGTGAGCCCCCCGCCTCGAGCGCCCTCCGATGCAGGTCGTCAACGTCGTCGCACCACAACACGACCTCCGTGTTCTCCCCGGGAGTCGTTGCGATGCCGAAGAACTCACTGCCGACGCGGGCCGCGCTGAACCCGATCCGCACGCCCGCGGCCTCCACTTCGATCTGGTGCGGCTCGCCGTGCGAAGGGAAGCGGAACTTCTCGGGCATCCCGAGGCTCCGGAAGAACGCGGCGCAGCGCTCCACGTCATCGCACCACAGGTTCACTTGGACAGCTTCGAAATTCGCCACGCCGTTACGCTATTGCACGAGAGTCACCGGATCCATTCGCGAGCGGATCACCGACGAGGCGGCCGCGGCCGAGCTGCGGGTGCTGCCCGACGCGCGGGAGCTCCCCGCCGCCCCCGAGCTGGTCCGGCCCGACTCGCCCGCCACAAGGACGCCTTCCTCACCACGATCGTCACGTTCGCCGCTGCCTGACCGCTTCGGCGGGCCGCGCCCACATCGTGAACACGAGTGCGGCGCGGCCTCGGCTCGGGCTAGCTGTGGAGTACCGAGCCCGTGAAGTGGAGAACGCGTGAAGTTCTTGCTCATCACCCTCATCACCCACGTCCCCGACGCGGTCACCGGCAGCCTGGCGCCCACCCACGAGCGGCTCCGGGAGGTGGTGGCGAACGCCGAGCTCGCCGAAGAGCTGGGCTTCGACGGCTATGCGGTCGGCGAGCGGCACGAGCGGCCGTTCATCTCGTCGTCGCCGCCCGTGGTCCTGAGCCACATCGCCGCACGGACGTCCCGGATCCGGCTGTTCACCGCCGTCACCACGCTCAGCCTGCTCGACCCGGTGCGCGCGTTCGAGGACTACTCGACCCTCGACAACCTCTCCGGCGGCCGCCTGGAGCTGATCATCGGCAAGGGGAACGGCGCCGCCCAGCGCGAGCTGTTCCACGTCACCCCGGACGACCAGTGGGACCGCAACGCCGAAGGCTACGAGCTGTTCCGGCGGCTGTGGCGCGAGGACAAGGTCACCTGGTCCGGACGCTTCCGGCCGTCGCTCACCGACGCCGAGGTCTGGCCGCGGCCGCTACAGCACCCGATCCGCGTGTGGCACGGCAGCGCGACCAGCCGCGACTCCGTGGAACTCGCCGCGAAGTGGGGCGACCCGCTGTTCTCGGCGAACGTCACCAACCCCGTCGAGCCGTACGCCGAGCTGGTCCGGCACTACCGCGAGAGGTGGGCCCACCACGGCCGCGACCCCGCCGCTGCGCTCGTCGGAGCGGGCACCGCGGGCTTCCACGTCGCCCGCACCACGCAGGAGGCGCTCGAAACCTACCGGCCGATCTTCGAAAGCCGGCTGGCCATGCAGACGCGGCTCGGGCTGGAGCCGGTCTTCCGGACCCTGGACGACTTCGTCGAGCGCAGCTCCGCGCTGATCGGGAGCCCGGCGCAGGTCGTCGACAAGGTACTGCGCTACCAGAAGGAACTCGGGCACCAGGTCATGCACCTGCACGCCGACCGCGACGGGCTCACCGCCCGGCAGCACCGGGACGCGCTCGAGCTGTTCCAGTCCGACGTCGCGCCCGCGCTGCGCCGCGAGATGCCCGCCCCGCCATGGCCCGCCTGAAAGGACCGCTCATGCCCGAAGTCCCGTTGTCCGTCCTCGACCTCGTCCCGGTCAGCTCCGGCGCCACCGCCGCCGACGCCGTCCGCAACACCGTCGATCTCGCGCAGCAGGCCGAACGCTTCGGCTACCGGCGCTACTGGTTCGCCGAACACCACCTCAACCCGGGCGTCGCCGGCGCGTCCCCACCGATCCTCATCGCTCTCGTCGCGGGCGCCACCGAACGCATCCGGCTCGGGTCCGCCGGCGTCCAGCTCGCGCACCGCACCCCGCTGGCCACGGTCGAGGAGTTCGGCCTCATCGACGCGTTGCACCCCGGACGGCTCGACCTCGGACTCGGCCGCAGCGGCAAGCAACTCGTCCGCGAATACGCCGCGGCGGCCGCGCGGCCGGTAGTGCCCGCCCAGACGGTCAACGGCCTGCTGATCCCACCGAAACCCGACTTCAGCGGCCTGGCACGCTCATCCCGCCTCGGGCTGACGTTCGGGCTCCTGCAGCAGCCCGGCGCCGAGTCCCCCGACTACGGCGAGCAGGTCGACGACATCCTCGCCCTGCTCCACGGCACCTACCGCTCCGCCGACGGACTCGAGGCCCACGCCGTGCCCGGCGAAGGCACGCGGCCGCAGATCTGGATCCTCGGCAGCAGCGGCGGGCAGAGCGCGTCCGTGGCCGGGCGCAACTCCCTGCGGTTCGCCGCGAACTACCACGTCAGCCCGTCGAGCGTGCTCGAAGCCGTCGACGCGTACCGGGCGGCGTTCCAGCCGTCGGACGCGCTTCCGAAGCCGTACGTCGCTGTGTCGGCCGACGTCGTCGTCGCCGAAGACGACGCCACGGCCCGGAAACTGGCGTCCGGCTACGGCTCGTGGGTGCGCAGCATCCGCCGCGCCGAGGGCGCGATCCCCTTCCCCGCGCCGGAAGAAGCCGCCACGCACGAGTGGACGGACGAAGACCGGGCACTGGTCGCCGACCGCGTCGGCACCCAGTTCGCCGGCTCGCCGGCCACGGTCACCACCCGGCTGCGACAGCTGCAGGAAGCGACCGGCGCGGACGAACTCGTCATCACGACCATCACCCACGACCACGCCGACCGGGTGCGGTCCTACGAACTGCTCGCCGAACACTGGAACCGCTGACGCGAAGGGAGAAGCGCGATGACGCTGCACCTGGCCGTCGCCCTCGACGGTGCGGGCTGGCACCCGGCCGCCTGGCGGGACCCGGACGCCCGGCCCGCCGAGCTGTTCACCGCCGGCTACTGGACCGACCTCGTCGTCGAAGCCGAGCGGGGCCTGCTCGATTTCGTGACCATCGAAGACTCGCTCGCCCTGCAGTCCAGCCGGCTCGACGGGCCCGACGAGCGCACCGACGAAGTCCGCGGCCGGCTGGACGCGGTCCTGGTCGCCGCCCGCGTCGCGCCGCGCACCCGGCACATCGGGCTGGTCCCGACCGCCGTGGTCACCCACACCGAGCCGTTCCACCTGAGCAAGGCGATCGCCACGCTCGACTACGTCAGCACCGGGCGCGCCGGGGTCCGCGTGCGCGTGTCGGGCAGCCGAAGCGAAGCCGCGCACTTCGGCCGCCGCGAGTTCCCCGAATTCCGGCTGCCCGCGCCCGGGGACTTCCCCGCGCACTTCGTGGACCTCTTCGACGAAGCCGCGGACTACGTCGAAGTGCTGCGAAGGCTCTGGGACAGCTGGGAGGACGACGCGGTGATCCGGGACGTCGCGACCAGCCGGTTCCTCGACCGTCACAAGCTGCACTACATCGACTTCGAGGGCCGCTGGTTCTCGGTCAAGGGCCCGGCCATCACGCCACGGCCACCGCAGGGCCAGCCGTTGGTGACCGCGCTCGCGCACGCGACGGTCCCCTACCGCCTCGCGGCCCGCGCCGCCGACGTCGTCTACGTGACGCCGCACGACCGCGAGCACGCCGAGGTGATCGTCGGCGAGGTCCGCGCCGAGCAGGAAACCGCCGGGCGGACGCAAGACCCGCTGCACGTCTTCGCCGATCTCGTCGTCTTCCTCGGGGACGACGCGGCCGAGCGGAAAGCCCGGCTGGACGACCTGGCCGGTGCCGAATACCAGTCCGACGCCGACGTCTTCGTGGGGACACCCACGCAACTGGCCGATCGGCTCCTCGACTGGCACGAGGCCGGGCTCTCCGGCTTCCGGTTGCACCCCGGCGCGGTGCCGCACGACCTCACCGCGATCAGTCGCGGCCTGGTCCCGGAACTGCAGCGGCGCGGTGCCTTCCGCCGCGAGTACGAGGCCTCGACCCTGCGCGGCCTGCTCGGGCTCGCCCGCCCCGTGAACCGCTACGCCGCCTGAGGAGCCCCGATGACCAAGCCTCGCAAGCAGATCCACCTGGCGGCGGCCTTCCCCGGCGTGAACAACACGACGGTCTGGAGCCACCCCGACGCCGGCAGCCAGATCGAGTTCGGCTCCTTCGCCCACCTCGCCCGGACCGCCGAAGCCGCCAAGTTCGACTTCTTCTTCCTCGCCGAGGGGTTGCGGCTGCGCGAGCAGCACGGCGAGATCTACGACCTCGACGTCGTCGGCCGGCCGGACACCTTCACCGTGCTCGCCGCGTTGGCCGCGGTCACCGATCGGCTCGGGCTGGCGGGCACGATCAACTCGACGTTCACCGAGCCGTACGAGGTGGCCCGGCAGTTCGCGAGCCTGGACCACCTCTCCGCCGGGCGCGCGGCGTGGAACGTCGTCACGTCGTGGGACGCCTTCACCGGCGAGAACTTCCGGCGCGGCGGGTTCCTGCCGAAGGAGCAGCGCTACGAGCGCGCCCGGCAGTTCCTCGACGCGGCCGGGAAACTCTTCGACTCCTGGCAGGGAGACGAGATCGTCGCGGACCGCGAGTCCGGTGTCTTCCTGTCCGATCCCCGGGCCGGCGAGTTCGAGCACCGCGACGCCCAGTTCGCGATCTCCGGCAGGTTCACGGTGCCCCGCGGTCCGCAGGGGCGGCCGGTGATCATCCAGGCGGGCGACTCCGAAGAAGGGCGTGAGTTCGCGGCGGCGGCCGCGGACGCGATCTTCAGCCGATACGCCGATCTCGAAGCGGGACAAGCATTCTACGCCGACGTCAAAGGCCGGCTGGCCCGGCACGGGCGGTCGCCGGACCAGCTCGTCGTGCTGCCCGCGGCGACCTTCGTGCTCGCCGACACCGACGCCGAAGCCGCCGAACTGGCTCACGAGGTCCGCCGCGCCCAGGTCAGCGGGCCGACCGCGATCCGGCTACTGGAACAGCTGTGGAACCGCGACCTGTCGGCCTACGACCCGGATGGCCCGCTGCCCGATGTCGATCCGCACCTCGGCGACACGATCGCGCCCGGCCGGGCCAGCGTCCGGCAGTACCGCGACCCGCTCGGCACCGCCCGCGACTGGCGCGACCGGGCGGCGGCCGGAAAGCTGTCCATCCGCGAGCTGATCATCGAGGTCACCGGCCGTCACACCTTCGTCGGCTCACCGTCGACGGTCGCCACGACGATCGACGACCTCGTGCAGGCCGACGGCTTCATCCTCGCGCCCTACGTCACCCCGGGCGGCCTGGACGAGTTCGCGGCGAAAGTCGTTCCGCTGCTCCAGGAACGGGGTGTGTTCCGGACCGAATACACCGGCACGACCCTGCGCGAGCACCTCGGGATCGGACCGGCGGCGGTCACCGCGGCAACGGCAGCAGCCGAGCCGCCGAGCCAGGTCGCGCCCGCCCCGGCGGCTCCGAACCGGCCTGGCGCCGTATAGAGGTCGTCGTCGGACACGTCACCTCGCGCGGCCAGGTTCAGCAACCGGCGCCGTCCGGTCGCGGCGGACCCAGTCGACGTCACGCACGACCGTGCCCCGCGCCATCGCGTCCACTTCGGACTCCGCGGCGGACCACGCCGACACGGGGATCTTCACCGGGTGGCGCGACGAGCACGGGCTCGGCGGCGTCCGGCTCCGGCCGGCGGTCCTGCCCGAGGACGCCGAGCGCGTCATCTGCGACGTCGTCCCGCTGGTCGCCGGTAGTCCACCTCGCGGGAACATCCTTTCGTAGGGGCGGCAACCACTCGGCGGGCCAACGCAAACCGGCGCAAAACCGCAAAAAACCGCGCCTGCCGAGAAAACGGCCGCCGCCTTAACTTCGTCCTCGGAGAGTCCCCTTCCCCGAGGAGCACGAAATGCGCGCAGCGAGATTCACCGGAGCCGCGGTCGTCGTGGCGGCGGCTGTCGTCTTCACCGGCGTCACCCCCGCCCAGGCCGCGGAAGGCGTCGTGCTCGGCGCCGCCGACGCCGGAGCGGTCAAGGACAGCTACATCGTAGTGTTGAAAGACAGCGCGAAGAACACTGACAGCGGCTCACTGGCCCGCCGCTACGACGGCACAGTGAGCCGGGTCTACACGCGGAACCTCGCCGGGTTCTCCGTGCGCCTGGACGAAAAGCACGCCAAGCGCCTCGCCGCGGACAGCGCCGTCGCCTTCGTCGAGCAGGACAAGACCGTGCGCGCCGACGCCGTCCAGCAGAACCCGCCGTCGTGGGGCCTGGACCGGGTCGACCAGCGGAACCTGCCGCTGAACAACCAGTACACCTACAGCACCACGGCGTCGAACGTGAACGTCTACGTGCTCGACACAGGCATCCGCGCGACCCACCAGACCTTCGGCGGCCGCGTGCACCAGGGCTACGACTTCGTCGACAACGACACGAACGCCGACGACGGCTACGGGCACGGAACGCACGTCGCCGCGACGATCGCCGGCTCGCAGTACGGCGTCGCGAAGGGCGCCCAGCTGTACCCCGTGCGGGTGCTCGGTTCCGACGGCAGCGGGACGACCTCGGGCGTGATCGCCGGCGTCAACTGGATCACCGCCAACGCGAAGAAGCCGGCGGTGGCCAACGCCAGCCTCGGCGGCGGGGTCTCGACCGCGCTCGACACCGCGGTCCGGAACTCGATCAGCTCCGGGGTCACGTGGGCGGTCGCGGCGGGCAACTCCAACGCCAACGCCTCGACGTCCTCGCCCGCCCGGGTCGCCGAGGCCATCACGGTCGCCGCCGCGGACAAGACCGACACCCGCGCGTCGTTCTCCAACTACGGCACCGGCGTCGACCTGTTCGCCCCCGGCGTCGGCATCACCTCGGCGTGGAACACGAACGACACGGCGACCTACACGGGCAACGGCACGTCGTTCGCGTCGCCGCACGTCGCCGGCGCGGCGGCGATCTACCTCGCGACCCACACCACGGCCTCCGCGGCCCAGGTGAGCCAGGCGCTGGTGACCGCGGCCACGCCCAACCTGGTGAAGAACCCGGGCAGCGGCACCCCGAACCGCACGCTCTACATCGCTCCCTGACGCCGGACCGGAAAGGAGAGCGGGCCCTGGCGCGTGCCGGGGCCCCGCTCGTTTTCACGACTCCCAGCGGATTCCGATGCGCCCGACCGCGTCGGCCTCGGCGACGTGCACGGTCCCGCCGGAATCCGGGCTCAGCTCGCGCCCCGGCCCGGCGTCGCGCATCCGCACGCACAGCGCCGGCAGCACGGCGAACCGGGCTTCGAGGAGGTAGTCGCGGACCGGCCGCTCGAGGGTGCGCACGAACCGCCGGGCCGCCGGGCGGGCCGGGAACATCGCGCGGTACTCGACGATGACCGACTCCCCCGGTGCCGGTGCGGCGTCCAGCACGAGGTCGGCGGTCAGCCGGCTGCGGTCCAGATCGTGCTCGACGCCGGCGACCCGGCAGTTGCGGTCGGCGAGGATCTTCGGGGTCACCCCCGGTTCGAGGTCCCAGCGCACCGGCCAGCGCTCGAGTCCCGTCCCGCCGGCGCGCAGCACGACCCGCGCGTGGACGGCGGAAAGCCGGCCGTGGTCGTCGATGTCCGCGCGGTCGTGCTGGCTCACCGCGACCAGGTGCCCGGGCGGCTGTGTCCGGCCACGCGGTTTCGGTGGTCCCAGCAGCGCGCCGAAGGAGCCGGCGGGCAGCTCCAGCAGTTGCTCCAAGCCGGCGAGGACGCGCAGCGATTCCGCGCGTTCCGGGCGGCGGCGCCCGGACTGCCACAGGCTCAGCGTCGGCACGCTGACCGACAGCCCGCGCCGCGCGAGGCGGTGGCGGACACGGTCCAGGGACAGCCCGCTCTCGGTGATGGCCGCGCGGAGCGCAGCCGGGAACGGGCCGTCCGAGAGCAGTCGCTCGAGATCGGCCGAACGGTCGGCGGTGCGGCGCATGGGCACTCCTCGGGAGGGGATCGGTCGCTCGGATACGTTCAGCGACAACAGATCCCGTTCACCCGCACCGTCGGACACGGTCGCGTGACTTCCCGTCCGGTTATCATGCACCGAAAGTAAGAACGCGTGCGTGAAGTGTCAACGATGTCCGAATCATGAACCGGTTTCAGGCGGGGATGGCTTTCAGCTGCCGCTCCCAGTCCGGGTACTTCTCGAGCTTCGCGCGGACCAGCTCGCCCATCTTCGCGCCGGTTTCCGGGTCGGCGTCGTCGGTGAACCGCACCGCCGAAAGCCGCGCCAGGCTCGGCAGGATGACGTCGTCCCCGGCGAGGTGCACGGGATCGTGGAGGTACCGCTCCAGAGCCGCGATGTCCGCGACGCCGACGCAGTACGCGTGCGTGTACCCCTCGGCCGGGTCGCCGAGGTCCCGGCCGACCGTGCCGAACGCGGCCGACTCGACCCCGGCCGTCCGGCGCATGGCGGCGAGCACGGCGTCCCGGCCGGCTTCGGTGACGTCGTCGCGGAAACGGAAGCGAAGCAGGTTGACGATCATGAGGTCCCTCCGGATTGAACTAGCAAGTTCAAGTTAGCGAACCAGTGAGTCAGTTGTAAACTCCGTCCATGACCACCACCCGCGGCCGGATCGACAAACGGGAGGCGATCCTCGCCGCCGCCTTCGCCGTCTTCGCCCGGACCGGCTACGACGCGGCGGGCGTCCAGGAGATCGCGGCCGAAGCCGGCGTCGCGAAACCCACGGTGTACAACCACTTCCGGGACAAGGAAACCCTCTTCCGCGCCGCTCTCGCCGCCGCGGCCGAGCGAGTCGCGGCAGCCAACCTCGCCGCGGTGGAGCGCATCACCCCCGACGGCGACCCGCACCGGACGCTCACCCGCGCGGCCCGGGCACTGGCCCGCCGCTGCTGCGACGAGGAGTCCCGTGCGTTGCGCGCGCTGACCTACGCCCAGCTGGGCCGGTTCCCCGAACTGCTGACCGAGGTCTACGCCGTCACCGCGGGCCGGCTGGCCGGGACGCTCGCGGACCGCCTGGCCCGGCTGATCGTCGCCGGCCGGCTCCGCCACGACGACCCCGCATTGATCGCCGAGCAGTTCCTGGCCCTGCTGACCGGTCCGCTCGAAGCCCGCTCCCGCCTCGGCACCCGGCACCTGACCGCCGCGGAAGTCGACGCCGTCGCGGACCACGCGGCCGCGACGGTCCTGTGGGCGTTCGGCACCGGAGTCGGCGAGCGGTGATCTCCGCGGCGCCACCACGTGATCGGCGACTACCGCACGGACTCCGCGGGAGCGGCCGAGGTCGTCCGGGAGATCGACGCCGGGGCGACTCAGGCCGCCATCGAGTGTCCCGCCCCGGTCAGCACGGCGTCCGTTCCAGGTCCTGGACACCATTGCGTTCGAGTACGCGGGGCGGTCCACTCGGCGCACACTTTCGCCCAGGTGACCGTTCAGCCCGAGACGATCCGCCGGAAGGTTTCCCGTTCCCGGCGCGACAGCGGCACCCGCGGGACGTCGGCCACCGGCCGTGGCACCGGCACCGCCAGCCCGGGTTCGAACGGTGGGGCCGGCAGTACCAGCACCCGGCCGAAGCCCGTCAACGCCCGGGCGAGCGCGCGAATCATCCGCTTCACGGCGCGCTGCCGACCGTGACCGGGTGCCGGACGACCGCGCCGAACAGGTAGCCCTGCGTGTTGTACGGCGCGACGTCCGGCTGCCGCACCCCGGTGACGTCCGTGGCGCGCGCCCGCAGCGTGTACGCCCCCGCCGCCCGGGGGCGCCACGGGAACTCCCACTGCAGCCAGCCGCGGTCGAGTGCCGGGCTGATCGGCTTCGCGGGCTTCCAGCTGACGCCGTCCGTGCTCACCTCGACCCGGCGGATCCGGCCGTGGCCCGACCAGGAGCGGCCGCGCAGTACGTGCCGCTGCCCGGCCGCCAGCGTCGCGCCCCACGGGAGCTCGAACGCGCTCTTCACCACCTGCTCGGTGACCAGCGTGCCTTCGGCCGGGTAGTCCGCCCCCAGCAACCGGTAGAACTGCGTGCTCCACGGCGACACCAGCGGCGTCGCCGACACCTCGATCCGGCCCAGCCACTTGATCGACGAGATCCCGGCCCACGACGGCACCACGAGCCGCACCGGGAAACCGTGGTCGGGCGGCAGCGGCCGCCCGTTCATCTCGTACGCCAGCAGGACGTCCTGCAGTGCCTTGGCCACCGGCAGAGGCCGCCGCACCTTGCCCAGGTTCACCCCGCCCGCCACGTAGTCCGGGTCGAGTCCTTCGGGGAGCACGTCCACGGCATGGCGGGACAGCCCGGCCCGGGCGAGCACGGTCGCGAGCCGCACGCCGCGCCAGCGCGCCACGCCGACCGCGCCGAGCTTCCACGCCGTCCCGCTGACGGTCTGGCCCTGCTGGCTGGTGAAGAAGCTCCGCCCGTTGCCGGCGCACTCGATGAACGCGGTGATCGTCTCCGACGGCAGGGCGCGCAGATCCTGGTAGGTGAATTCGACCGGCCCGCCGCGCAGCCCCGAACCGAACAGCTGCAGCCGCCAGGTGGCGGCGTCGAGCACCGGGGTCGAGGTGTGGTCGCGGACGAAGAACCGGTCGACCGGCGTCAGGTAGCCCTGCCCGTTCATCGCTTCCCAGCGCGTCTCGGCGTTGCTGCCGTAGACGTCGAACCATTCCGGCGGCAGCGGCTTCACGATCGGCCCCGCCGCCGACGCCGTGCCGGTCGCCGCTCCGGCTGCGATCAGCGCGAGCCCGCCGGCCGCCGCAGCAGGCCCCGCCGGCTCAGCCCCGGCAGGCGTGCCTCCCCCGCCCGCCACTGCGCGAGGCGCACCCGGTCGTAGGCGGTCTCTTCGGTCAACCCCGTCATGCGGGCATTCTCAGGATCCCGTTCCCGGACGGCCAGCACGTCCACACAGCGGAACGAAAGCCTGCAACGGACGGTCGATCGCCGGCCTGCTTCTCCTCCGCTCGGAGCGCACAGCGACGAGCGCATCTCCAACAAGCTGCGCGTGTCGGCTGCGCGGCAGAACTCAGCTCAGGTGAGGAGCCAGCCGGAGGGTGCTCGCGGAAGTACTCCCGATCGCGGCAAACCTGTCAGCGGCGCCGGACCTGACACGATGGAGAACGAATCCGATGCCGACATCTTCGAAACAGCAATCAGCTTCAGCTGCCGTCAGCCTGTCTTCGAGTACCCGGCACCACGAGCCCGCACCGGAGACACCCGCGCACCACGCCACGGGCGAACCCGACCACTCTCCTCGAACACCTGTTCGGAGGATGCGAGAGTGACGCCTAGTTTTGGCTGTGTGAGTTGACCGCAGATGTTTGTCGGTTATGACCGCACTCGCGAGTGGAGTCATGATCAATGTCGGCGAGAAGTGACCGCGCTCGAGAGTGCCCGGGCAGCTGGTGTCAGCGGTTGATCCAACTGCGCATGATTTCGGTGGCGAGCCAGTGCCCGCGGATTTCTGCTTCCTCGACGACCGGCATGCCGTTGCAGCGTCGGAGTGGGTCGGCTCCGCGTGCGAGTAGGAACGCCGTAGTGTCGGCGTGCAGCGGCTCACCGGTCTGGACGTGACCGTCGTATTCGACATCGATGGCGTGGCGCAGAAGAGTCCAACCGTCCCCGTTGTCGTCCTCGACGTCCTGACCGGCGTCGAGGAGTGCTCGTAGCCGGGGCAGGTCTTCGAACTCGACGGCTTGGTGTGCTGGTGACCAGGACATGTAGCGGGGCCCCTATGAGATCGGTGCTGGTGCTGTCGGACGATATCTGGCCAGGCGACCGAGCCACCTTTCAATCTCGGCGGTCTCAGATCTCGCCGAGCTCTGCCTGGGTGATCGGGACGTCGTCGATAGGTGAGCCGGTCCACGATCGCGGCGCAGAGCCGCGGGTCGGTGAACGTCTTGGTCCAGCCACCGAAGCTTTCGTTGGAAGCGATCGCGACCGAGGCCTTCTCCTCGCGTTCGGTGAGGACCTGGAAGAAGAGTTCGGCGCCGCGGCGGTCGAGTTCCATGTATCCCAGCTCGTCGATGCAGAGCAGGTCGACGCGGCCGTAGCGGGCGATGGTCTTGGCGAGCACGATGTCGTCGGCGGCCCCGACCAGCTCGTTGACCAGCTTGGTGGCCAGGGTGCAGCGGACCCGGAACCCGTTCATGGCGGCCTCGGTGCCAGTGCGATCAGCAGGTGTGATTTGCCGGTACCGGGAGTCGCCGATCAGGCAGAGCGGCAGGCCCTTCTTGACCCATTCGCAGGTGGCGAGGGGGGGTGGATGACGGCCGGGTCGACGTTGGAGTTGGTGTCGAAGTCGAGGGCGCGCAACGACTTCTCCCGCGGGAACGCGGCGGCCTTGATGCGGCGATCGGAGCGACGTCGGGCCCGGTCGTCGCACTCGGCCATGAGCAGCTCGGCGAGAAACCCGCGGTAGGACATCTGCTCGCGGGCGGCCGCATCGGCCATATCGGGAAAACTGGGTGCCGATGGTCGGCAGCCGCAGCAGCCGGCAGGCCTGGTCGACGGCAGCGTTGGCGGCCTGCTCGGTCAGGCCGCGGTGACGTTGAGCAGTCATGGACGTGTCCCTTCCCTGGGGGTTCGGTGGCTGGGCAGCAGCTGGTCGTAGATCGTCACCGATGGCAGCGGCCGGGTGTCGGGCGGCAGGTGCGCCAAGCGCCGTTCGGTCAGTGAGGTCACTGCCGCGGCCGAGACGTCCCGGTTGTGCCGGTGCAGCAGCAGAACCTGGATCAACGCGCGAGTCCCGTCGCGGTCGCCGTGAACCTTGCGCACGGCCGCCCACCAGGCGTCGTGCACCGGGGTGAACTTGCCCGCCGCGCGGGCCTGCTCGAGCGCGGTGGCCCCGGGCAGTAGCCACCCACCGCAAGGGTTCACTGCGGTCAAATCTCGCGAACACCAGCACCCCCACCACACCGGGTGCGGTCAAGCCTCACGAACAACCGCGGTCACAGCACACGAACGAAACCAGACGCCGGTCTGTCAATTCACGCCGCCCGACGTCACTCACTCAGGCGGAGGGGCACAGTCGGTCCTGGACTGCGAGCACTGGAATCCGGATGCGTTCAGTGCATTGCCGCTCGATCCCTGACAAAGGCGGGTCGCGGTGCCGACGGCCGCCAGCTCTCACACCGGGCGAAGTTCGCCTGCGACGGCGGTGTTCTGCTCCAGCACGCGGTCGAGGCGGATCGGGAGGATCCGCTGACGAGTGCCGGTCGCGTGCCACACGGCGTTGGCGATCGCCGCCGCGGTGCCTGCCGTGCCGATCTCGCCGAGGCCGTTGAAGCCCGACGGGTCCTGGGGCTCGTAGTCCGGCACGAAATCGGCCTCGATGTCGGGCACGTCGGCGTGCGCGGCGATGTGGTAGCCCGCCCAGTCGCCGTTCGCCAGCCGACCGGTGCGGGGATCTCGCACATTCTCTTCGTGCAGGGCCATGGACAGCCCCATGATCATCCCGCCGACCACCTGGCTGCGGGCCAGCAGCGGGTTGATCACCCGGCCCACGGCGAACATGCCGAGCAGCCGGCGAACCCGGACCTCGCCGGTGGCCGGGTCGACGGTCACCTCCGCGAAGACGGCGCTGTAGGTCTGGCGTTCCCGGTCCGGCTGGAAATCGATCATCGTGGTGGTGTCGACCGTCGCGGTCACCGGCCGGACGGGATCAGCGAGGCTCTCCCGCAGCTTCTTGGCGGCCTCGGTGATGGCGAAGGACCAGGACGTCGTGCCGCGGGAACCACCCGCGCCCCACGCCATGCCGAGATCGCTGTCCCCGATCCGGAGGCGGATCCGCTCGGTGCCGGCGCCCAGCGCGTCGGCGGCGACCGCGGTCAGCGCGGTCCGGGCGCCCGTGCCGATGTCGCTCGCCCCGATCGACACCGTGAACGTCCCGTCGGCCTCCGCGGTGATCGAGGCCTGCGACGGGAACACCCCGGCGCTGAACGACGTCGTGGCCATGCCGCTGCCGATCAGCAGCGGGCCCTCGCGCCGGGAGCGGGGTCGCCGGTCGCGCGCCGCCCAGCCGAACCGGCGCGCGCCCTCCCGCATGCAGGAGACCAGGCGGCGCGTGCTGAAGGGCTTTCCCGAGGCGGGCGTGACCGTGGGCTGGTTGCGCAGGCGCAGTTCCAAGGGGTCCATGTCCAGCCGCTCGGCGACCTCGTCGATCGCCGACTCCAGGGCGAACGAACCGGGCGTCGCGCCGGGCCCGCGCATCGAGGCGGGCGGCAGGATGTCCAGCGGCACGGCGGTGAGCTGGGTGCGGATCGCCGGCGCCGAGTACAGGACCTTGGCCTGCTCGGTGCACGCCTCGATGTACTCCGAAAGCGGCGAGACGGCGTAGGCCGCCCGGTGCTGGATGGCCCGCAGGCGGCCGTCGGCGTCCGCGCCGACGGTCATCACCTGGTCCGTTCGAGGCCGCGACGAGGTCGTCTCGAAAACCTGCGCCCGGGTCATGGCGATCCGCACCGGGCGTCCGAACCGCCGGCCGGCCATCGAGGCGAGCACCACCTGCGGGCCGCAGGCACCCTTGCCGCCGAAACCCCCGCCCACGTGCTCGGAACGAACGTGCACCCGTTCCCGGTCGATGGACCACAACGCGGCGAGGACCTCGGACACGCTGAACGCTCCTTGGTTGGAGTCCACGGCATACACGTGGTCGGAGTCCCACCACACGGTCGCGGCGTGCGGCTCCATCGCGCAGTGGCTCTCCTCCGGAGTGCGATAGCGCTCCTCGAGCACGACCGCGGACGCCGCCAGTTCCGCCTTCAGGTCGCCGATGTCCGCCTCCGGTCCGAAGGCGGTCGACGCCGGCCGCGCGGCCAGGTGCTCCAGGCTGAAATCGAGGTCGTGCGGCTCGCCGTCACAGGTCACCCGCACTGCCGCCGCGGCCGCTCTGGCCTGCTCGGGCGTTTCCGCCACCACCAGCGCGAGCGGCCAGCCCGCGTACGGGATCACGTCGTCCTGTAGTAGCTGCAGGCTGCCGTCGGGGCCGAAGTAGTTGCCGGCCTGGGGGTTGAGCCTGGGTGCATCGCGGTGGTCGAGTACTCCGAGCACACCCGGCATACCGAGCGCGGCTGACGTGTCGATGTCGCGGATCCGGCCTCGGGAGAGGGTGGCGGTCACCATCCAGCCGTGGGCCAGGTCCGGCATCGGGATGTCCGCGGCGTAGTGGGCGGCGCCGGTGACCTTGAGCCGGCCCTCGATCCGGGGGCGTGGGGTGCCGACGGCATCCGCGTTCATCGATCCATCTCCGTTCCCGTGAGTTCACCGAGCACGGCCTCGATCAGGTTCCGCGCCAAAGTCACCTTGTACCTGTTGTCGGGCAGGGGATTCGCTTCGCTCAGCGCCTCCTCGGCGCAGGTCCGGAGCCGGTCGGCGGTGGGCCGAGAGCCGTGGAGCAGGGCCTCGGCGGAGCCGGCCCGCCAGGGACGCGACGCCACACCGCCCAGCGCGATGCGCACGTCGTGCACCACGCCGTCGCGGATGTCCAGCGCGGCGGCGATGGAGACGGTGGCGAAGGCGTACGACGCGCGCTCGCGGACCTTGCGGTAACGCGACCGCAGGCCCGCCGCGGACCCCGGCAGGACGACGGCGGTGATCAGCGCGCCGGCCGGCAACGCGGTTTCGCGGTCCGGCCGGTCACCGACCGGCAGGTAGAACCGGGACAACGGGACCTCACCGGGGCCGTCGAGCGCCTCGTAGCGCACGACCGCGTCCAACGCGGCGAGCGCCACCGCCATGTCCGAGGGATGGGTCGCCACGCAGTGCTCGGAGTGGCCCAGTACCGCGTGGTTGTGGTGCACGCCCCCGAGCGCGGCACATCCACTGCCGGGCACCCGCTTGTTGCACGGCTGGGAGAGATCGGCGAAGTAACCGCAACGGGTTCGCTGCAGGAGGTTGCCACCCACCGTGGCCATGTTCCGCAGCTGACCGGACGCACCCGCGAGGACGGCCTGGGTCACCGCCGGGAACCGGCGCCGCACCTCCGGATGCGCGGCCATGTCGCTGTTGGTCGTGGTCGCACCGATGACCAGCCCGCCGTCCGGTGTTTCGCTGACACCGTCGAGCGGCAGCCGTCGTACGTCCACCAGCCGGGTCGGCTCCTCGACTCCGCACTTCATCAGGTCGACGAGATTCGTGCCCCCACCCAGGTACCGGGTGCCGGCATCGTCGGCGACGGCGGTGAGCGCGTCGCGGACCTGTGCCACACGCTGATAGGCGAACTCCCTCACAGCGCACCTCCCTCGCGTGCCGCGGTTTCGAGCACCGCGCGCACGATCGACGGGTATGCCCCGCAGCGGCACAGGTTCCCGCTCATCCGCTCGCGCACCTCGGCCTCGTCCAGTTCCGGCGCGCGGTCCGGTGCGTCGCCGGCGGTGACGGCGCTCGGCCGGCCTTCGGCGTGTTCGGCGAGCATCCCGACTGCCGAGCAGATCTGCCCGGGTGTGCAGAAGCCGCACTGGAAACCGTCCAGGCGCACGAACGCCTCTTGGATCGGCCGCAGCTCGCCCTCGGTGGCCAGTCCTTCGACGGTCGTGACCGAGGTGGCGTCGGCGGCGACCGCGAGGGTGAGACAGGAGAGCACCCGGCGGCCGTCGCAGAGCACCGTGCAGGCGCCGCACTGCCCCTGGTCGCACCCCTTCTTGGGGCCGGTGAGGCCGAGGTCCTCCCGCAGCGCGTCGAGCAGCGTCCTGCGGTTGTCCACGGAGAGCCGGTGGGTCGTCTCGTTGACTCGCAGCGATATCTCGCTGCGGGTGTGCTCGGTCATCAGTGTCCTCGTTCCGGGGTCAGGACCCGCTCGACCGTCGTTTGTCGTCGGTCACGAGCCGACCGCGAACCGTCTTCAGGTGCCTCTGTCCGGGGGAGGCTACAGCGAGTCTCCGCAGCGAAACTCGTCTGCAGCGCAACTGAGCAGGATGGGGCAAGAAGTCGCGAGTTCTGGTCAACCGTCGCGAGAGGCACCGGTTCGGACGTTCGCGCCCAGGCGGACCGCGTCCCGGCGCGGCGGGTCACCGAACTGCCTGCGGTACTCGCGGCTGAACTGGGCGGGGCTCTCGTAGCCGACCTGACGGCTGATCCCGGCGATGTCGCCGGGATCGGCGGCGAGCAGCAGCCTGGCTTGCTGCAGGCGGATCTGCTTCTGGTACTGGATGGGGCTCATCGAGGTGACGGCCTGGAAATTGCGGTGGAACGCGGAGACGCTCATGCCCACCCGCTGCGCCACCTCCTCGACGCGGAAGGGCAGCGCGTAGTGGTCGCGGATCCACTGGACGGCCCTGGCGATGTGGCTGAGGCTGCTGTCGGGCAGGCCGAACTGGCGCAGGATGCCGCTCTGCTCACCGGTGAGCAGCCGCCAGATGATCTCCCGCTTGATCAGGGGCGCGAGCATCGGGATGTCGCGGGGCGAGTCGAGCAGCCGCAGGAGGCGGACAACGGCATCGAGCAGTTCGGCGGAGGCGGTGCTGACGGCCAGACCGGCCGGCGCGCCGGGGGCGAGGTCCGGCAGGTCCCCGGCATCCGCGGCCAGCAGCACTTCGGCGACGGCGGCCGGCGGCAGGTCCAGGCCGAAGCCGAGCGCGGGTTCCCGCGGGTCGGCTCGGACGAACTGCGCGGTCACCGGCAGATCAACCGAGGCGACGACGTATTGGCCGGCGCGGTATTCGTACAGGCGGTCGCCCAGCGCGAACCGTTTGGTGCCTTGGGCGACGAGTGCCAGCACCTGGCCATAGGTGGTCGGCGTCGGCGGGCCGGGTCGATCGGCGCGGAAGATGCGCACGGCATCGATGTCCGTGCCCAGATCGGGCCGGGCATGCCGGGCCAGCAAGGCGCGCAGCTCGTCGAGCGACATGGCCGTCATTGAAGCACTGCACAACCCGGAGCCCCCGAACCCGGGGAGCAGCAGAGGCGGTTCGGCGGAGACGGACCGCGGTCTTGAATCCGGTCGGTTCTCACCGGGCGGCGACCTGCTCGACCGCCGCGTCAGCGGGGCGCGGGTCGATCAGCTTCTCGTAAGGCACGTCGGCGCTGACGAGTCCGTCCTCGACCATGATCCGCCGCCATTCCTCGTAGCCGCCGCGATCGATGCGGATGTCCTCCCGGATGCCCCGTGCGCAAAGGTCGTCGACGATCTCGATCAGGTGGCCGGTATCGAGGTCCGGCCACTCGCGGGCGAGCAGGCCGGCGCGGCGGACGCTGATTCGGCCGCGTCAACGAGCGCGTGTGCGTCCGCCGCGTTGGCGACCCGGACAGCCATCGCCGGGACCGCGCGTCTCGCCGGCCGGTCGTGTAGACGGCGAGGGTCTTGGTGGACCGGTTGTAGATCGCGGCCTTGACCTGCTTCCAGTCGACCTCGAGGACCTGCCTGCGCACGACGCCGACGAAGAGGAACAGCAGCAGCGCCCGATTCGCTGGATCGGCAACAGCCCGTGTTCGCTCCCCGAGGGGAGGGAAGACCCGGCTGGTGCCGATCAGTGCCGGAGTCTTGGAAGAAATCGATGCGCACCTGGCCTCCTTCGAACCTGTCACAGTCACTCTGCCGTGGCTCGACCCCAGAGGGCGTCCGGTTACCGCACGGCTGCTCATTCGCAAGCCCAAAGGTCTTCAGCGCCTCGGCGCTCGTGCTGCCAGCGGGATGATCAGCGGCCCGGAGTACAACCTCGCCGTATGGAAGCCGGTCTACGCTGCAACCGGGCTTGCCTACACACCGCGACGAGACGGGATACACGGCATGCGCCACTTCTACGCCTCGATCGCCCTGGCATCCGGAGTGTCGGTCCAGGAAGTGGCCGAATACCTCGGTCACCACGACCCGGGCTACACACTCCGGATCTGTACCCACCTGGTCCCGTCGAGTCATCGCCGGGCGCGAGAGGCAGCCGGCGGGATCTTCAAGCCGCGCCACACCGGGGCGGCACGACTTGAAGATCCCGTGACGACCTGACGACCTCAAAACCGCAGGTCAGAACCTATCTACCCTACTTGTGCCAGAACTTAGGACACCATTTCCCAAGCTGGCACCTTTCACGGTCAGACAGGGCCTGACCTGCACTTTCAGGCCGGCTGGGGCCGACTGAGGTTGATCCGGGCCGGACGCGTGACGGCCTGTAGACGGCCTGGCCCCTTCCCGCTCCTACGCGCATACGGCCCGATGACAGCCCTCCCCCGTCTTATGGCCGGGGCCGCCAGACCGACGCGAATGCTTGACGCGATCGCCGTCGACAAGTACGACGCGCCTTCACCGATGCCCGGTTCACGACCCTCTACGCCCGGTGCAGCCGGCACGGCATCCAGCCGTGGTGCCCCCGCCAGGCAACCCGATCGATATCGCCAATCGCGACCACCGAGCACTGTTGCCGCTGCTGACGACCCGGTCACAGCGCCGGGGTCCCGCTCGCTCGCCTCCGGGTGCTACAGGCCACCCAACGCCCGGTAAACGACATGTGTGAATCGAGGGTAATCGCGATCCGCAAATGTGGGGTTATGGCAAGTGTCCAAGGACGATCTTGCTCGCTAATCACAACGCTCTTACTCGGTTGACCCGCGGAAGCTCTGGGCTGTTCATGGCCTAATACTCCAGCCGCACTTCGTAATACGTCGGGTGTAGTGTGTCGATCTTGTGCTGAGTGATGATGACCTGGCTGCCTGGGTGTCCGGGTTGGATGACCTGTTTGCGCAGTCGTAGGGCGGTTCCATCGGGCGGAACCGCGACGCAGAGCCCGTGCCTACGTGCGTGGCCTGCTGGCGCCGCTGGCCGGCAAGAACGGCTGGACGCTGGCCGAGGCCGCCGGTGACATCACTCCGGACGGCATGCAACGCCTGCTCAACGCCGCAACCTGGAACGCCGACGGCGTCCGTGACGACATCCGCGACTACGCGGTCAGCCACCTGGGTGAACGTGACGGTGTGCTGATCGTGGACGAGACCGGATTCCTGAAAAAGGGCACCAAATCCGCCGCGGTGCAACGTCAGTATTCCGGCACTGCCGGACGCATCGAGAACTGCCAGCTCGGCGTGTTTTGTGCCTACGCCACCAGCAAAGGCCGCACCTTGATTGACCGCGAGCTCTATATCCCGAAGTCCTGGACCGGCGATCGGGAATGCTGCCGCGAGGCGGCGGTTCCCGACGAGATCGAGTTCGCGACCAAGCCCGTGCTCGCGCAGCGGATGCTCGCCCGCGCGGTGGATGTCGGCGTGCCCGCCACCTGGGTGACCGCCGACGAGGCCTACGGCGGCGACTCGAAATTCCGTCGCTGGCTGGAAGACCGCCGGATCGGCTATGTCGTGGCCGTGCCCAGCAGCCAGAGCATCCCGCGGTGGCCGCACGTCCCGCGCCGACGCGCTCGTCGCCCACGCACCCGATGACGCGTGGAAACGCCGCAGCTGCGGCGACGGCGCCAAAGGACCACGGATGTTCGACTGGGCCGTCGCCGAACTGCCTGTCTATGCCGATACCACCCCGCCTGGCTGGGGACGCTGGTTGCTGGCCCGCCGCTCACTGACCCGAAACGCCAAGAGCAAACACGAGATCGCCTACTACTTGTGCTGCGCCCCAACGGGAACAACCGACAAGGACCTGATCCGGGTGGCCGGAGCCCGCTGGGCGATCGAGGACTGGTTTCAGACCGCGAAGACCGACGTCGGCCTGGACCAGTACCAGGTTCGCCGCTACGACGCCTGGTATCGGCACATCACCCTGGCCATGCTCGCCCACACCTACCTGGCCATCACCGCGGCGATAGCCCCAAAAGCCCTGGCAGCGGCCTCATCCCGGTCACGCTGAGCGAGGTCAAGCGTCTCCTGGCACACCTGATCACCACCCCGTTCGACCGCCTCGCGACCTGGGCCTGGTCACACTGGCGCCGACGCCACCAATACCGGGCCCGACAAGCCCACTACCAGCGGAAGCATGTACCTAATCACGAAGTGCGGCTGGAGTATTAGGGCAGGCTGCCTTTCGTCGTGCGACTTCCTAGCTTGTCTGGTCGTCTTCGTCTACCTCGGGATCGGCTGGGTTTGAATCGTCGGTTCGACGCCAGGTGAGCTTGATTTTGAGGTGGCCGTCAACACCCGTTTTGGCGATCACGGCGCCGACTTGGGTATTGAGCTTGACTCCGAATTCGACCTGGACTTCGTCCGGGCGCACGTCCATGTCGCGGAATTTGGCCAGGGCAATGGATGCCGCCGCGCGCACGTGGGCGAGCGCGCCGTCGAAGGACGTGGTCGCTGACTTGATTAGGTCGTCAGCGCGAGATACCGGCCCTATCTCCGGTTGGTCGAGGTCGATCTCGACTAGCACGGAGTTCTCGTCGTCGACGGGAAAGCTCATCAGCTCGGACATGGCGGCTCCTCGGAGGTGTCCGGCGGCAGCAGTTTGCGCACCATTTCGTCGGTGTTCGGGTCGGCCAGCAGGGAACATAGCCGGTCCATCAGACGGCCGTTGTCCAGGCTTGGAGGCTCGCCGGTGGCGTCGGCCATCCGGCGCAGCGGAGGCGCCTGGCCCTGCCGGGGCAGCACCAGCCCGACCGTGGAGGTGCGGGTCAGCGCAAGCGGCTCATTCATACTGTTCCCCAACGGAACCACGCGTTCCCAGGCGGAATCGATGTGCTCCGGCACGTTCTGGTGCGCGCCGTCCGGTATGGACCAGACGTCCATCTGCCGTAGAGAACGTGCGATCTGGCGGATGTCGGTGGACGCGCTCGGCTCGGGTGGGTCGTACCAGGACAGCACCACCTCACTGCCGTTGCGGTTCAGCGCGAGGTAACCGTACCCGCCCTGGGCCCTCGACAGGCCGGGTATGCGCGTGACGACCTTGCCCGATCTGGTGTCCCACACAGTGACACCAAACGATGATTCGTCCGGCGGAATCTCGACCGTCGCGACAGTGCGCCAGTCGAGGCTGACGGCTGTGTCCAGCGTGTGCTCCGCCAGTTCGCGATGGCTTGGGACGCTCCCGAAATCGTCGATGGCCACGGCGAACCGATCTGGCCGGTTGCCGGATGGACCGGGCATAGCTTCCCATACCGCCGCGGACGTACCGCCCGGTCGCAGCCAAATGCCGATCGGCCAGCTGCGCCAGGGGATCCGCAGCGGTGTCCATTCCCGGCCGGTGCGCAGATCCCAGCGCCGCAGGGTGTTCTGACTGGCTTCCACCGAACCCGGCCTGATGCTGCCCGGCACCATCGCCGCGACCACCTGGTCGTCCGGGTCGATGGTGACGGTGGACACGGACGTGAACCCGCCGCCGAGTGGGGTCGCCGTGACGACCCGCCGGGCGTCGATGTCGTAGACCACCAGGCAGGTCACCGCCTCCATGATGCTGTTCGGCTTGCAAGTGTGGTAGTCGCTCGGGTTGGTCTTGGGGAGGCCCTCCTGGTCCACCGGGGCGTGGGCGTCGGTCGGGAACTGCGGCGGCCAGAGGGACTGCTCGAAGGCCAGGTACCGGCCGCTGCGGCTGATGGTGACCGTATCCGAGATGTCTTTGGTGTTGAACAGGTTCGTCAGCGGCTCCGCCCGCACCCGGTCGCCGTCGAGAGTCCACAGCACCACCTGCAATGCGGAGTTCACGGTGACCACACGTGTTCCGTCGGCGCTGACCTTGCCGGACATGGCGTCGGCGAGACGCGAGACCCCGGAGCCCTTGGTGTCGGGGCCAGATGCGGACGGCGGGGTCGGCGCGGACGTGTCGACCCGGTATTGGGTGTAATCGGGCAACAGCCGGTCCACGCCGGGGTAGGTGTGTGGCGGGAGCTTGAAGCTCACGCCGGAGTTGGTGCGGTAGGCGTGCAGCGCCAGCTGCACGGCCCCATAGCTGTCACGCCCGTCGAGCCGGCCGGCCTCATTCGCCAGGTCCGCGGCGGCGAGGTCGGCCCGCTGCCGGCCGGTCGAGCGGTAGGTGATGAACACGGCAGTCACGAGCACCACTAGGACGAGCGCCGCGGCCGACAGCCGGCGCCGCCGACGCCGCCGGCTCAGCGCCAGGAATTCCAGCTCGGCGACGCTGAGGTCGTCCGCCTGGCGTACTGCCCACCTCATGGCCTCGCGCAGGTCCAGCCCGGACAGCAGCCGGCGCTGTGCCTTCTCCTCCGCATTCCACGTGGCTATCCGCTGCCGCAGGTTCTCCTGCCAGAGCCGGAAGTCGCGCGACTGGTCGACCAGTTCGTGCAGCTTGTGCCAATGCTCTAGCAGGGATTCGTGGGCGAGCTCCACGCCGGAACGGGGCGCGCCGCGCAGCACCAGCAGCCGGGTACCGGCCAGGCGCTGCGCGATCGCCCACTGCGCATCGTCGAGCTCATCACGATGGGCCGTGCGGCGCACCGACTGTTCGGAATTCGGTAGCGGTCGGACGAGCTGCACCAGCAGCCGGGCGGCGTCCCCCTGCGAGCGGGGATCCAGCCCGCTCCAGACGTCCCTGGCATATCCGGCCAGGGCACCGCGCACTCCGCCCAGCTCGTCGTAAGCGTCGTGCAGCAGCTGACCGCCGCGCCGCCGTGCCCACAGCTCGGCCAGAGCGAACTGCAGTAGGGGCAAGGAACTTGGCGCGGCCCGTACGTCCTCGAGCAGCCGCTCGACCAGCCCGTCTTGGTAGCTGACCGTGCCGACCCTGTTCAGCGGCCCGGTGATCGCGGCGCGCAGCTGCGTAGGGGTCAGTGCGGTGACATGGAAGGGATACCAGCCGGTCGCGAGCTCCAGCACCGCCGGGTTCGAGCTGCTCAGGGTCTGGCCGAGGAACGTGTCTCGTAGATTCAGCATCACCGACCACCGCGCACCCGCGTCCATCGCGGCCAGCAGTACCTGGGCGAACGCGGCCTGTGTCGGCTCCGGGGTGTCGAAGATCTCCTCGAACTGGTCGATCGCGACCAGCAGCCGCACGCCGCCGTGCCGGGCCAGGGCGGTCGCGACGATGTCCGCGACACCGCCGCTCGCCATCCGCTCGACGAGCCCGTCGATGCGATCCAGCCGTTCATGCGTTGGCGATCCGACGTTGATCAGCCCGTCGAAGGCTGCGGCGAGGGCGTGCGCCGGGGTGCTGCCGTCGGAGGGACGCAGCGCGGTCACCAGCTGGTCGGGCTCGTTGGCCAGTAGCGGAAACACGCCGGCGTGCAGCAACGAGGACTTCCCGACTCCGGAAGGCCCGACCATACACACCACCGGTGTTTCGCGGGCGAGCCGGGAAAGCTGCACGGCCTGTTTCTCCCGGCCGAAGAACAGCTCCGCGTCGTCCTCGACGAACGGTCGCAGAGCCCGAAACGGCGGCCGCCGCTCGATTACGTCGGCCAGTCGCGGCCAGTCCGACAATAACGCGTCGGTGGTAATCATGTAACCGATTTTGGGTGGCGCACCGCGAACTCGCTGCGCCACCATGCCGATCGCCGCGTCCAGTTCTGGTACCCACACCGGCGCCCCGGAAAACCCCGGCTCAAGCGCGGACTCCCGGCCAGGCTCGCTCAAGATCTCGACCCATCCCGTGGCCACCCGCCCGCCGCGACGGCCATAGATCCAGCTTCCCAGCTCGAGACCGCGCGGAAAACCGACCATGATCAGCTGGTCCTGAGTGAGCCGGTTGGAACGAGTCAGCACCAGTGGGGCGGCACCGTTCGGCGGCGAGTCCAGCAGCCGCAGGCCCGCCACATCCCCCCGCCGCAGCTCGTCCACCGGCGACCATGCCACGACCGTCGCCGACATCCGGAAACCTGGCTTCAACAAGGGAAAGTCCACCATCACACAGAACGTGCCGTTCGGAAGCGGGTCCGCCGCCTGCACGCCGAGCGCCTCCGCGACCACATGCGCAGCGGTGAGCACTTCACGAGGACCGGCAAGAAAACCCGCCCCGACAGGCGCATCGCCCTTCCAGACCCGAACCAGCGCGGCATTCAATGGAACCCGACCACTGTTGAACACCCAGACTCCCCTCGGTATGTCGACAGACAGTCGCCAGCTACCGCAGCGCGGGAACAATGATACGTGCTCGTTCTGGCGTGGCCTTCACTGGCCTGCGACCTGCAGTAATTAATTCATTTCGGTCCGCGTGCGGTCCACCGTGGGGAGCATGCCCTGCTCGCCGACGGCGAGCATTGCTGCATCCGCTGGCAAGATCCACCGCGCTACCGGTGAGTTGGTCAGCTGCGCACGGCGCCGCTGATACCTTCGGACATCGCGATCTTCTGGAACGCGTTCTACAACCGTTTCAGCTGGTCGATCAGTGGCTTCGCGAATTCGTCGCTGACGGTAAATCCCTCGTCGCTGGCGTCGGCGAAGAATGCGTCCAGCATGCTCGCGTACCGGTGGGGGCCTCGTCGGGCATGGGGTGTCGAGCTCCGGGTTGTCGTGGATCGAGGTGTTGGATGCCGTCAGTAGACGACGCCGACAGCGTCGCGGACCGCGGCCGTGAGAGCGGCGGTGCCGCCGGGGCTCATTCGGATGGTGATCCTCGCGTCGTCCGTGGCCGAGTGCAGCATGTAACGGCCGGTGGTGGCGTCGAACCAAGCGTTCGGTTCGGTTCGGTTCGGTGCTGGCGGGCCGGGCGCACCGCTGTCCATGCCCGGTCACGACCACGCGCCCGGAGCCCAGTCGCTCACTGGAGAGCACTGTGGTTGCGGCATCGCGATCGGTGCGTGACGATCGCCAGTGCTGCCGCGACGTCACGTCGGTACCACAGTGATCGTCACGAATGCCCCGATCAACAGGAATAGCCCCATCGGCACCAGCGAGCCTCGCTGTCTTCGTCGGGTCGCCCGAAGCGGCAGCCACACCAGGACAGCTGCGAACCAACCGAGGACTGTCGCCGTGATGAGCGCCGACCAGCCCAGCCAGCCGAGCGCCAGGCCGAGCAGACCGCCCAGTTTTACGTTGCCAGCCCCCAGCCCGCCTCCGGACACCAGCGCAAGCACGAGGTAGAGCACGGCGATGATCGCCATGCCGACCAGCGCGCGCAGGAAGTCCGCCCCTCGGGAGTGCAGGATCGCCAAGGTCGCCAGCAGCGCGCCGATGATAGTGACTCTCGAATAGACGAGCACGCGGGGGTAGTCGCTGCTCAAGGACGTCGATCACGCCAAGTGCTACGCCGGACGCAGCGAGGACACTGTACGGCAGCAAATCGAACTGGTGTCCGAAGCGCCAGGCGAGAGCGCCGAAGGTAAGGGCGGTCAGCAGCACAGCCGCGATTCGCATCGCGCTGGACGTGGGTGGAGCCACTCTGAGTAGGTGTCGAAGACTGAGGGCCGACGCAATGCCGACGAAGACCCCCGCGCCGGTCCAGATCACAGTGAACGGGGCAGGCATAAGCCGACCGCGGTCAGTTGCATTCGGCAGCCGGTTTGCCACCCTTCACCCTCCGGAAATCTGCTGGTCTCGGCCTTAGTGTTACCCGAGGCGAACTCGGACAGTGATGCCCGCGACCCGAAAGAGTGAAGATCTAGAGGAAAACTCATTCCGACTTCAAAGTCAGTTACATACACACTTGCAGTCGGCGGGGTCGAGGGTGTAAATGTGGTCTGTATCACGAAAAGATTGACGATCTTCATTATGTCAGGGGTGGTCGCGGCCACCTGATTCCCAATGATCGAAAACTTCTTCACCACCTCGAACCTAGCCGCGGCGATCCGCCGACGGCACGCCGCTCACCTGACTGAGCTGACGGTCAACAATAGTGACGATACCGACGCCAGCCAGGACCGCAGTAGTCCGCCTACGTCGACAGTATCGCTCTGAATCGCGAGGGTGACGTCCGCGCCAAGCCGTGCACCAGCGGTAATCCGGACCCGATGCCCGTTGACGTGTGAAGAGAAACGGCAGGCGGCCTCGATATCGGCAGCGGGCACCTCTCGAGCCCAGAGCACCCCGTAGGTGGAACTGTCGAAGGCGATCAGGACGGCGACATCGAAATCGAAGGAACGGAAGACCGAGAAGATGGCGTCCGCTCCCGTGTCCGGGCCTACGATCCTGGCCTTCACCTGGACCCGCCGACCGTCCGCAGCCTGGAGGTCGAAGGACTTTACCGAGTTGCGACCAGCTCACCTCCATAGACTTGAGCAGCGAGATACTCGGCATAGTCGCCCAGCGGAGCGTTTCCAGTCCGAACAACACCCGCCGGCGCAACTCCTGCAGGATCGCCGCGTAGGGGTCTGCCCAGCAAATCCGGAACGGACGCTGCGTGCAGGCTGTCGAAATCCATGCACAGACACTACGCGCCGTCCCGTGAACCACCTTGAGAACGCGCACCCATCGAGCTTCAACATCACCGGGCGTGCCCTGGCAGTCAGGTCTTGACAATGACCTCCGGTAACCGGACGGTGTAGCTTCTGGCAGACCGGGGAGGCGAGTATGTCCGGGCAGCGGGCGGCTCTGGCCGCGATCGCGCGGGCCGCGACCGTGCCGCTTACCATCCCCTCGGGGGCGGTCAAGGGCACCGGCTTCCGCATCACGCCTATCCATGTCCTGACCTGCGCGCACGTCGTCACTCAGGACGCACAGCCGGTCGACGTCGTCCACGGAAACTCCGACACGCAGTACCGGGTACTACACGACTGGCTCTTCCCCGGCGGGCCTGACGGCCTCGACCTCGCTCTCCTGGAGACAGACGTCCCGGCCGACACGCCGTCCGCCTATCTCGCCGAACCTGTCGCGCCGGGCGACGAACTCTGGGTCTTCGGCTACCCGGACGGGAACTACCGGGCGGGCGATTCGGCGTCAATGCGGCTCGAAGGTCTTTCCGAACACATCGACGGACCGGTGCTGCTCAAGGGCAACCAGGGCCGGATCCGGTCCGGCATGAGCGGCGGGCCGGTGCTGAACTGGCGCACCGGGGCGGTCTGCGGCATCGTCCGCTACCGCGACGGCACGCACCCCGACACTGCGAGGTTCGTGCCGACCACCACGATCTTCGCCACTTACCCCGGGCTGGCCGAAGCGAACCGGGCCGCCGCACGCACCTGGCTGGAACTCCTCGCCGACGACCAAATCGAGGCAGCTGGCGTGTGCTTTCCCGGTCCCCTGATGCGCCGCTACCTGAAAGCGGCGAGCACCGCCGACGACACCCATCCATACGCGGCGATGCTCGACGTCCGCTCCCCCCTGGCGCGGGTCTACCTGCGGCAGCGCGTGGCCACGGAGGAACACCCCGGCCTGGTCGAGGCGAGCGACCTGCTGGATGCCGGGGTCGAGGCGCAGGTGCTCGGCGGGCCCGGGGCGGGGAAGTCCAGCCTGGCCCGGCACCTCACCGCGCTCTCGGCCCGGCGGTGGTTGGACGAAGCCACCGGCATCGTGGTCCCGATCCTGATCACCGCCGAGGCGCTCACCCACGGCCGCGGCCTGACGGAGATGCTCGCCGAAGGCGTGGTCCAAGCGTTCGACAACGACCTCGACCGGACAACACTCACGGCCATGTTCAGCAACCGGCCCTTCCCCGGAGCGGACTGGCTCGTCCTTGTCGACGGCGTCGACGAAGTCCTGTACCCATCCTTGCGGGACGCCGTCCTGGCCAAGATTGCCCGGCACCGCGTCGAAGGCCGCTACCGCTTCCTCTTGACCACCCGGCCGCTGCCGGCCTACCTCCTCGACCGCGTCGCCGAGCGGGGCCGGTACCCGACCTTCGTCATCGAACCCTTCGGACGGGACGAGCTGGAGACCTTCGCCGCCCGGTGGTTCACCCAGCTGCACCTACCGAACCCGGCCGCCGCCGCGGCCGATTTCGGACGCCGGGTCGACGAAACCGGCATCGGCCAGCTCGCCACCATCCCCCTGATCGCCACGATGCTCTGCATCGTCTACGCGAACGCACCGGAGCAGCGCCTACCCGGCAACCGCGCGGAACTCTATGGCCAGTTCGTCGAACTGCTGCTGACCAAACGCAAAATCACGAACGTCCGTGCGCGTCTCGCGACCTGGACCGGCCGCAGCGGCGACCAAGCCGTCGCCTCGGGCGAGGAACTCCTGACACGCACTCCCGAACTTCTCAAGCTCCTTGCCCACAGCCAACACCACGCCGCCAGTGCCCTCTTCGCCGGCGCCGAACCCGAGCCCGTCGCCGTCATCGCCAACGAGGTGACGCGACCGGCCGAACTGTCTTCGGCGGACTGGGCCAGCGTGATCCGCGAAGTTCTCCGCAGCTGCGGCCTGCTCGTGGAACGACGCGGCGGGTTCACGTTCATCCACCAGACCATCCAGGAGTACCTCGCCGCCGCCCACCTGGCCGAACACCATCCAGACCCGCGCAGGCGGCCCGCCCGTCGGCTGATGGTTCCCGCGCAGTGGCCACGACCGGACCTCGAAGTCCTGACGTTCCTCGCCGCATTGTGGGCCAAAGACGGCCGCGACCTGCATCCCGTCCTCAGCCAGTTCCTGAGCCGGCGGCACCGCCACGACAACTACCGGTTCGTGCTGGAACTGCACCTGCAGGGCGTCAGCCTGCCGGACCAGACCCGGCGGAAACTGATCGGGATCCTCGCGAGCTGGGTACGCGACCCAGGCCGCAACCACGAAGACTGGCGCGCCGCGAGCCGGGCGCTCGACCAGGTCGCCCCGCAGCACGCCGCCGCTGTGTTCGCCGAAGTCGCCAGCTCGGCAGAGAGCTGGCAGCGGCGGTTCGATTCGAGTGTGCGGCTGCTGGCGATCCAGCCCACGGCCGGCTTCCAGGCCCTCGAAGAACTCGCGATCGACGAACGCGTCGGCGGCTCGGAACAGCTGAAGGCAGCGAAGACCCTGTCCGAGCACCATCCGGCCCGAGGCATCGCCGCGCTGGCACGCATCGCGGCGAAAGTCGATCCGGACAACCTGCGGGTGGAAGCCGCCCAGCTCGTCGCCGACCACGACCATACTCGCGGCCTCGAGCTCCTGCGGGCGATCGCGTGGGATCGGCGGGCTCAGGACAAGACGAGACTGCGTGCGGCCATCGTTATCGGACAGCACGACGCCGGCGAGGCGCTGACCCGGCTGAGCCAGCAGAACGGCCTGTCCGCGTGGGTCCGCCTCGACGCGGCGACGGGCGCCCGGACCTGGTCGATTGACGGCGGAGCGGACTTGGTGCTCGCGCTCGTGCGCAACACCGGCCTCGACATCGACGTCCGGCTCGCCGCGGCGGAGCACCTCGCCCGGGAAGGTGCAGAGAGCGGCATCGAGGGCTTCGAGGCCATCGCCCGCACCGAATCACGGGACACCACCACCCGGGTCCGGGCCGCTGCGCGCGCGATGGAGATCGACCCGGCCGGTGGGCTGGCCCTGCACCTCGACCTGGTTGCAGACCCTTCGATGCACGGCGACCGGGTCACGGTGGGCCTCGCCGCGGGGCAACGGGATCCCTCCGCCGCGGCCACCGCGCTTGCGAACCTGGTCGGCAAGACCGCCACTTTCCCGAACTCGGTGCTCTCGTCGTACGACCGCGAGTTTTGGGTCCGTGCCGGCAAGGCCGCCGCGACGCTTGACCCGGCTATCGGTCTTCCGGCGCTGGACGAGCTGGTGTTCGACGGCCGCCACGACCTTTCACTGCAGCTCCAGGCGGCGGAAGCGGCCACAGAAGTGGATCGCGACCACGGTCTCGAACTGCTTCGGCGGCTCGCTGAGGACTCCGACATGGCGGAGACGCAGGTCGAGGCCGCCGTCAAGCTCTACGATCTCGACCGCTGGCTCGGCAAAACGACCGTACTTTCCCTCGTCTCCCGCCGTCATCCCCGTCGGCTCGTCGAGGAACGGCGCATCACGCTGGGCAAGCGGATCGGCCGATCGAATCAGAAACTCGGCATCGCGGTCCTCCGGCAGGTCGCCACTGACCCCAGCGTGCGCCCCAAGCTCCGGCTCGACGCGACCACCGCGGTGACCGGCCTCGACTGGGAGCAGGGGTCGAGACTGGCCACCCAAGTCGGCGGTGATCCTGCGGTCGGCGTCTACCTCAAGTACCTCAAGGCCACCGGAGACAGCCAGTAGCAATAGTCAGCCGTCTCCACCGGGCTTCCACTCCAGCGTCACCTTGACGTTCGCCTTCGCCGTTCCTTTGACCAGGATCGCGGTCAGCTGGCCGCTCTCCACGCCGATCTCGCAGCCGAACTCGACGCCGACCTTCGCCGGTTTCACTTTGCCAAGCCCGCCGAGGACTGCGTCCGTGACCGACCGGGTGACCGAGCCGAGCGCCTCGGTGAACTCGCCGAACGACGGCACCCGAGCGGCCACCTCTTCGTCCTCGGCCCCGCCGACCAGCACCGCCTCGACGTACACCGGGTGTCCGCCGATCTCGACCGGGATCCGGACGGACCTGTCCGACAGGAATTCGTCGTCGATCGTCACGCATATCCTCCACTCGTCGGCTCCGGCCATCCTTGCGACCACCGCCAGACGTTTCCACCGCGATCACCCGGATGCCGGGCACGGGCTCAGTCATGGATGTTCGATTTCCTCGAGCATCACCCGCCGTACACCGGCACTACGACATCACCGCCGCGGTGAACCTGAGGGGGTGGCTGTGATGGGCCGAACGACGCTACAAGTTGGCCTCGACCCAGGACCCACCGACCCACTGCGATGCCCCTCAACCAGCTCAGCGGCCGGGCCGTCGTGGCAGCGGCTCGCCTGCCCGGATGGCGACGAAGGAGTACTCGTCGGTGTCGGTGTCGATTCGCCTCAGCCATACCAACACCGAACTACTCCCGACAGATCTGAGATCACGCCAATAGGACTGCTAAACCTCGCCCCGAGATCGCGCGGCATATACCTTTGACTCCCATACCGTAGCTGATCAGCATCATCACCGCGATATTCGCAGCTCTCGATGCACTGCGACTGATCGAACATTGGCTTCTGGACGTGTCGCACAGGTTGTCACCTGTGCATTGGCGTCCCAGTTTGGGTGTGGATCGCGATCGTGCGGCGGGAGGATGCCAACAAGGTCGCCACAGCACAGACTCCGGTCGGGCGGGTGTTGTAACCACTTGGCCACATGAGGCGACTATGTGTTCAGACAGTGTCCGGGAGGTGATCGATGCCGCATCAAGGCACGTGGCGGGCGCTTGCCGCGACCTACGGCATCGTCGCTGGCATCCAGCTCTATCTGGCATTCGACACGAGCGCGCGATGGGCCTGGGTTCTCGCCGCGGCAGGCGCCCTGACCGCGGCCGGATTCGGTGCCGCATCCGCCCTGCAGAAGCGTGCACTGTCCGCCGAGCACGTGCACGCCGTCCATACCGATGCCGGGTCGGGCTGTGAGCTAGAGGCCGTCGAGGCGAAACACAGGCATGGCTGACGAGATCACGGACCGCTACCTGCGGCGAGCACGGAAAGCACGATCGACCCTCAACGTCGGCGCGGCGATAGTGATCCTCGCAGGGCTATTGTCAATTTTCGGCGTTCCCATCGATCCAGCCTCGACACCTCAAGCAATCAGACCTCTGGTGGCCAACAGCCCAGCAATCCTGGGCGCCGGAGGCTTGTTTTTGATCATTTCCGCAGGCCGCCGCATAAGATCGACAGCGTATGCCATCACTCGCGACAGAAGGGCCGAAGTGCGGCACCGTGCGCCAATTCGGTCGCTACGATGGTGGATGATCCTGCTGGCGGTCGCCGCAGTCGCGGGCGCGACATGGGCGGCGTTGAACTGGCTGTTGCATGAAGCCGATGCAGCCCCAGTGCGCGCTACCGCGCGAATTGATGCAATCAGGACGTCCATGACCGTCGCCGCCGGGCTAGGAGCCGGCCTGGCCCTCGCGCTGACCACGCGGCGCCAGTGGCTGGCGGAGCGCGCCCAAGGACATACCGAGGACGACACCGCGGACCGCAGGGTGACCGAGCTCTACACGATGGCCGTCGGGCAGCTGGGTTCGGACAACGCAGCCGTGCGTGTCGGAGGGCTGTACGCACTGGAACGCCTCGCTCAAGATAACGCCAGCCACCGGCAGACCATCGTCGAAGTCATCTGCGGCTACCTCCGCATTAGCGACAACACGCTGCGGAATCCCTACAAGGCCATGACCGCGGACGCATCGATCGCTGACGGCCGAGGCACGCTTTCAGGCGCACCCGATCGTCGCACCGACCGGGACGTCGCCGAGCTGCAGGTCCGACTCACCGCCGAGCGCATCCTGACCACCCACCTACAGCCCGACCGAAGCTGGGCCGACATTCCCCACAACCCAAAATTCTGGTCGAACATCGACCTCGACCTCAGCGGCGCCAACCTTGTCGACTTCAACCTCCACAACTGCCAGGTAGCCAACGCCAATTTTCGCAACGCCACCTTCGCCGGCACCACCGACTTCGGCGGTATACGCTTCGAACGACACGCAGACTTCACCGGCACCGAATTTCTCGGCGATGCCGACTTCAGCCTGGCCGAGTTCCTCTGGCATGCCACATTCGGACAAGCACACTTCGGCGAAGATACCAGTTTCGAGTGGGCCGAACTCTGCGGACGAGCCGATTTCCACAACTGCATATTCGGCGGTACATCAAACTTCGATCGAGCCCAATTCAACCGGCACGCGACATTCGGGGAGGCGACGTTTTATTCTTTAGCCAACTTCACTCAAGCGCAGTTCAGTGAGTCTGTCACATTCACCCGGGTAACGTTTCACGGACGGGCCATCTTCACCGACGCACAGCTCGCGCAACAAACCAATCGATCCGGCCCCGTCTTCCAATCCGCTCGATTCGGCCAGGGCGTCCGCCTGGGCGACAGCCAGACGACGCACTCGACGAGACTGGACCACGCGCCGTCCTGGGTTCGCACGTGCCTACACGGCGCCGCTGCCAGGACGGACATACCGTCGCAGGAAACAAGGATCTGGTTTCCCGGCTGGAGCGTCGGCGACGCACCTGCGAAGCAGCCGGACGACTCGCCGGGGACATGGCGACACCTGCAATCCCACTACCCTGAGAGCCTGCCGGAGAGCGAACTTGGTTCGTAGTCGCTCCGAGTCAGGCAGATGATCAGGTATCTGGATTCCGCGGAACTCACCCGCCACTGGAACGTCCTCACCGCCACGCAGCGGGAGGTCGCCGAGGAGACGATCCGAGGGCGCGGCATGATCGTGGCGGAGTACTTCGACGAAGGGTGTTCACGTCGCCTGTCCTGGCGCGAACGGCCGGCCGCGGCCCAACTGATGGCAGCCGCGGCGGGACCGAACCGTTCGTTCGATGTTGTCGTGATCGGAGAGTACAAGGGGGCGTTCTACGGAGACCAGTTCGACGCCGTGCTGACCGCACTCCAGGCGCAAGGTATCGAGCTGTGGCTGCCCGAAGCGGACGGTCCGGTGAACCTCAAGGACCCGGTGCACCAGGCGTTGATGCTGCTGCTCGGGTCCCAGTCGCGTCGCGAGGTGACACCGGACGAGGCACGAGTGGATCGTCCGGACCGTCTTGGGCATCCTCGAAAATCCGAGGTACACGGACCGGCAGGTGTGGAACCGGCACGGCGCCAGAACACCCGGGCCCGCCCACCACGATGCTCCAGCCCGACCGTCGGCGGCACCAGGCTGGGCAGAGTCGGAGAAGGTGGCGCATCCGGCGCTCGTGGACGAGACGACGTTCCTGGCGATCCAGGGCATGCGCGCGGCCCGGCCCACACAGCACGGTGACACGAGGACGCATGTGCTGTCGGGACTAGTGCAATGTCAGCTGTGCGGCCGCCGACTGGACTCGCACTGGGTGAACGGCCGCCCTGGCTACCGCTGCCGTCACGGCCACACCAGTGCTCGCAACCGCCCAGCAGAGCTCGCCAAAAACGTCTACGTCCGCGAAGACCACCTACTCAACGATCTCCGCGTGCGACTCGTCGAGATCGTAGACGATGACAGGTCCATGATCGCCGAATAGCTGAGAACGAACGACCTGGCGATCATGTGTGGCGGCCCGACCCGAGAAGTCAAGCATGCAGCCCACAATGCGCACCTGCCTCGATAGATCAGGCCGTCGGCGACCAGCTGTTGTTACTCTGACCTGTCCGCGACACACAGCTTTATGGGGTAATTGAGTGTCCGAGCGACTTGCACACTGTTCACACAACTCCAGCTCCGTCGGTAACACAGTGCTGATCGCCAGACTTCACTCTAAGCACTAACAATCTCAACTTGGTGAGATATAGATCAAAGAATCTTTAATATGGAAACCTCCTTAAAATCTCGGCCATATCTTGGCAACGTTCTTCGCCAAGACACTCTGCCTCTTATCTACAACACCAGGACTCCATGCCTGAACTCTCGAAAAATACTTATTAATTCCTAATGATGACTCCGAATAGATGGGCTTCTTCGCGGGAAACGGCTTATTCTTAGCGACGTTATTCAGTCGCTTATGAATTAAGGTAAGATTTCCTAATCGATTAATCCATTCGTCATGGTCGACCCACTTTCCCCAAGTTGCTTCAGGTGCCTGTGGATACACATGCTCAATCCAGAGCGTTTTCGAACCGGCCACAGTCTTTTCTGGCCGCTGGCCCGCCAGAGCGCCCTGAGAGTAATCTTCAAGTGCCTCTAGGACATATCGCTGATATCCGCTTCGCGCCAAAGACAATTGCTCGAACCTGCTTCTGATTAGCGCATCTTCACCGAGATATGGCCGCAGATTGTCTGATACAACTGACAAAGACTGCCGAGAACGAACCAATTGAGCAACACGGTAAACGGCTTCTTCCAAATCCGTCGACTCTCCACCCTGAATCACGTTCCAACGTACAAAAGTTGTGACTAGCCTACGAAGAACCTCTGCGTGCTGAACATGATCGTCCACCAGTACAACCTGAGCACTCAAAGCGGCAGGAAGCAGACTCTTAGCACCAAGGGTGTTGATCGCCCGCAACCAGTGTGTACAAGATTCGTCGGGATGCGTTGCTTCTAGAACATTTTTGTAGTATTCAGCATCAGCAGCGAGACTTTGCGTCAAAGACAACGGCGAGTCAAAAGGCGGCTCAGCGTCATCTTGCTCAAGGGTGTTCTTTATCTTACGAAACAACGAATGGGATTTAACGTCTCCCATATAAGTTATATAACTATGCCGCAAGAAAGTGTCAACCTTCGGAGCCGAATCCGACAACTCGTAAATGACACGCCACGCGTCCTCGGCTTCAGCATGCTCAGACCTATTCAGCTTCCCAATTAAATGAACACGAAGTAGGTCCAACGTAGAAAGATCTTTACCGCGATCGTTGAGTCGCTCGAAGACTTCGGTGACATCATCCCATTTATCTGCAACAACTTGCACAACTGTTACGTTGTTGACCACAACAGAATAAAGTACTCGACATATCTCAGATTTATCCAACTTCGACTCTGAAGCATAGTTTTCGATCTGTAGCCGAAAGAAATTTTGAGCCTTCAATAGTGCTCGCTGACTTGCAGTCTTCGGCACCGCCTTACCGCGTCGCTCAGAAGGGTAAGAAAGAACCCATTTTTTGAAGAATTGGTCGTCATACCTTCCCAGTTGAATTCTGTATTCACGTGGGCCATCTAACGAGATTGGCAGATCAGTGATACACGAATGGTCAATACGGTTAGCTTGCTCGACTGCGCCCCCCTCGTGCAATACATCACGAGCTACGGCAAGCATTACAACAAGTGTCGCCAGTCGTTGCTGACCATCGAGGACTTCGAGAGTTCGGCCACCCTCTTTGATCTGACCCACAATGCTGCCAATAAAATACTGTCGTCCACTGATGTTATTCCGATACTTTTCATAAAAAGAAATTAAATCCTGCCAAAGTTCGCGCAGCTCAGATAGCTCCCAGCTATACGGGCGCTGATGCAGCGGGACTGCGACTCGGTAGGCCGTCAGCACTTGCTGGATCGTTGACTCGCGTCCCTGGATACCCATGTGTTGACCTTACCCGACTTGCTCCGACCACACACGCCAAACACGCATGGCATTCAAATAATTCGGTCATATTCACGCGCATCAATACTAAAGACAAGGAACGTTAACGTAACGCTAACATAACGTTGCACACTTCGCTTGATTTTCGCTGGTGATCGTGTACGATGCGTGCACGAAATAACATTGCGGAGGTGTCGTAGCATTGTCCAGTACCATCGTGCTAGTCGATCTTTTTAATGTCGGTCCGGGCGCAAAGACTGATCGAGACTACGAAGACCTCATGACGTTAGTTGGCGACCTCATTAGAGGTTCACTAGTTAACCGGACGAAAAGTAGCGAAGTTCACGACATTGATTGTCGACTGTATGGTGGCTTCACTAGCATTCGCGGGACCCCAACAGAGCAATACAGCCGCACGCTAAAAAAAATTAGACTGCTAAGAACCCTTGAAGACCGCGTACGCATCAAGCCGCACATTGCGAAAGCGCTGGCGCTGGTTCCACAGGCAATGCTAATAGGCACCTATAAGAACGGCGGCCAGAAGATGGTCGACCAGATGCTTGCACTTGACGCATGCCACTTCGCCGAATCTGCCGTTTACGATCGCGTCTGCATAATAGCCAATGATGACGACTACGTCCCAGCCGTGCTCACGATGAGCAGAAAATATCAATGCCCAATCAGTTGGTTGCGCAAACGAGCAACAGCAGAAAATGATCAATGGTTCGGCGGGACGACAGTATCGATGCTATACGACGGAGCATGGAAATGAACTCGGAAGAAATCTTCGCAAGCAATCTGTCGAAGGACCTTGCCGCGTTCGCGGATCCAGGCGCCGAAGTTCAAGTACTGCCAGCGTCGGAACTCGAATTTCGCGGCAGCTGGTATCAAGACGGAAAATTGCGCTCTTTTACGTTCACTAGGGCTACGATCGACTCATCATGGCCTGACGGGGTAATTCAAGGACAAACGCGGACATCCTACAGATCGTTTTTGTCAGGCGCAGGCATGGCTGACCTGCGCGGGATAGCTCGAAACACAATCAACGTAATAAGTGCACTACCTAACTATGTAACTCTAGACGCCAACCTCATCGGCGAGCACGACGAAACAGGTGAAAGCCTAGATTCGTCGACATTGATCCAAAGCCTGGCGGAACCAGGCGATGGCAGAACGAATGTAGTTTTTATTACCGCAGACGCCGGCGTAGGCAAGACAAGCCTTCTACGTCACCTCGTTCGCAGTAAAGCGATCCAGTATATGGAAGGGGCCAGCAGTTCCCTTTGGCTATACGTGGATGCACAGGGTCGCAGACTTGCACAGCTTGACGAAGCAATCGCAGCGGAGCTCGACGATGTTCGAGCAAAGATTCCATACCATGCTTCTGTCCCACTCGTGCGGAGCGGAGCTCTTGTTCTGGTCGTAGACGGGTTCGATGAACTTATCGGCAGCGTTGGAAGTTACGACGAAGCGTTCAGCAGCCTGGCAAACTTCATCTCAGACTTGGATGGTTATGGCTGCATAATTGCCGCAGCTCGAAGCACTTATTACGAGCAAGAGTTCCTTACTCGAAGTGCGTCTTCTTTGGGATCTTTGGCAGACAGTTGGATACTGACAGCAGTTCGACTGCTGGACTGGTCTCCCGAAAAACGCCAGCAGTTTATTCAGCAACACACTTCAGCGATTGCCGATATTGCACACGAAACAATTAATCAAGAGATCGAGACAATCCTGCAGGCCCCCGAGGTTAAAGACGTTGGCTATAAGCCGTTCTTCGTTTCACGGACTTTGGATCTTCTTTCAGACGGACCATTACCGAGTGGGTCTGGCTTACTTGAGCGACTTGTCAGCGCCTATGTGTCACGGGAGGTAGAACAGAAGCTGCGATCTCCGATAAATGGTGCGCCGATACTCAGCGAAGAACAGTACCGTCTTCTACTTAGCGAGATCGCCGAGGAGATGTGGCTGCAGGAAACGCGAGAGCTATCCAGCACTTCCGTACGTGAGATAGCTGAAATAATCGGGAGCACCATCGGACTAAGTGGCGACGGACTACGTGAGGTTGTCGAGCGACTTCCGTACAACGCGCTTCTATCGCGAGGTAGCCTGCCAGGCAGCGTTGCTTTCGAGCACGATATATTCTACTCGTACTTTCTTACAGAGCCACTGTCACGCGTTTGGGGTCAGCGATCGGAAGTCTCACTTGAACGAATCTTGAGGCGTGGTCGACTTCCTGAAGAGGCCGCATCGTTGGTAGGTAAAATCATGCGCGAGCGTAACAATACTCAAGCTCTACTTGACGTTCTATGTAAGTCAGTACTCAAGTCATCCGGCGACAGAGAACAGGTGAGCAGGAACGCCGGTGGTCTCGCCGCGGGAATTTTGGCCGATAATGAAACATCTGGCATTACGGTATCGAACCTTACTTTTGGCGATGCTCCCTTCGGGCAAGCGACCGTAATTCGTGGAAGTTTCAAGGATTGCAGCTTCGTAGGCACGAACTTAACAACAGCCGCTTTCATCAACTCCGAAGCGAATGGGTCGACCTTTGATCGGATCATCGTTGACATTCGTCGGACTCGCCTTGAATTGCATGGTTTGCAGATTAGCAACTTCAACGGCCTCGGCATTTTGACCGATAGCGCCGAGGAGTGGCGATTTTCGCCAAGAGCCATACAGGAATCTTTGGCTCAATGCGGACTGCCCGACGCGCATGTTGAAAATGTATATGATGTACGAGCAGATGTCGTCGATACCCTAGAAAGGCTTTGTCGACTCTATCTGAGGACTAATTCCCTGACAGAAGACGACACGCTAATGTCTCGCATTGTCGCCAATCCTTTCTGGAAAGGCATACTTTCCGCCCTCGTTGCTTCTGGCACAGTGGAATTCGAGACGAAGCAAGCCAGCGGGCGAAAGGTGTTCATCAAGCGCACGGTCCGCCCGCAAGATATTCTGCTTGGCATGCAGCGAGATAGTCCAGTGTCAGAAACCATCCGCGACCTCTGGCAAATTCTCGAATCAGAATTTCCTTCCATCGAATCAGACTGACGTGGAGCCCCACATGCGATCAATTAAGTCCGATCGCTTGTCAATCGACGGAGAGTTGGCTTCCTGCATCGGTTCGCATCGAGGCGTTGCTTCGAAACACCCGGTTGATCCAGCCAGAGGAGCAACTACCTCCTAAAGACATGAGCTGCAGGAGACAAGGGACTCTGGGCCAGGTAGCCGAGGCGCCAGTCGCCGAACTATCTCACCGAGGGCCACCGAATTGTTAGGACAAGGGAGTCTGTCGCCGCCTCCCAAGAATGGTCGCACCCCGGGACCCACATCACGTAGTCCCCCTGACAGTTCATCGTCCTACTACCGCCGGTGAGATCCACGCGAAATTCGCCTGAGATCAAGATCACCAGCGTGGTGCGCCAGTCACCTGACATCCACGCTGAACGCCGGTCCCCTGCACTGTGGTGCGCCCACTTGACCTCGACGTCCTCAGTAGCACGAACACCTTGTGCTGGTTCGATGAAGTGCCCCACCAGCCAGCCGCGGGTGTCGGCTGTGTCGTCCTTGGCGTTGCCAGCGATCCAGCCGCCGCTCGCGGGTTCGTCGTCCATTCTGTTACCTCCCGGCTTCAGTGCTCCAGCACCGGCACGTAGCTTCCGATCGCTTGCATCGAAGCGGACGTCGGATGCCGACACGAACGGACTCGCCGTTGACCCGCACCGTTGGTGCCCACTAACCGACCTCACGCTGGAACGTCTAGCAGAGGTCGGCGCAGCAGCGGGTGGTGATCGGCCGTCACATGCTGGCTGTCACGCTCCCGTCTGGTGTGACGACTCGAAAGGCCAGCCGAGCTGCGGAAGCCATGATTGTGACGGCTGGGACTGGTGCCGCGCCGCCCGTCACGACTGATCATTCGGGCCTCCGCGCGCTGGTATTCGAGACACCGCCCGTGCCGTCACAACTCGGCGTCCCCCCCGGGGGGACGACGCGTGGTCGGAAGAAGCTTGACAGCGGCGAACGTGACCCGACTCAACGCGCCGACGTGCTCTGCGAACCTGTCCCCACCGAGGGACGACAAGCGGAGCTTCTTACGATCTCCTTGGGTGCATACCTCCAGGTATCCCGCCGCACGCAAGAACTCGGCATGCGTCACGAAGGATCGTTCATCGAGGTGTAGAGCGCTCCGAACGGCGACGTCGTCGCTCCAATCGCCGTCGGCGAGTAGGCACGCAATGAACAGGCGGACTGGCACGAGGAGTAACGGATCTAGCTCCTGCTGAAACGTCGGCAGAACGGCCCGTATGGGTGGCGTCACGACTCGGCCGCCGGGAGTTCGCTGGTGGGGCGTGGGGAGCGCTGAAGGCAGATCAAGCACGGCATGCCGAGCGGGCGTTCCAGCAGCTCCAGTTCGCCGGGGCCGAACGTGGCGTCGCAGTACGCGGTCAGGCGCTCCGGCATGGCGGCGTCGGCCGGCAGCGGAAACAGGTGGACCACGCGGCGAGTCTCGCCCACCGTGCCGGGTAGCGGGCGCGCGATGATCAGCCTGGTCGTCATCGCTCGCTCCGCCGCTCGTGGCGTCCGGCGAGGACGGGCGCGATCGGGGCGCTACCCGCCCCCGCCGGAGTCTGGGACCCGCGAGCGCGAGAAGTGCGGGCGCTGTGCGAGTGGGCCTGTTCAGGCACGTTGACCTGCGGGACGTGCTGGAAGAGGCGACGCCAGCGTGACGGCTTGCGGTGCCGCGGTGGGTGAAGGCGCCGTTCGACCGCCGGGAGCGTGGTCCGAGCTGCCAGGAACGCGCGGCAGCGGACGCACGGCCGGCCGGGGTCACCGGCAAGGCCGGCGACTTCGACATCCCGACGATCAACGGCCGGCGCGCGTTCGAGGAGGAACTGCGCGGCGGACAGGCCGGACGGCGGCGGGTCATCATCGATGACCTGGCCAGCGTCCAACCGCAGGCATCGGCGTGCTTGGAGGCGCTCGAGTTGGCTCTCACGCACGCGCCGACCGCTCCGGGCGTCACCCGCGCCGCAGTTCTGATCTCCAGCCCGGAGCAGGCCGCGCTCTGGGACAGCGCCTTCGAGCATGGCGTCGCTGTCGCGCTACGCCGCTACGCCGCTACGACCAGCAGGCCCTGCGGGTCTGGACGATCACGCGGCAGATGTTCAGCCATGACGAGCGTCTGCAACGACTTTGGGGCCTCACCAGCGGGTGGCCGATGCTCGTCGAGCACGCCGCCACCCTTGCTGACAGCGAGGGCGCGCAGGAGCCCACCGCCCTGGACGAGCTCGAGGCGTACGTCAACAGCCCGGCCGGTTTCAGCGACCTGCTCGATGGTGTCGGTCTCACCCGCGATCCCGACCTAGCTGTACTGACCCGTGAGGTTGGGGACGCGGGTGGCGGGTGGTTTGCCGCCGAGTGCGGTGTGGCCGCGGTGGTGATTGTAGGTGTGCAACCACCCCGGATAAGCGCCCCGTCGTTCACGTTCTGAGCGGTAGGGGCGTGCGTAGGCCCACTCCTCGAGCAAGGTGCGGTTGAACCGCTCGACCTTTCCGTTGGTCTGCGGCCGATAAGGACGGGTGCGTTTGTGGACGACGCCCGCCTCGCGCAGCGTGTCGCGCCAGAGATGAGACTTGTAGCAAAACCCGTTGTCTGTCAGCACCTTGGTGACAATGATACCGACGGACGTGAAGAACTTCTGTGCTCGTGTCCAGAACTCGGTCGCGGTTTCTTTGGTCTCGTCGGCCAGGATTTCGCTGTAGGCCAGCCGCGAATGGTCGTCCACGGCGTTGTGCAGGTAGCTGGATCCGACGTGGCTGTTGCCGTTGCGGTCGCGTCTTTTGCCTTCGGTGAGGGTGCGGTGGCGTTGCCCGGCTTGCCGCCCCACCGCCCGGTGGCCGCCTCCGTCGGGGATGTTGCCGAGTTTCTTGATGTCGACGTGGATCAGGTCACCGGGTGCGTCGTGCTCGTAGCGGCGTACCACCCGCCCGGTGGCGCGATCCAGATAAGTCAGGCGGGCCAGCCGGTAGCGAGACAGGACCCGGTGCACGGTGGCGGGGTTGAGACCGAGCAAGAACGCGATCCGGGCCGGCCCCCATCGGCGCAGTACCCGGACCTTGATGATTCGTCGTTCGGTGCGAGCGGAGGTTCGCGATGGGCTGTGGTGCGGACGTGAGGACCGGTCGGTCATGCCGGCAGCACCATCGGCGCGGTAGCGGTCGGCCCAGCGTTTCGCAGTGGTGACCGCGACCTGGAATCGCTCGGCGGCACGCCGCAGCGGCCATCCGTCGTCCACGACACATCGGGCCAGCCGCAATCTCCCGGCGGGGGTCAGGGGTGCGTTAGCGTGGGTCACGAGGGTCTCCTGGTAGCCGGGGTAGATGTCGCAATCCACACCGAACCCGGAGGCCCTCCCTTTTTACAAGATCATCCGATCACGTGTCACCTCGTACCCAACCTCCGTGGTCAGTACACCTAGCGCGCGCCTACGCCTCGATCGTCGCGCTCGTCGACGACCAGAAAGTCAGCCGGGTTGACCTGCAGGCGGCCGCCGACATGGACGGCTCCGCCACAAATGTCGTTGAGCGGCTGATGGCGCTGCAGGTGTTCGACACACACAGCGATGGCCTGTACAGCGTTGAGCTGCGCCTGCTGTCTGCCTGGCAGGCGTCGCTGACCTGACCGGTGACGCCTTCGGCCGATTCGGACACCCAGCAGCCCCGACCGTCTCGGTTGGGGCTGCTGGCTTCGCAACGTCAGGTGCGGAAATTCGGTGACTTGCCGGTAGAAAGTCCGCGATCTGAGTTAATCGCGGTCACCTTCAGGACCCTCCAGCTTGCTCGGCCATGTGCCGATAACATCCGCCTCGTCGCATACGTCGTTATACGGCCGACGTGCGCCCGATCCGCTGCGCCGAACGGGCGGACGAACTCGACCACGCCGTCATAAGACGTCAGCTTCGCCATCGGTCCAACGTGCATCCGCATCAACCACACCCGGCTCAGTTTCCTCCAGCGGACAACGCCGCGGACTTACTTGCGCAGTGGATGAGCCGAAAGAACCAGATCGGGACTACATCCACAGACGTCCAGGTGAACGGCATACGGTTCGCGTTCTACGGCCGCACGTCGACCACCCGCCATCAAGACCGCGTGTCGTCACAGGGCTGGCAACGCGACATGGCCGACGAGTTAGTCGCGGGCCACGGCCAGGTCGTCGCCGTCTACTTCGACGCCGGCACCTCACGCCGCGTCCTATGGCGCCAGCGACCGCAGGCTGCGCGGCTCATGACCGAGACCTCCAGCCCGGAGTCCGCGATCGATGCGATCGTGGTCGGCGAATACGAACGCGCCTCCACCGGCACCCAGTTCGCCACCCTCTACACCTGGTGCAACCGCCACGGTATTCAGCTCTGGCTCCCCGAGACAGGCGGGCCGGTCGATTTGAGCAACCGCGATCACCGGGCGCTGGTGTCGCTGCTGGCCACCCAGTCTCAGCGCGAAGTGCTCCGTGCTCGACATCGGGTACTGGCGGCGATGCATAACCAGGTCACCCAGCAAGGCCGCTACCTCGGCGGCCGACCACCCTACGGCTACCAGCTCGTCGACGCCGGTCCCCACCCCAACCCCGCCGACGCCCGCTGGGGCCGACGCCTCCAACGCCTCGCACCCGACCCCCGAACCGCACCCCACGTCGCCTGGATATTTCGGCAGCGTCTCGCCGGACACAGCGTCACCAGCATCGCCCGCGGCCTGAACGAACGGAGCGTGCCTTGCCCGTCGAGCGCCGACCGGGACCGCAATCGCCACCGAACCTGCGAGGCCTGGACCCTACGCACCGTCGCCGTCATCCTGGCGAACCCGCGATACACCGGCCGGCAGACCTGGAACCGCCGCGCCACCGACACCAGTGGCCCAGCGTCCCTACCTGCACTGTCTGCGAAGGCCGCACATCCTGCACTCGTCACCGAACAGAACTTCCTCGCCGCGCAGCAGATCCGAGCGGCGCGACCAACCCACGACGGCCGGACCCGTCGGTTCGCACTCGCCGGTTTGATTCACTGCGGCGTGTGCGGTCGGCGACTGGACTCGCACTGGAACCACGGGCGACCGACCTATCGCTGCCGCCACGGCCACACCAGCACCCAACGCGCGAACCAGCCGCGACCGAAGACGCTCTACATCCGTGAAGACCACCTCGTCGACGAGCTCAACATCCAACTTGGACATGAAGGCAACGACGGCCACGCCACGCGGGAGTTTGACCGACCACGACACAGACGTGTGGCGGCGGCGCTGCGCGACTCAGGAAAGATCATTGTCTACGACGGCACCGAATGGCGCCTGCAGAACATCGATTCGAGCTAAGCTAGGATCGTCCCAGCTTCAAGATCGCGTTTCGCGATCCGTGGGGTAATACTGTGTCCGAGACTTGAACCCCCATACGTGGGATATCTCCCGTGTTCGGGGAGATCATGCCAACACCATAGCTCAACGTGACACATCTCGTCCATTGCGCAGGTCTCGCTCGCTGATCTGCAGCAGCGTGCGACGTCGCCCGCTGGCACGAGTTCCGTGGCGGCACTGTCGGACGCGGATCTGCAACACTCAACGCCACTTCGCTGTCTCGACGTGCTGCCGCAATTTGAGGATCTCGCCGGGACCGTGGTAGCCGCGGACACTCGTATTGGGATAGACCCGGGCTCCGCGGCCAAGCAGTGTGCCAGGATTCAGCACGACATTGCATCCGGTTTGGACGTCATCGCCGAGGATGGCTCCCAACTTCGTCAGGCCGGTGTCGTAGACTACGCCGTCGATCTGCACTGTGAGCGTCTTCTGGTGCCTCAGAGCGGTGATGGACAGGTTACTCAACTTGGTACCGGCCCCGAGATTGACTCGGCTGCCCAGGATGCTGTCACCCAGGTAGGCGAAGTGCGGCGCCTTGGCTCCCGGCAGCATGACCGAATTCTTCATTTCCGACGCGTGGCCGAGGACGGCGCCGTCCAGCAAGATGCAGTTCTGCCGGACGTAGGCGCCGTGACGGATCACGGCACCCGGCCCGACATACGCCGGCCCGCAGAGGTAGGCACCAGGTTCGATCCGGGCTCCCGCGGCGACGAACACGGGTTCGGGACCGATCACCGCGCCCGCCATGACCTCACCCTCGATCACCTGCCGGCCGTCCAACCACGACGCCACGACATCGGGCAGACGCGGCAACAGCTCCCACGCGCGGTCGATGCCGCCGAACAGCCGGCCGGCAGTCAGGTGATCGAGAGCGAAGAAGGTACTCGGCTGCACCATCGGATCACCTTTCGGCTTCAGTGATCGACATTCGCGACCCAACACCGGAGGGCCCGCTCGACGGCACGTCCGACCAGGTCGACCATGGGCTCCTCGGGGTCACCATTCGACAGGTAGTGGACGAGTGCCGCGTTGAATGCGTTGTTCTTGCCCGGCACATCGCGCGACGGTGGCAATCCCGGTTCGACCGTCACAGGAGCAAGCAGGCAGCTGTCGACGACGACGAGGGAAGTGACGGATTGGGCGGTCACCTCGCCGCGCACCACCGTCACCCGCGGGAGCAGATTCGGCCGTTGCGCATAGGTCTTCAGCTTCTCCGCCGTCGATAGGCTCTCGTCCACCTCCTCGCCGGCCAGGGCCATCAACCGGTCCAGCTCAGGCGGTGTCGAGATGTAAACGTCGATCAGTTGCATGCTGAAGGCTTCCAGCAGGGCTTGGGCCGGCATGAGATGATCTTCAGGAAGGAACCGGCCGTGGTCGATGCAGACGATGAGATTCGGCGAAAGTCGTTGGAGGGAATCACAAAGTTCGTGATGCAGGCCGGTCCTGAAATAGCCCGAAATGTGCAGCACACCGCCTCGCCCGGCTTTCTTCTCCAGCTTGCTCAGCACCGGGCTCCAGTTGAACTCTTCGAGCGCACCCTTGTGTGTGAAAGTCGTGCGGAAGGTGGCGTCTTTTTGTTTGAGGTGCACCGAAATCCCTGATTGCTGCCCCGGATCACCGCTGCCGTAGTGGCCACGCTTGATCCACGGTTCCTGGCGCAACAGCCTCTTCAACTCGTGACTGAGGACGCCGAGTCCCCCGATCTTCGAGTACAGGTAGCTCTTCGTGCCGAAGTTCTCGTAGAGGTAGTGGCCGACATAACAGGCCGACCCACCCCACGAACAATGCACCCGATCGAGGTTGCTGTACTCCTTGTCTTCGAGCTTCGTCACCCCGACAGGCCGCACGAGCAGATCGAGATAGACCCCACCGAGGATGAAGTAGCCCCGCCGCCGGCGCAGCAACCGCCGGACAGTCTCGAACCGCCATTCGAGCCCCACCTGCCGGTGCCGCATGCCGGTCTTGACCCGCCAACTCGGGTAGAGACGATCAGCCTGCCGGCCCACCGCCCGTTCGAGCCAGTCCGGCCCGCTCTTGATCACCACCCTTCCGTACCGGAGAAGCGGTCCACGAAATAATCTCGCCAAGAGACCGACCACCACGACAGCCAAAGCCTTCGTGGTCAGTTCGATATAGAAGCTCTGCGAGGCCAGAGCATCGGCTATCACGTGCATCGGCTGCGCCACCCTTCAGCGGAACGTAGCGAACTGGAGGTAAGACCAAGAGTCGGACCGGGGAAAGATACTGTTACCGAGGCTCGGACGATCGTTACCATCGCGTACTTGCAGGACCAACGAGGGCTCGTGATGGTCCGGCGTTTGCGGGCGGTTCCGGTCGGGTCGAGGCTCAAGATCGCCAGGTAGACGCACTTGAGCGCGGCCTGCTCATTCGGGAAGTGCCCACGGGCCTTCACCGCGCGGCGGATGCGGGCGTTGACGCTCTCGATCGCATTGGTCGAGCAGATCACCCGCCCGATCTCCGGATCGAACGCCAGGAACGGCACAAACTCCGCCCACGCGTTGTCCCACAACCGCACGATCGCCGGATAGCGGGCGCCCCACTCCTGGGCGAACTCGGCGAACCGCTCCCGCGCGGTGGCCTCGGTCGCTGCGGTGTAGACCGGCTTGAGCGCCTTAGAGGTCAGTTCAGAATGAGTTTGCGGAGGCAGATGATCGAGCAGGCGAGGCTGAGGATGGCTTGATGCACGTCGGCTCGTCGTTCAGTGCGGATGCGCAGACGGCGGAAGTTTTTGAGCCAGGCGAAGGTGCGTTCCACAGGCCACCGGACTTTGCCCAGGCCTGAGCCGTGTTCGACGCCGCGGCGGGCGATGACCGGGGTGATCCCGCGGGCGCGGACCAGGCGGCGGTACTTGTCGTGGTCGTAGCCGCGATCGGCGTAGAGCCGGCGCGGCCGACGGCGTGGCTTGCCGACCAGGCCGCGGATCGGTGGGATGGCGTCGAGCAGCGGGATCAGCTGGGTGACGTCATTGCGGTGGCCGCCGGTGAGCGTGACCGCAAGTGGGGTGCCGTGGGCGTCGGTGATCAGGTGGTGTTTCGAGCCAAGCTTGCGGCGGTCGACCGGGCTGGGGCCAGTGTGGTCCCCCCTTTGAGGGCCCGCAGGTGCGTGGAGTCCACCAGCGCGGCCGAGAGGTCCAGTAGCCCGGCGGCACGTAGCTCGGCGAGCAGGCGTTCGTGCAGCTGCTGCCAGACGCCGGCCTCGTGCCATTCGGTCAGCCGCCGCCAGCAGGTGGCCCCGGAGGCGCCGAACAGCGCCGTCGGCAGGCGGTTCCAGCCGATACCGGTGCGGATCACGTACAGGATGCCTTCCAGTGCAGCGCGGTCGTCGGCGCGCTTGCGCCCCGGGTAGCGGAACCGCCGTGGATGTACCGGAAGCAGCGGCTCCAGCCGCTCCCACAGCTGGTCGGTCAGAACCTCCTCACGCATACCAACATCATCGAAAGCCCCGCATGCCAGGCAAAGACGACACGCCGACTCATTCTGAACTGACCTCTTAGCGATGGCATCCCAGTGCTGGCGCCCCGCGCAGCGGAAGCTGTCGCGCAGCAAGTGCACGACGCAGGTCTGGGTCATCGTCTGCTCCGAGACGGCGGTGATCGCGTCGGGCAGCCCGGTCAGCCCGCCGCAGACGACCATGAGCACGTCGGCCACGCCGCGGTTCTTCAACTCGGTGAGCACGTGCAGCCAGTACTTGGCGCCTTCGACGCCGTCGCCGGCCCATAGCCCGAGGATGTCGCGGCGGCCCTCGCAGGTCACGGCGAGGGCGACGTAGATGGGGCGGTTGGCGACCTGCCCGTCGCGGATCTTGACGTGGATTGCGTCGATGAAGATCACCGGATAGACCGGGTCCAGGGGCCGGTCCTGCCACTCGACCATGCCCTCCACCACCTTGTCGGTGATCGTGGAGATCGTCTGGCGGGACACCTCGGCGCCATAGACCTCGGCCAGGTGCGCGGAGATTTCCCCGGTCGTGAGGCCTCTCGCGGCCAGGGAGATCACCATCTCGTCCACGCCGCCCAGGCGTTTCTGCCGTTTGGCCACGATCTTCGGCTCGAAGCTGGCATCCCGGTCCCGCGGCACGTCGATCTCGACCGGGCCCACGTCGGTGAGCACGGTCTTGGCGCGGGTACCGTTGCGCGAGTTTCCGGTTCCGCGACCGGCCGGGTCGTGCTTGACGTAGCCGAGATGGTCGGTGATCTAGCCCTCGAGTGCCCACTCCAGCAGTCGTTTGGTCAGCTGCGCCAGCACCCCGCCCTCGCCGGTCAGCGCCAGCCCGCCGGCCTTCGCCCGGCTCACCAGCTGCGCGACGAGCTGCTCGTCTAGGTCGTCCAGGCCGTCGACGCCGGTCTCGGGCTTCGAGTCCTCAGCGTTCTCCACGCCGGACATCATGTCGGTCATCAGGTGCACTTCCATGATCGGGAGTTACACCGCTCGTTTTACAGTCCCGGATGATCTATCACACGTCACCCGAGTGCCGTTGCAGTACTAGGTTAGCCTGATGCCATCAGGTCAGGTTTCGATTTGGATCCCGCTGGGCGTAGCCGTACTGGGCATTGTCGGCGTGGTGATCGGCAACGTCGTGAACAACCGAAGTCAGAACAAACGTCTGCTGATCCAGGCGCTGGACGACGAGCGGAAAACTCTTCACGCCGACAAGATGCGGATCTTCGCCAGCTTCATCGAGGTGTTCCACGAGTGGGCCGAGGTACTTCACCACGCAGTCGACAAGTTGATCAGCGAGGATGAGCCGCCTTCATCGGACGTTGCCACCCAGCTCAAAGACCTGGGCGAACGCATCAGGCCGCGAGCGGCGCAACTTTACCTCGTCGCCTCGCGTGACCTGCGAGACAAATGCGACGGCATCATGTGGCTCTACCGCGACACAATCACCGATCTCTGCGCTGATGCGCCCTCGGTGACGTCGGTTGGCAAGGTGACCGCGGAGGATGTTCCACTCGACGCGTACTACGAGCTGCTCAACCATATGCGAGCCGAACTGTCGATCGATCCAAAGAACGCTGCGGCGCAGTGGGACAACTACGGCTGAGATCAGCCCAGCACGATCATCTGCCAGGACTTGGCAGGCTGCTGTCCACGTAGCAGCCAGCCGGAGACGGCCATCACCGCGATCGGGAGCGCATCAGGCTGCTGGGGTCGGCTACGATGGACGTTGGCGTGACGCCCTTGAGCACGGGTAGGGACAACAGCTCAGGTCCGCTCCTGGTCCTCGTCGACGCAAAATCAGCGGACCGTTGCGGCTCCCGTCGGCGGTGGTGTGCCGGGCCGGCCATGAAGGGGTCAGCCGTCGTGACTGCCCCGACCACTGCCGCGTTATTAGAGCCCACGGGCTCACTTATCCCATTCTCCGCGAGACGTCATGGCGCCAGTGGCTCCACCTGCTAGTCCACACAGTCCCACCTACTGGCCCCAACCCTTCCAGTAACTCGCCGCGACTGAACGCGCCATCGGCCACCGACAACGCCCGCGCAGTCCTCATCACTCAGCAACACGAACTCCGCCACCGAACCCCCAGGCTGTGGGCAACCGGGCCGCCCGCGCGCGACACGCACTCTGGGGCTGGCTCGGCCGCTACGGCTATCGAGCCAACCGCCTCGTCACCGCCCTCGGCGTCGTACTCGTTCTCGCCGCAGGCCTCGGCCTGCTCGCCAGCCACGTCACCACACACGTTCCGGCCACCACGCCGCCGAACGCGTCCCACCCGCCACCGCGAGCCCCTGCTCACCCGTCGAACTCATCGGCCTCAGCATCGACCGAGGTCTTTCCTCGGCGCGACTGGCCTACGCGCCCGCCTCGACATCGACACCGCCACCGGCAGGGGCCAGTCCTTCACCGTCATCCTTTGGACACTCCAAGCCCTCCTCTGGGCCCTGGCCACACTCACCATCGCCGCCTACACCGGCATCGTCCGCAAACCAACTTGACAGGCTCACCTGAGAAGCTCAGCAGCACGATCGCGAGTCGCCCATTGGGATAGCGGCGCCGCCAGCAGGAAGTTCGGCCGAAGCCGATCCAGGTCACTCAAACCCCCTCGTCAGGCAGCAACCGGATCGAAGCAAACGGAAGGCGGAGATCCTCGCGTGCAGCTTCCACAAACTGCTCAAAGGCCGCTGCGGCTGGTCGCCGTACCTCACTCCAATCGCTCACAGTCAGTCGACTGCTCTGCACCTCGTGAAAGATTCTTGTCACCTCGCGGTCCAGCGACAACGAGTTTTTGACGACACCCGTCGATCCATGTAGCCAAACAGCCGCGAGCGCATTGTCCCAGGTCTTATCCTGGCGGGCATTCTCCGTGGCCTCCGCAAGACGACTAGTGCCTGCGAAGGCGAGCTCGACCCCACGTCGACCCTCCAGCACGCGGGCGTGCGCGAGGACGACGTGCTCGTGCTGATCAACCGCAAGTCACTGGCCGACGGCTGATGGCCCTGCACCCCCGAATGCTGACCGATCTGCTCGACCTCGAGGTCGAGCACGCGCGGGCACGGCAGCGCTCTCGCGCCGGAGACCTCCACTGTTACCGTTTCAGCCTACTGATGACGCTGCGGCCAGCCTGGCATGCGCCACAACCTCGAGCTCATCAGCTCGAGCCCGCCGCCAGCAGCCTGTACCTCGAGGTGGCCGCCGCCGTCACGACGTTCATCCAGGCCGGCCGCTACTTCGATACGCGCTCCAAGCGCTACGCCGACTCCGGCGCCGCCCTACGTGCGAGTTGACTTGACGGGAGGACAGCGCCCGTTCAGGTAGTCCCGACTCCGCACTCGAAGCCAAGATCTCGGTATCACCACTCACCCGCAGACATGCAACCGAGTCTTAAGGCGGCGGCGATGACCGCGTTGATGTCTGACTCCTTCACTCTGCCCCGAAGGCGCCTCACGATCCGAGCCAGTGGTCTACATTCCCAGAAGGGCGGCTCAGTGTGCTTCATCAGGTGCGCAAGGAAGGCGCCAAGTTCATCGGGTGCCGAATCGAGGACATCACTGTCTAGTTTGCGAAGAATATGCGAATGGGCCTGGAGACCCGCCGGACTCGCAGTTGCCAGCCTGACAGCTTCCGGGACGAATCGGCCGAGGTACAACGTCCACACAGCTAGCGCTGACGCCTCCTTAACCGATAGCCGACGCGGAATGCTGACAATGCGCCCGCGCCAATATTGCTCTATCCAGCGTCCCCACTGGCTTTCCGCCGCATCGGCCGGAAGAACGGCGAGTTGCCAGGATACCTGGTCCATCCACTCGACGCTGAGCGCGACGTCGCCATTCGCGGTAAACCGGCGCGCAAATTCCAAGGCATCCGCTTCACTGAACAGGGAGATCGCTGCTGCGTGCACGCAAAGCTGGCGGGTAAGCTCGACACGCAAGAAGGAGGCGTTCGACGCCGTATTAAGGTATAGCTGCCGGAGCCCGGCATCGAGAAGCTGGTCGTTCCAGCGCCCCCATATAAGGAAGCCGTCCCAAACGCGCCGCGCTCGCGCCGGAGTCGACCAATCGAAAAGCTGCAACAGGTGCTGCTCACACCACACCCGGTCCGCATTGAAGAAGAAAAATAGTTGGCTACCCAACACGGTTTCGGCCATCGCTGAGCGAGAGTCATCGCCTGAGATCATGAGTTCCAGCTGTCGCTGTGTATCGGCATCTAGGCCGGACCAGCTGTCGCCCGCATCCCGCCACTCAGTCGAGATCGTTCTCGTCCAGAAGAGAGCGACGCGGCCCGCGTCGTTGTTGATTGCTTCAATCAACCAGTCCTCAACATCGACGTCGGCCGGTCGCGTCTCGATCGCCAACCAGAGCCTTTGGGCAAGACCCTTCGCAGCCGGGTATCGATGCCATTCGGTTGAGCTCGTCTCGCCCTGGCCACTATCGGAAAGCATGCGCGAGACGCTTTCGCTCACGCTCGCCAGATCTAATCCCGTCAGCAGTTGCAGGATCTTGTTCGCGTCATCGTCGGACACGAGAGCCGCCGACCAACCTGTGATCACAGCTCCGACGACCGATATTTCGGAGTCAGGGATACCACGCAAGATCGCGAAGCCATCCCCGGGAAACTCGCGAACAGTGTCCCTGATCAGAGCGAGCGCAGACTCCCATGTTGGGCCCTCGAAACGGAATCCGCCGTCATCAAGTCGTCTCAATTCTTCGATCACACTGGCAACGTCCACACCGATCTGAACATGAAGCTCCTCCGTTGTCATCGGCGGCACCGGGCGCACCCAGCCAGTGGTCATGCTCGAAACTAGGTCGGGGTGCTCGCGCACCTCGAAATCCGGGTACTGTTCCCGGATTGCACCCAAGGCTTCGACGGCCGCCTCCAGATCTGGGCGGTGCCGGTTAACCCAAGTCAGTATGTTAAACTGAGCGTAAGTGCGACTGCGGAGAGCCTCCGCGCCGTCGCCATCTCCCTCAGGCCCGGCCATGATGTCGTCGACAAGACCGTTCGCTTGCGCCTGTTCAGCGTCAGGCAGAGCAAGTGCAAGTAAACTAAACACCTCATGACGAAGATGGTGTACATAAACCCAGCTCTTTCCTCGAAGCCACTTGATCTTCTCAGTGCTGTCGAGGTCAGGTCTGTGGATAAACCCGTGCAAAGCAAGTCGATTGAGCAAGGGGGCGTCGGCATCTGCCCAGTCGACTAGGGTTGCGGCGCCAAGAGGATGACCAGCCTGAAGCAGCGACAAGAGGCTATCTCGCGCCGCATCAATAAGGCTGTCAATGGGTTCTCGACGCGCGTCCTGCGAGTGTGGCTCGATGGCTGACCTACCGAAAGATACAGGATCGAAGGAGTTGCTGGCTGACTCCGCTGTCGCCAATAACTGCCAGGCCCGGCGAAGGTGCCTCCCTACGATCGTCAAAGTTGCCGCGGCAAGACGGGACAGATTAGGTTGAAAGAGTTCGCTCCACGCTTGGTCGAGCCCGTGCGTCGATCCGCGCAATTCGATCGTGAAACGCATCTTTCCAGGTAGCCCGAACGACACTTGAGGCCGCGCGTAAGGTTCGGTCAACTGATCGAACAGCAGCAGTATGATGGTCTCGTCCTGTGGCCACCGCGACTTCGTCAGTGCGTATTCGAGCCAGTCAGGGCTTTCTGCCGACGCGTTCTCGATCAGTTGCACGAGCCACGGGGTGAGCCACGCAGGCCGCGGCGCTGGGGCCATGTGCAGGGCGTGCCCGATAGCCTCGCACAGAGTTGGCCCGAGCCGTCCATGTGACTCGCGCAGTACCGCGAATGCCGCCGTCGTAAGGCCCTCCTCGACGACGAAGTTCTGCGCGAACCAATAGGCCAACGAACGGCTGGTGTCGGTCGGCGGAACTGCTTCGTCGAATAGCTTCCGGAACTCCGGCTGGCGAGCTGTCCACTCCAGCCACTCCCGGCCTCGCGCCAGTTCGGTGAAGAGGCCAACCAGGTGAGTGTCGGCGACGACGGACTCGAGGTAGGACTCTTCCTCGGGGATCTGCGTAGGCGCCGCCGAAGTGAGTTCGGCGATTCGCCGACGGTGATCGAGCAGCCCCATCGACGCGCGCGTCGCCCATCCACCGATCGCCTCCGCCAGCGCGGCATGAGAGCCGTCGACAACGGGATACCCGACCGGACGAAGACCCAGCAAGCGCCAGTTCGGGGCATCTGGGTCATCTGTGAGGATGTAGCGCGCGGCGCCGGGCCCCAACGCACGCGCCAAGTACCGCATGACGACGTCGCTGTGGCTGTAGCCGACAAACAGCACCGTGTACGCGCCGAACATCCGCTCCAGGAACCGTGCCGCCCAGGCGTCTCGGAGGTACGCCCTTCCGAAGTCGACGTCTGTGACGACGAGTCGCCGAGGCTCCTGCCTCAGGTCTCCGTGCAGATACACGAGGCCGACGAAGTCATTACCCAAAGGCAGAGCCGGTCCCGAGTACTCATCGAAGACTGCCTCTCGACCGCGGAGCGCCGATGAAATATGCAGATCATAGTTGGTAGTCACGATGCGAATCTGCTGCGACGCGATCGCCAGCTCAGCGAGTGCCTCATGCAAGCGATTCGGTGACGATCCTAGCTTGTCGATGTGGGCGACGACCCGCTGATGGACATCAATATTCTGGTCTGATAGACGCCCCAAGAAGCCGTCCAGCTGCCGCCGGTCGTCCCCATCCGGCGCCGGTACCTCTGCTTCGGCGGCGATGACATTAGTAAGGCTTAGGAAATCTGGAAGACCTGACGGTTCGTCGAGCGAAGCGCCGGCGCCCACGAAGATCACCAACTCGCCCGACCTATGAGCGGTGATGAGTTCACTGGGGAAGTCGACGTCGCGGATCCACACGCCGACATTCTATCGTCGATCAAACCGGCCTCGGGAAAGCACTAGTCGCGGAAGGCCAACCCGTTGCAGGTCTATCGATACCGGTGGCGACCAGCTCGGTCGTCCCATCGAACAGCGCCGTTCGATGGCGGCGTGCGCCAAGCCTGAAAGCCCGTGAGCTGACTTGCCAGCCCACCGGGGACGCCGGACCAGACACGATCGGTTTAGCCGCCGGCCGGTGCACTCTTTGAGCGCACGTCCGCACGACGCGTGGAAATATACTACAACAACGCGCACCCGCCGAGAACGACAACGCACCTTGCGACCACCGCCAGCGGCCGACCGACGCGTGCCCGTGCGTTCCTGAACCTGGTCTATAAACATCGACGAGACGACCCCGACCATGCTGCCGACCGAGTTGATCAGCGATGCCCGGTGCGCCCAGCGCGCCGACCACTCCCGCTCAGCCGTCATTGTGGGCGTGGTGTCCCAGGTCGGGAACCAACTTTCCGTCGGGGCATCGCTACTGAACAGCGGCCAGAGCGAGGCGTCCCAGCCAGCGTCGCCCGCGGGGCGCTCGCCGTCGATGCAGTCGAGACGGCGTGGAGGAGGTGTCCGGCGTCTTCGGTGACGCCGAGGAAGCGGGAGTCGCCGCGAGTCGGTGCTCGCAATGCCCGGCACGACCGTTACCGTCGCCACCCATCCGCACGGCCGCTGATGAGGTCGCCATGCACGTGGTTAACCAGGATCCCGGGATGGCAGCCGGCCCAGCACGCCAGGCCTGCGAACGCATCTGGAAAACCTCGCCCACGAGCACATCGGTGACCGGTACACCTTGCCGCGACCGCAGCCCATCCTGGACAGCGCCCTGGCGGGCAAGGGGCTAGTGTCGCAGGTAGGGTCGGTCACCTACTATTGATGACGCTCGTTACGCTGCCGTCGAATAGTTTCGGCTGTAGCGCGGACGGCGTCGTGCAATATGTCTCGACTTGCCGCTTCGATGGCTAGGTGGTCGGCGATCGTGTCGGTGAGCAGGCGAAGGGCGTTGTTCAAGGCAGTGTCCGCCACATGGTCTGCGACGCCCATGCAGACGCTCACCAGCCACGCGACCAGCAGGTCGGGTTCGTGTGCGTGGACCTTCTCGAAAATGGGCAGGCAGTCGGTGAGTGCGCTGTCGTACTGGGACCAGAAGCCGCCGCGCTGCACGTAGGTAGCCGCTGCGCCGAGCGACCAGTTGTCGTCGCGGGCGATAGCGAAAAGTTCATCGGCGGTCAGGGTCAGGTCGACGACATGGGCACGGGCCAACGTCTGCACATCGGCGCGTAGGGTGTCCTCGATTAGTTCATCCTCGATCAGCACATGCACCAAGGCAAGAGTGCTGAATGCAGGTATGCCTTGCCCTGCGGCCAGTTCCCGGACCACAACATCGTCGCTCCACAGCGCCTTGCCTGTCTGCGCGGCCATTTCCAGCGGACTAACCCAGACCTCTCGATCGCCCAACCCGCCTCGGTCTGGGAAGACCTCGCGAGCCGGGGTGTCCACAGCGACGAGATCTCGGGCGGCTGCCTCGATGTCGTTGATCCGGCTGATGAAGTCGCTGGCCTGGTCTTGGGAAGCCTCGGTCAGCGTCAGTACGCCCTGGTCTGAGTCGAATCCCACCCAGGCCAGGCTGTCGGGATCGCGGCGCAGTTCGGCGCCGGTGACTTGGATGTCCTGTAGGACGTTGCGGGGGGCCACGACTTCGGCGAACGCGGCCCGCAAAGCGGGCCATCGGGCAGGAAGCAAAGTGGCTATGACCAGTGCGCTGGTCTCGACCACGACCGACTGGTTAAGCGCGGTCCTAGCGGCGGCAATCTCCCGGTCGAATTGACCAGAGTCCAAGGTCATCGCCACAATCGGCCCGCAGGCACGCTGGATCAGCGCTTGCGCGTACGGCCGGCTGCGGGATGCGGTCAGCAGCCCCAGGGGCAGCCGCCCCTGCCTGACCAGGCTAACCAGCAGCCGATCCTGCTCAGCGCGCGGCGCCAACTGGGCACGCATCATCTCGGCGAAGTTCAGCCCGTCAATGTTGATCGCACGGATCGGACCGTCGGGATACCGAGTGAGGTAGTCCTGAAGAGCGTCCTGGAATCTCTGCACACCGGCCTCGTCGAGATCGGGCAGAACCGGATGGCCATCCGGCGTGCGTCGACCACCCGCGTGCATCAATGTCGTTAGGATCTGCGCACCGATGTCCCCATCGTCGGGCCAACGGGTCAGGCTGTCCAAGGCGGTGCCGATGTCGGCTTCGGTGAACCCGAACGTTCCGTGCAGCCCCATCCACACGCCCAGCGCGCCGCCGTGGATGATCGGTGGATTGAGCTGCTGGAACCGTGCCCAGGCATCGTCGAGGCGACCTTGGTTGACGGTGGCGCCGATCAGCGCCCACTGGAGGTCGGCCTGCCCCGGGTGCTCTCCCAGTGCCGCTCGGCTATGCGTTTCGACGTTCACCCAGTCCGCGCGCATCGTGTAGAACCCGATCAACCCGCGACGCAGGGCCAGCCGCCGCTCGGCCGGAAGATCAGCACGAGACAAGAGTTGGGCAGCGAAGTCCGCAGCGGCGTGGTGTTGATCGCTGCGCAACAGCAGGTTCAGCCGCAACGCGTCCAACACGACCTCACCGAATCGGGCGATTCCCCGCGCGCACTCCTCCAGCGCTTGCTCATACTGGCCGTCGTTCTCCAACACCTCGACCAGCAACTCCACCGCGCCAGCTGACGTCGCAACATGTCGACGCAGCCGCGCCACCGCGGCGGGCACGTTGCCCCGGGCAGCCTCGCTGCGGCCTGCCAAGAGGTCCGCTGTGACCGGATCGATAACCCCTGACTCGCGCGCCTCGTCGAGCTCGGGAAACGGCCACGCCCCCAGCGCCGCAAGGCGGTAGAGACCGCGCAAGCGCAAGTCATGATGATCGACGACCGGCAGCGCGTCCCGCCACAGTCGAATCTGATCATCGCGCGGAAGATCGGGATCGGCGATCAGCGCGCGCAAGCCGGCGGCAATCGGCGTCTCATCGACCCTGCCGACGAACTCCGTCGCCTTGTCGCGTTGTCCCAGGGCGAGGGCCGCGATGGCACCGAGATATGCGACCCTGCCATCACTCGCCTCCTGCTCGCTGGCTAGTCCGTGCGGCGATGGCGTGGCAAGGTTGATCATGATCGAGTTCGCGCCGGTGAGCAGATGCTTGCGCAACAGCGCCGTCAACGCGTCTGCGCTGGAGCCAGACCAGCGGCGGCGTTGCTGCCAGGCAGTAGTCGCCAGGTCCTCGGCGCGGCGCAGGTCCTCCGCCGGTACAGCTGCCGAGCCGTCCGTCACGCGCCACAACAGCGCCTCAGCCATCCGTAGTTGCAGGCCGCTGTTGTCCGGGCCAGCCGCCAGGGCCTGCTCCGAGTAAGCAACGACTCCGCTGACGTCGCGGCGGTTGCGTGCGTCCTCGCAGAGGATCAGCAGGCACATCAGCTCGCTGGACAGCTCGTCCGGCAAGGCCGCTTGGAGGGCATCTGGAGCTGGGACCGAGCCAGCCTCGTCCAGCTGCCGCAGATGCCAGCGGACGGCCGCCAGGAGCACGGGCGGCCCCCCGGCAGCCTCGGCATGTTCCACCAGCTCGGCCGCCTTCGGCAGGTCTCCGGCTCCAGAGGTGAACACGGCGGCCAAGGCGTACAGTCGCCCTGCACCCGCATCGACCTGCTCAGCAGCCAGCGTGAAGGCCCGAGCCGCCAGGTCGGGGTGGCCGTGCTCCACCGAGTACCCACCCAGGATCGCTTCGAACTGGCCACCCCCGCGTTCCAACCAGCTCGGCCGGCTGGCCAGGATCGTCTCGACGGCCAACCGCGGTTCACTACGTCCGCGCGCCAACGCGACGGCCAGCCGCAAAGCTCCACGTGGCTCACTGGTTGCGACGTGACAGATGGCGTCCGCCGCCGACGGCGGTAGAAACGGCATTGTCTCGTCGAGCGGGTCTTCGGTTGCGCCCGCCGCCGCGTAGGCGATGGCGGTGATCGCGTCTTTGGCGTCGGGAGTGATCGTCTGATGGCGCGGAATGACGATCGTCCAGTCGTTCGGGGTGTAGTTGATCCGCTCCGCGGTCACGTGCTGCCAGTACAAGGTCTCCGTCTCCGGATCACAAAAGATGATCAAGACGGGGAGGGAGTGCCCCAGCCAGTAGTGCAGGTGCCGCTCGTTGCCCTTCGCGCGATACCGCCACCCCTCCGCGGCGGGCTCGAAGTAGGACTGCCCAGTCTTGATCTGAAGAGCCACCAGGCGCCCCGACGCCACGCCGCCGGTCTTCGGCTCCACGTGCGCGTCGATGCCGTAGTCGCGGATGGGTTGACCACGAAATACCCATCCCCACTTGGTGAACGCGATGCTTGTCAGGTCAACGCCCAACTGTTCGGTGTCCGAGCTGTCGGTCATGTCAACACCGCCGTCCGCCTTCCGCGCCTCCCATCAGGGAAGGCTATGCGAAACCCTCGACCTTTCCGCAGCACTGACCGTCCCGACAGGCCGATCAGTTTCAGACCCGGTCGGCCTGGAGTTCGCCGACTGGCGGGCGATCGACGTCGCATGCGTGGTGGTCGCAGTTGGCAGCGTGCCGGCGGTGTCGTGGCTGCGGGAGCGAAGCTGCTGCTGGACGATGGCGTCGTCTGCAGACCGACGTGCCACGGGCTGGGCTGGGCTGGGCTGGGCTGGGCTGGGCTGGGCTGGGCTGGGCTGGGCACGATCGTCGCGGCGGGCGCCGTCGCCCGCTGGCCCGACCTGCGTTACGACGCGACGCCCCGGCGCGACGGGCAATGGCTCAACGCGGTGGAGATGAGCCGCGGGCGGCGGAGAACCTGCTGACCGGCCCAGCCGGAGCGCCGGCGTACACACCGGCGCCGCGGTATTGGTCGGAGCTGTGCGGGGTCCGTATCCAGGTCGCAGACCGGCGAGAGTCCGGATTCCTCAGGGCAGGGTGGTTGCTAACGGCAACCCGGGGTGACCCGCGGGAAAGTGCCACAGAAAACAGACCGCCACGGCCCGCGTGCTTCACGAGGGCCGGGGTAAGGGTGAAACGGTGGTGTAAGAGACCACCAGCGTCCCGGGTGACCGGGGCGGCTGGGTAAACCCCACCCGGAGCAAGGCCAAGAGGGAGCGCGAGCTCCTGCGCAGGCGTTCGAGGACGGCCCGTCCGAGCCTGCGGGTAGGCCGCTGGAGCCTGCCGGCGACGGCAGGCCGAGATGGATGGCCGCCGCCCGGCGAGCCGCGAGGCGACCCGGGAACAGGATCCGGCTTACACGCCAGCTCGTCCGCCCACGCGCTGAAGGCACCCTCCAGCTTCCTTCTGGTGCCGTTACTCGTTAGTAGGGTCCCCGGCATGGCGGGTGACGAGAAGCGGTTCAAGTCGGCCTTCGATTCCCTTCACGCTCTGGCGTACTTCGCGCCCGAGGTGGACCAGGCGCTCACCGGCGTCGGGCTGCGGCCGGGTCGGATGCCGTACTTCGCGGGCCGCAGCGCCGCGATGGGCGCGGTCGGGCCCGAGGTCGTCGCCGCCACCTTCTACAACTTCAACCCCGAGGTCGTCGCCCGCGTGATCCCGCGCGCCTGGACCCTCGCGTCGCCCGAGCAGGTCCTCGAAGCCCGGCTCGACGGCGTCGACGGGGCGCTGACCCGGCTCCTCGGCGAAGGCAAGCTCAAGAGCGACCAGGTCGTCGAGGCCACCGAGCTCGCCCGGGAAGCCACCGCGGGGTGCACCACCGAAGGACCCTACAGCACACTTGGGAGACGAACCTGGATACGCCGCAGACGACACAACGCGAAGCTTCAAGCCTCATACAAACGGGGCGCCGCCTGTTCCAGCAGGCGACGCCCCACACGACAAATCCGCACGCCACTAACGAGCAGGAGAGTGCCGCATGTCCAAGACTAACGGCAGCAGACGACGCTGCCCAGACCGGGAGCCCCGCCACACCCTATGGTGGGCGCTAGTCAAGGTCCTGACCAGGGGAAAGCTCTACCGGCGCCTGATCTGGATCCTCCTGCTGGGTAGCGGCCTGGTAGGGGTTCTGGCCGCTTTAGCCACGGTCGTGCTCCTCGCGAGAGGAACCGACGTTGTCGCGATTGTCCACGACCTCGCCGCCGTCATGATCGGCTTGATGATCAACACCAAGTAGGTCCCGTCGGGCGCCTCCGAGGCTAGTACAGCCGTCGGAGGCGCCCGACACCGCTCCTGTGGCTGGGCGGCCGCAAGGGCGACAACGCCGGCGTCATGCGCCGGCTCGCCGGCGTGGTCATCGCGCTCGCCATCATCGGTCTCGCGGTCAGCGGCGCGGGCGTGAACGTGGGCCAGTGGATCGCCGGCCTGTTCACCGGCTGAGGGGCGGGCCCGCGTGCGCATCAGGACCCGATGACGAGGTTTACCGGGTCGACGCCGTGTGGCTCATCCCGCCGACCGGTTGCCGGCGGCGGTCGAGGTGTCGGCGCGGATCTACGTCCGGCGGCCCGAGGAGGTCGCCAGCGAGCTGCAGCGCCAGATGAACAAGGTGCGCTCGCAGGTCAAGCACTACACCGACGAGCACGAGCTGGAGCCGCCGCAGTCGCTGTCGCGCCAGGCCGGGCGCGTGCTGGAGATCGACGACGAGATGACGTCGGGCTTCACCGCGCTCGCCACCCGCGTCCGCTCGTGGTGGCGGCTGGCGGTGTCCGGCCCGACCGAGCGCGACGCGCTGCGCCTGGCCCAGCAGCTGCTCGACCTCTACAAGCCGAAGATCGCCATCGAGCACCCCGAGGCCCAGTACGCGATGGCCCGGGAGTTCATCCCGGGCGAGCCGCTGGCCTCGGCGGCGTACATGCGCCGCGGGTCGGTGGTCTGGGCGTCCTCGGCGGTCCCGACGGCGACCGCGGAGGTCGGCGACCGCCGCGGCATCCTGCTCGGCGAGACGTGCACCGCCACGCGGCGCCCGGTGGCCTGGGACCCGTGGATGGCCCAGGAGATCCGCGACGGCTCCGGCCTGACCGCGATGGTCGCCGGCCTGGGTGGTGGTAAGTCGTTCCTCGGCGGCGGCATCGTCTACAAGACGCTGCGCGCCGGCGCGAACTGGACGATCCTCGACCCGTCCGGCCCGCTGTCGCGGCTGTGCGACCTGCCGGAGCTGCGCCCGTACGCGCGGCCGATCAACCTGCTCAACGCCCAGCCCGGCATCCTGAACCCGTACCGGGTGGTCGCCGAACAGAAGGACGGCGTCCCGCGCGAGTACTGGACGGACGCGGAGTCCCTCGGCGTCGAGAGACTCAACCTGCTGGCCCGGCTGCCCCAGCGGTCGGCGCACGAGAAGCCGAAGGAAAGCAGTTCACCTTCGGCGACGGCGACGGCGCCGGCGGTGTGGAGCGCACCCGCGTCAATCCAGCGACTCGACAACAATTCAGCTGTGGCCCGCCCAACCGCCGCACGGCCAGGTGCCGTCAACGGAGGTTCAGTGGGCTGGCTTCCTGCCAGCGCACGTCCCGGTTCCCCGCGTACGGCCACACGTGGACCGAGACGGCCCACGGGGACCTCAAGGCAATCCTCCGCTACAGCACGGGACCGCCGGTCTCCCGCGACATCATCGGTGACCGGGCTTCGTGCGTTTTCGACGCACCGCTAACGAAGCCCGACTCGCACCTGGCGAAGATCTTCGGCTGGTACAACAACGAAGGGGGGCTACGCCGCCCGCACGGTCGAGCTCGTGGAGCTGATCGTTCGCTCCCCTACAAACCGAGTGGCCAGGCAAGATACCCCGACCTCAGGCACCCTCTGGTGAACATGTCCTGGTGGGCGCCCATCTCAGGTCCTTACGTAGCCAGTCGACCGGGCGTATTGGGTTCAGACCTTGCCGCCCCGGTAGAGATGGCTTCTGAGGTTGTCTGGGTTCGCCAGGACGTCGAGGAGGTACAGGTATCCGAGCAGACCTAGGTCATGCGGGATGGTGCCATCGTGGTGCGCGAGCAGCGCGTTCGTGCGGTCGACCCGGCCGGACCGGTTGCTGCCGTGCCCGTGGGTCGCGTCCCGCAGGACTTTTATGTAGTCAGCTGCCGCTACAGCGGCGTCGAGCCGTGCGACGGTGTTGTCCGTATGCGTCAGGGTGACCTCACCACTGCCGGGTTGATGCCCCATGAAGAATCCGTCTTGGACTTGCTTCAAGGCTGCTACTGCTCGGTCGGCGGCCGGCAGAAGCACTTCCGCTGCGTCGGCCGGCATTCCGGCGCGGAGGGTGTCAAGGGTCTTCTGCGCGAAGGGCAAGGAGCAGAGCTTCGACAGGTCTCGGCCAGTAACTCGCTCCAGCGTGTCCAGCACCGTGAACAGCAGCACGCGACGCGCGTTGATGTCCCGCCGCGCGATCTGGCTCGAGTTCACCCGGCGGAACAACTGCTCGACAGTCATCCGACAGTGCAGATGCTTGATCGGGCGGTATTCCCCGTTCTGGTCAGTGAACACGGCGGGGTCAGTGAGGACGCCGAACAGCTCGTTGAGACGGCTGCCCCACCAGTCGATCGCGGCGGTTCCGGCGTTCGCGGACAGCATCGGAACCGTAAACGGGTTCGGATCACCCTGCAACGAGAGGATGTGCAGGAGTTCGGCGGCGTTGCCGCGGGTTCCTGCCAGCGGCAGTCCGAGCGTGTAGGTAATCACACCGAGCTCCCTGTGCGCCGTGAACGCCCAGATCGAGGGAGCAAGCGCGGCCAACAGTGACCCCGCGTAGGCGTCGAGCAGAAAGATTCCGTCGGACAAACCACTTGAGCTGGCAAAGGCTGTCTTTCCTGCAGCATTGGCCGCCTGGACGTACTTTAGATTGCCGGCACGCAGCTGGGGGTCGTATTCCACGCGTAGCAACACAGTTGCCAATTGCGAACGATGCAGCAAGTCTCGTCCGCGACGCAGGACATGTACCCGTGCATCGGAGCTGATTTGACGCTGAAGCTCTCTGTGAACCCCGGCCACCAGATCCCCGAGGTCTGCTGCTGGGCAAACCTGGGTCTGTAGCTGCGACAGCCACAGGATGTCGACCGGGTCTTTGGTTTGCTCGGCTCGGTCGATCCGACGTTGCAGCTCGGTCGGTTCCAGCACGTGAGGTGCGCGGTCACTCGAACTCGCGGCGAGTCGTGCGATCAGCGTGCGGGTCTGGCCAGCATTGAGCGCGTGATCCATGATCATCAAGCTCGGTCGACGCTGCGTATGGCGTTCGGTTGTACGCACCCGCCACTCGTCGGAGGCTCCTATACGCGTGGCGTGCAATTCCGCATCTAACAGGAATTGCTTCAAATTGCTACCGCCTAGCCAGGCAGGAAGTGTCATCCGGGCCTCGGTAGGAACGTTCGCAGAGCCGACCATTCGACGAGTTTAGGCGGCTGCCCCTTGCTCATGCACGCGGATTACCCCGGAGGACACCACCTGCGAACTCGGGGGACGTCGCCTCCCGATCAGCCCGCAAGCTCGGCGCAGGCATCCGGACTTCGGACACACAAAATTCCTCCGTTCGGGATCGACTTCGAAGGACCTTTCCAGCGGGGACCCTCGGTCCCAGAAACCGTTGGTGGCACGGGAACAGACCAAGCCATCAGCGAGAGAACGGAGGTTCCGATGTCCATCAAGCCGCAAGAGAACACCGGCCAGGTCCCCACCCCAGCGCTCCACCGAGCCGGCCCAGGTCCCCGATTTCGTCGACGGTCTCGGCGAGGATCGCCAGCGGGGCGGGGCGGCATCAACTCCTGGACCTGGCTGTTCTACCTTGGCCGTCGGTTACTTTCCGCCTTCCTCATGGACTACGGCGTGGCTCCGCCCCAGGCCCGAGATAAACCTGACTTCTGGTGAACCCAACGCGCCCCAACCATCGAAGTCACGCACAATATCGCCGACCGAGACGATGGTGGCTGGAGTCCATGCCTCGGCGCTGGTGGCGAACAGGAGCCGGTCGGCGCGCAGCCACGCCGCCACACGACACTTTTTCTCCACCTCCAATCTGGCCCTTCGGCCGGTCAGGTCGCTACCGCTCTTGCACTCGGCCACGGTAAGGACATCTTCGGCGTACGCCACCAGGTCCACCTCGACCTGTGGTTTGTCCCCGTCGAGGAACGTGACTTCCTCGACGTCGACGAACGTTGAGCGCTGGTCCTTCCGCGTCGCCCGCAGATATGCCGATAGCAGGGCAGACACCTCACCGTGCTCGGCCAGAACGTGCCGACCCACCGGATGCAGGTCGTAGAACCACGTCGGTTCGTTCATGGGAAGCTTCCACGCGGACCGGTCAAGGTCGTTCAACGCGTCACAGCGGACGCACCGCCAGCGCTGGCCGAGTCGATCGATGGTCTGAAACTGCTTCTGCTGGCACGTCGAACACAGAACCACCATCCCGCGGCGCAGCACCCCGGAACGAAGAACGGCATCCACCCGGTCCCGCACCTCGGCCTCCTCGCAGCCGGCGACGCGCGTGCACATTCCGGCGAAGGTCAACACACCCTCCCTTGACGACAGTGACACGCCGTCCCCGTCCGGATACGCCACCTTGCTTGTCGAGCTGGTCGCCAACATGCCGCGGAGCGCCGGCAACAGAACACCACCGAACACGTCGACGTACTGCTCGCGCCCTCCGAGCATGTCCACTAGCAGTCCCGTGCGCAGACCAGCTTCACTCGGCCGCGCTACGAGATCACGTTCAGCCGCCTTTGCTGTGATCCACGTGACAAGGCTCGACTCGCGAAGTGCGACTCGGGCAAGGGTGTTTTCCGGCCGAGTCCCGCGCGTGACGAAGTCATTCCGCCGTGACTGGTAGGTCATGCCGTGGCGGCTGCTTCTTGCCCATGTGGACATAAAAGCCGGGCGGTTACCGAACAGCTCGTTGCTGTCCAAACCGCGTCGACGCACAGCGCGGCTGTCCTCCCAGTGCACGTCGACGTGCCACTGCAGATCCTCTTGAGCCGCCAAATCGGCACTCACGAGCACCGGAGCAGGAAGCGGTGCAGCCATTCGACGAGTACCGTCCTCCGCGACGGATACCGGCACGGTCACCTGGCTGTCCCACTGGTCTTCCACGGCCAGACTCACGGTCGGCTGCTGCCGCCACGGCAACTTTGGACTGAGGATCACATCGAGCCCCGGATCCTGCTGTCCAGGGATCTTGATCTGATTCGCCGCAACGACACGGTCGCGCGTGATCTCGAGTTCCTTTTCCGATCGCGAGATCGACGTGATCGCCAGGCGGTTGGAGTTTCGAGCGAGATCACGTGCGATCCGTGCAATGCGATGCCCGACGCGCCACGGTACGGCGCCGTCATCATCCAGCAGCGGAGACGGCACCCAGAACCCGGTGCCGAAGGTCAACTGCCAGAGGCGGGCTAGCGCCAAGTCCTCGGCGCTGTCGCCGACGACCAAAAGTCCGGTGCGGTGAATGTCAAAGCCGGTATGAATTTCGACGATGTGCGTCTTGGAGCGGGTGTGCGCGGTGGGCGTCGTCTTGGCGTCCATGCCGACCGCCACGCCGGGATGCCACATCAACTCGTCGGGCGCCGAGCAACTCGGGTCGTCGAGCAGCCAACCCGCCAACTGCTCGCGAACGTCATCGTCGAGCACCGGTTCTTCAGCATTGTGCTCTGGTGGCGCGGCCACACCAGCGTGATTTGCTACGGCAGCACCCAGCACACCTCCCCAGTTCGCGGGACAGGCAAGGACGGATGCATGCCACGTCTCCGACATGTCCACGACGTTCGGAAAATGGCCGGTCGGCTCGTTGCCCAAGTACTCGACGCTCTCGTGCCACGCACCTCCCCGGCGAGATGCATAGGGGGAGCACACGGAAGCGATCTGTTCACGTGCTGCGTGGTCGGCGGAGCTCGGCGCAGCTTCGTCCAGCGCCATACGGAGCATCCGCTCTCGTTCTTCCCCTGAGAGAGGTTCGTCGTCATCTCCAGTGATCGTGAACCAGCCTGGACGAAGATTTTCGATGTCGTTCACAGTTGGGCTGTAGGTCACGACGAAATCTGGGTCATATGCCTCGCATGCGCGCAGCAGTACGGCGTCGACCTGACCACCACGGTGCGGTACGACTGCGAAGCCAGCACCGCCCCAGGCCCTGTCCGCACGATACAGAGCGCGGCGCACCCAGTAGCTCCAATGCTGGCCGCCGTCGACGACGATAACGACTCGCGGAGGACGCAAGGTCGTACTTACCGAGGTGTACGACAGGATTTCGGTCGATGCCACTGCACGATTGAACCATGCGGCACCTGGTTCGAGCCGCTACCCAATCGGTGCGTCGTACTCTCCAAGTTGGACCACCCCGTTCGAAGCGTCACGGACCGCCATGCACCTTCGTCATTGCCGGATCGAACACCCGCGATGTCGGCGCGCACGAACATCTCGTCCTCGCCACACGTAGTCGTCCCAGCGCGTAACGGACCGCGGGTCCGCAGCCGTCCGTGCTGCGGACTCGACCGGACCAATGCGTTGCTCCGCGACACAGCTGCACTGACAATGCAGGCATGACCTACATCGCACTGCCGGACGGCCGGACTTTGCACATCGAGATCACTGGGCCACCTTCTGGGCTGCCGGTGATCTTCCACCACGGCACACCCGGATCCGTACGCCGGTTCACCGGTTTCCAGCATGCAGTGCACGAGCACGGCCTCCGCCTAGTGCGGTATTCGCGTGCCGGTTACGGCCAGTCCAGCAGATTGCCCGGCCGAGCGATCGCCGATGTCGCGCCGGACATCTCCGCAATCCTCGATCACATCGACGCACCACGTTGCCTCGTCGCGGGCCGATCCGGAGGCGGCCCGCACTGCCTGGCCACGGCCGCACTGTTGCCCGAGCGAGTTGCCGGCGCACTCGTGATTGCCGGGCTCGCCCCGTATGGCGGAGCCGATCTGGAATTTCTCGACGGAATGGGTGAACTGAACATTGAACTGTTCGGCCGAGCCTTACACGGCGAGCCCAAACTTCGCCCGGCGCTGGAATCCCATGCCCGCGGCCTTGGCGCCAACGACAGTGCAGCGATCATGCAGGAATGGCGCACCCTGCTCCCAGACGTTGACCGCGCAGTCCTAACCGGCGAGTACGCCGAGGACCTGGCCGCTAACTACGCCGAAGCGCTGCACCCAGGCGTCGATGGCTGGGTGGACGACGACCTTGCCTTCGTAAGCCCGTGGGGATTTTCCGTGACCGACATCGACGTACCCACCTTCATCTGGCACGGCACCGAAGACCTATTCGTCCCCTTCCAACACGGCGAATGGCTGGCCCGTCACATCCCGGGTGCCACAGCCCACCTTCTCGACGGCGAGGGCCACCTGTCTCTCGCCATCGGCGCCCTCGACATGATGCTGACCGAACTGGCCGAGGCCGAGTAATCAGGACAACGCGGTACCCTGTCGAACTCGCAACTTCAAGCTTAGGTGCGCCCGGCCGAACCGGACGTGCTCCTGACCGACGCGTACAGCAGCCAGAGCAGATCGACTTCACGTTCGTGTGTTTCGGCATTTCTCGGCGACGGCGACCCGTACAAGAGTGCCGGAGACGTCGGCCGATCACGAGCATGCGTTATACAGCGATCGCCGGATTGCCTGGCGATCGCCCGGCGACGGCAAGCTGAAGCAACGGCGTGGAGCCCGCCCCTCCGGAGTGGAACCGAAGCCCGCAACCTGCGGTAGCTCGCGTTTCACCAGGTCAAGAAAGGCATTGCACTTCCCTGACACAGAAGAGGTAACCGACATCGATAGCTCAGCACATCGCCTGAGCACGTAGGTCAGTGGCCCAGGCCATCGCCGCCGAGCGATGACCCCATGGTTGGTCGGGTAGCGATGAAACGGCGATGATTCCGGACCGAGGGGGTGACCGGCGTTGGACGGCGACGACTTCGAACCAGAGGCCGTACAACTTGGTGTCGTGGTGTCTCCCCACAGCGCCTAGCACGGAGTTGGTGGTCAAGACGCGCCGTCGAAGTCGACCTGGACGGGTACTTCCGCTCTGGCCGCTACGACGGTGTCGTGGACGATCCATGCATACCGACCAGGCCTTGGGGCGGACATGACGACTCCTTCGAACACCTCGCCACAATCAGACGAAACACACAGCCGTCCACGACCACCGACACTCCAGGACGTCGCCGGAAGTGGGCCTCGATCTGGTCGGCGGCGCACAGCGATGCCTGCGCGAATCCGCGTAGTGGAGCTGGAAGGGCTCTGGGGGCCGGAGGAACTGGGAGCGTTCCTCGGGATCCCGGAGAAGACGCTCAAGCACTGGCGGCTCACCGGGTACGGCCCGCCGTGGGCACGGCTTGGCAAGCACGTCCGCTACGACCCGGCAGGCGTCCGGGCCTGGCTGGCAAGCCTTGAAGCGGCCTGACAACCACAGGACATGAACAGCCTGGCTCCCCGGCAAAAGCCGTCCACGGGGGACACCAGGGCTATTTCCTGCCGCACCGAAGTGGTTCGGCTTGACGGTAGAAAGGAAAGCCGCGTGAAAGGACACGTGGAGGACCGATGGTGGCGCAAGAAGAAGGTGGACGGGAAGCTCGTCTACACCGACACTGGCCGACCGGTTCGAGAGAAGACGGATCTGTTCGGCAAGGGCGACCGCTACAAGGTCCGCTACTACGACCCTGATGGCAAGGAGAAGTCCAAGTCTTTTCCTGACAAGGAACTGACCCGCGCGAAAGCGTTCCTCACCAAGATGCAACACGACGTGCTCTCGAACGAGTACGTCGACCCGAAGGCCGGCGAGTTGCCGTTCCGCGCCTACACCCACGAGTGGCGCAAAGGCCAGTCGACGGACGCCTCGACTCGTCAGACGGTAACCAGCCACCTCGACAACGGCATCTTCCCGTTTCTCGGCGACAAGTCGCTACGAGCCGTCGAGAAGACGGAAACAATCCGTGACTGGCTCGACTGGATGGAGCGCCCGAGGAGTGAGGGTGGACGGGGGTTGGCCGCATCCTATCGAGCCGTCCTGTTCGACATGGTCTCGGCGATCCTGGAAGCCGCCTGGGTGGACCAGAGGATCCGCAGCAACCCGTGTAAGACGAAGAGCATCAAACGCCCCAAGCCGGAGCAGCGGAAGATAGTTCCTTGGAGGGAGTCTCAGGTATATCAGGTGAAGCTCGCCCTGCCCGCTCCGCAACAGGTGGTTGTGCCACTCGTGGCCGGCCTGGGACTGCGGCAGATGGAGATCTTCGGGTTCAGCCCGGACGACGTCGATCGGGGGGAGATGGTGGCGAACATCCAGCGCCAGATTCGCTGGATCGGCAACACGCCCGTGTTCGCTCCCCCGAAGGGCGGGAAGACCCGGCTGGTGCCGATCGGGGCCGGAGTCCTGGAAGAAATCGACGCGCACCTGGCCTCCTTCGAGCCTGTCACAGTCACCCTGCCCTGGCTCGAACCCGGAGGGCGTCCGGTTACCGCCCGGCTGCTGATCCGCAAGCCCGAAGGTCTTCAACGCCTCGGCGCTCGTGCTGCCAGCGGCATGATCAGCGGCCCCGAATACAACCTCGCCGTCTGGAAACCGGCCTTCGCTGCAGCCGGGCTCAACTACATCCCGCGACGAGACGGCATGCACGGCATGCGGCACTTCTACGCCTCGGTCGCCCTAGCCTCCGGAGTGTCGGTCAAGGAGCTGGCCGAGTACCTCGGTCACCACGACCCGGGCTACACGCTCCGGATCTATACGCACCTGGTCCCCTCGAGTCATCGCCGGGCGCGAGAGGCAGCCGACGAGATTTTCAAACCGCGCCGCACCGGGGCGGCGCGGCCTGAAAATCCCAAGACAGCCTAGTGACGGCCTGACGCCCTCAAAACCCACAAAACCGCAGGTCAGGCCCTATTTCGCCTACTTGTGCCAGAACTTGATCCCGCTCCACTCCACCGTGATCGGGCCCTTGCCGCTCGCCGTGCGGTAGCTGCCGAACTTGTCGTAGTAACTACCGCTGGGACTCGAGACCGAGTCCTTCTGCGAGCCGTTGATGTACACCTTGTGCGTGCTGCCGACCTGGTTGATCGTGTTCACCCGGACGCTCGTGCCCACGGTCGCGCCGGTGGCGATCGTCTCCCCGCCGTGGACGGCGTAGAGGCGGCCGCCTTTCTCCACCGCCAGCAGGAAGAACGGGCCGGCGCTGGAACCGTCCCGGAACGTCTGCTTCAGGCTGATCCGGGAGCCGCTCATGCTGGTGATCTTGAAGGAACCCTCGAACTGGTGGGTACCCCCGGTGTAGGTGGTGTAGCGGCGTTCCGCGCGCTGGTCACCGCTGCCGGTGGAGCAGGTCAGCTTGAAGGTGAGCCCGGAGATGTCGCCGCACCCCCGCTCCTGCTCCGAGTAGCCCGGCGAGTCCGAGATCCACGGGCCGGTCCCGACCTGGGCGTCGGCGACCGGGGTGAACACCGCGAGTCCCGTCACGACCGCCGCGAGCACTCCCGCTCCGCGAAGTCTGTGCACCGTCCAACCTCCTGTATCACTCGAGGCGGCGGTAGCCGGACACAGGTTCAGACCTCTTGTCCGGCGTGGGAGTGACTGTACGAGTCCGGACGGCCACGGACAAGACCCACCTCGATGCCGGGTGGTGCGTCGGAAGTTTTCCGCGTGGCGCTGTCGAATCCGGGTTCCGCCGTTCGACACACTGGTGAAAGCACGCAAGATCGACCTAGGAGCACCTCATGCGCACCCTGATCTCCACCTCGTTCGTCTCGCTCGACGGCGTCGTCGAAGCGCCCGGCGGAGAGCCGGGCTACCGCAACTCCGGCTGGACGTTCAAGGACATCGAGTTCGACCCCGCCGCCTACGCCATCAAGGGCAGCGAGCAGGAAGAGGCGACGGCCATGCTCATGGGCCGGGTCAGCTACGAGGTGTTCTCGCCGGTGTGGCCGGGCATGACGGCCGAGTTCCCGGGCTACAACGCGATGCCGAAGTACGTCGTGTCGACCACGTTGCAGGAGTCCGATCTGGTCACGAACTGGGGCGAGACGACCATCCTCCGCTCGCTGGACGACGTCGCCGCACTGAAGGAGACCGAGGGCGGGCCGATCATCGTCCACGGCAGTGCCGCGCTGAACCGCGCGCTCGCCGACGCCGGCCTGGTCGACCGCTACCACCTGCTGGTGTTCCCGGTCCTGCTCGGCGCGGGCAAGCGGCTGTTCGGCGAGACCGACAAGGACAAGCAGGCCCTGAAGCTCGTCGAGAGCGAGTCCTACGGCAACGGGATCCAGAAGCTCGTCTACGACGTCATTCACTAGAACAGGTGTTCGATCTTGGTGTAGACTGGGGACCATGAACCCGGGTCTCCAGTCTTCGCTGTTCGCCACCCAGGGCTCGATTTCGCTGCGCCCACTCGCGCCCGAGCGGACCGATCTCGGCTCGGGTGCGTGGGTCGACATCCAGCCGGGCTGGCTGGAGGGCGCCGACGAGCTGTTCGCGGCATTGGTCGAGGGTGTGCCGTGGCAGGTGGAGAAGCGGAAGATGTACGACCGCGTAGTCGCCGTGCCGCGGCTGCTGAGCTACTACCGCGAGAACGTGCCGCTCCCCCACCCCGCGCTGGTCGCGGCGCGGGACGCGCTGAGCAAGCACTACCTGCGGGAGCTGCGCGAGCCGTTCCGCACGGCGGGGTTGTGCTACTACCGCGACGGACGCGACAGCGTGGCGTGGCACGGCGACCGGATCGGCCGCGGAGCCCGCGAGGACACGATGATCGCGATCCTGTCGGTCGGCGCGGCGCGCACCCTGGCGTTGCGTCCGCGCGGAGGCGGCGGCAAGACGCTGGCTCGGCCGCTGGGGCACGGTGATCTGCTCGTGATGGGCGGGAGTTGCCAGCGGACTTGGGAGCATTCGGTTCCGAAGACGGCCAAGCCGGTCGGACCGCGGATCAGCGTGCAGTTCCGGCCGCGCGGGGTGAACTGAGCCGGCCGGGGGCCGGGGGCCGGGGGCCGGGGGCCGGGGGCCGGGGGCCGGGGGAGGTTAACTCCGGATGTGGCGTGATTGTGCGCGGAACTCACGTGATCACAGGCGGAACTCGCCGGGTTGGTGAGTTCCGGCCCCAGTCACGCGAGTTCCGGGCCTGGTCACGCCAGTTCCGGAGGTCACACCAGTCCCGATTCCGGTGATCGAACGGCGCGATCGGTCCATAAAGGACTTTCCGAACCCCCGTACCATGGCCGGGTGCACACCCTCGCCGAACCGCCGCTCTTCACCCGGCTTCAGTCCGCCCGCCGGGTCCTCGTCGCCGGTGCGGGCGGCGGCTTCGATGTCTACGCCGGACTCCCTCTCGCCGTGGCGCTCAAAGCTCAGGGCAAAGAAGTCCACCTGGCCAACCTCGCCTTCAGTGACCTGAACCGGCTCGACCTCGACGACTGGCTCTCCCCCGACGTCGCCACCGTGCGCCCCGGCAGCGCCGGCGATGATGCCTACTTCCCCGAACGGACTCTCGCTCGGTGGCTCGAAACCCAAGGCTGGCCGCCCGTGGTCCACGCCTTCCCCCGCACCGGGGCCCGACCGCTGCGCGCCGCCTACGAATACCTCGTGGCGCACCTGGCCGTCGACGCCGTCGTGCTCGTCGATGGTGGCACCGACATCCTCCTGCGCGGCGATGAAGCCGGGCTCGGTACGCCCGAAGAAGACATGGCCAGTCTCGCCGCCGTTGCCGCACTCCCCGACGTCGACCGGCTTGTCGTCAGTCTCGGCTTCGGCATCGATGCCTTCCACGGCGTCTGTCACGCCCACGTCCTCGAGAACCTCGCCGCTCTCGAGCGGGAAGGCGGTTACCTCGGTGCTCTGTCGATCCCGTCGGCCTCCGCCGAAGCACGGGCCTACCTGGACGCCGTCGCCCACGCGCAGCTCGCCACCCCGGATCGGCCGAGCATCGTGCAGGGCCAGATCGCCGCCGCGCTGCGGGGCGAGTTCGGGAACGCCCAGTTCACCGCGCGCACCGCCGGCAGCGAACTGTTCGTGAACCCGCTGATGGGCGTCTACTTCAGCGCCGACTTGGCCATCCTGGCCGCGAACGTCGGCTACCTCGCCGAACTGGCCGATACGGACACCGCCGTCGACGTCGCCCTCGCCATCGAAGCCCACCGCGACCGCGTCGAACGACGGCCGCGGCGGGTCATCCCGCACTGAAACCTCAGTCCACCAGGACCGGCAGCTCGTCCAGACCGTACACAATGGACACCTTGCGGAACGAAAGCTCCTCCGCCGGCACCGCGAGCCGCAGGTTCGGGAACCGGCGGACCAGCGCCGGGTACGCCGTGCGCAGCTCCATCCGGGCCAGCTCCGCGCCGATGCAGCGGTGGATCCCGTAGCTGAACGCCAGGTGCGACGTCGGCTCGCGGGTGGCGTCGAACTTCTCCATGTCCGCGCCCAGCTTCGCGTCGCGGTCCGCGGCAGACAGGGACACCAGCACGATGTCGCCCTCGGAGATCCGCTCGCCGCCGATCTCCATGTCCTCCTTGGCGAACCGCGGGAACGCCATCTGCACCACCGTCAGGTAGCGCAGCAGCTCCTCGACGAACCGGTGCACGGACTCGTCGTCGCCGCGGACCGCTTCGAACGCCTTCTCGTCGCGCAGCAGCACCAGCGCCCCGAGCGCGAGCATGCTGGCCGTCGTCTCCAGGCCGCCGGTCAGCACGCCGTCGGCGAGGCCGGCCAGCTCACGGTCGGAGATCTCGTCGCCGTGCTCCTTGATCAGCATGCCGAGCAGGCCGTCGCCGGGCTCTTCGCGCTGCTTCTTGACGATGTCGAGCAGGTAGGTCAGCGACTCCGACATCGCACCGAGCGACGCGCTCGCCCCGCCGAACAGGTCGAACCGCGCGGTGCCCAGCCGCTGGAAGTCCTCGCGGTCCTCGTAGGACACGCCGAGCAGCTCGCAGATGGTCAGCGACGGGATCGGCAGTGCGAACGCCCGCCACAGGTCGACCGGGCCCTCGGTCTTGGCCATCGCGTCGAGCTGCTCGGTGACGATCTCGTCGATCCGCGGGGTCAGCCGGTTGAGCCGGCGCATCGTGAACTCCGGCGTGAGCAGCTTGCGCAGCCGGGTGTGCACCGGCGGGTCCGCGAAGCCGAGCCCGCCCGGGTTCTGGTCCTCGGTGACCCCGGCGTTGCCCACCAGGTTGGTGAAGTCGGTCGAGAACTCCGTCACCTTGCCGAGCACGGCCTTCGCTTCGTCGTAACCCGTGACCAGCCAGGCGTTCATCCCGAACGGCAGGTCGAGCTTGCTGATCGGCGCCTCGGCCCGGATGGCGCCGATCTCGGCGACCGGGTCGAGGCCGTCGCGCCGGAGCGGCAGCAGCGCCGCGTCGGGCAGGAAGGACGACATCTTCTCGAGGTCGAAGCCCTTTTTCGACTGACGCGCGAGATACCGTCGCCCGACCCAGCCCAGGACCCGTGAGCGGAGACTCCCCATGGATCCGACAGTACCGCACTAGCCCGATCGGGTGAGGCACCGCGAGAGCTGTCTCACCTCCGCGGCGGGAGCTCCCGGTTCTCGGTGATCAGCCCGTGCTCGCTCGCGACGTAGTGGAAGTACGGCCGGCCGAGGTCGTCGGAACCGGCGAACGACGTGCGCGAACGGCCGTCGGCCTCGGTGTTGACGCCGTTGGTGCGGGCCAGCACGCCGGACGAGCTCAGCCACTCGCTCGACGCCCGGACCGGGCGCCAGCCCCGGCCGTCGCCGGTGAGGTCGGCCAGGGTCTGCGTCATCTCGGCCGCGCCGGCGATCCGCAGGTTCTGGTCGTCGGTGATGTTCGCGGTCGCGTCGGTCGTCAGCGGGTAGGACCACGTGTGCCGGGCGGCCGAGCGGACCCGTCCGTCCACAGTGGACGTCGACGTCTGCTGCCCCGCATCGCCCTGCACGACGTGCTGGGTGAAACCGCCGCCGGTGACGTCGTCGCTGTTGCGGTAGTCGCGGGTGCGCTCGACGCGGGTGTACACGCGGCCCGCGGACGTGTCGACGTAGCCCGCGGTGACGTCGTGGCGTTTCGCCGTGACCGTCACGTTCACGCCGTCCTGGATGTCCTTCACCGTTTCCTGCCGAGCCGGGGCCGCGGCGACGTCGTGCCGGGTGAGGGCGCCGGACGTGCGCGCGGCGTTTTTGTCGGTGTAGAGCAGTAGCGTCGGGACGACGGTGAATTCGCCGCCGATGTCCGGGAAGGAGAAGGAGAGGTCGTGCGTCCCGCCATCCACGAGCCTGCCCGCGAACGGCGTGATGTCGTAGGTCTCGGCCTGCAGGCTGAAGGTGTCGATCGCGACGATCGGCCGCCACAGCTGCGGCACGATCCCGCCGGAGTAGATGTGCGGGAAGGTGAACGCGCTGCCGGCGGGCGTCCCGTCGAGCGCGAAGTTCGCTTCGCGGTACGGGCCCTTGCCGCAGAGCCCGGCCGCCGGGTACTTCGCCGAGACGGCGTCCGGGACGTCGTCGAACCACTGCTCGTCACACGCGTGGCCTTCGAGCGTCACCTCGAGGTAGGCGCGGGTGATGTTGCGCGGCAGGTCCTTCGCGGTGAAGTGCACGGTGGGCGCCGAAGGCGTCGCGTCGACGTGGCCGAAACCGGCGACGTGGTCGGCGACGTCGGGCGCGGGATGCTTCCGGTCGGCCTGGTAGTAGGTGAGCGTCACGGTCTGGGCGTAGACGCCGGTGTAGATCGGCGAGTTGTAGTTCTCGATGCCGCCGTGGAACGGCTGCGGCGTGCGCAGCAGCGCGGCGTACGGCGTCAGGTTCTTGTCGAAGTGGTAGGTGATCGGCCGGTTGCCCTCACCGCTGGGCTCCTCCGTGGTCCCCCACCAGACCTCGGTCGCGCCGATCCGCAGGTCGCCGATGCGGTCGTACTGGCGGCCGCCGACGGTGACCGTCTGGTCCATCACGACCTTCGCCCACGGCCCGGCGCACGCCTTCGGCGGCGTGAGCGTGCCCTCGTAGAACTGCGGGGTGCCGTCGGCGGCGTTGGAGCGGAAGGCCTCGGCCAGCGTGACCGTGCAGTGCGGGGTATCGGGCCTCGTCACCGCGGGCGCCGCCGTCACGGGATTGTCGGTGTCGTGTTCGAGCACCGGATCGGCCGAGGCGACCGCCCCGGAAAGCACCCACGTCAGCACTACGGACAGGACGATCGTGAAGATCCGCACCCGGACTCCTCCCTGCGGCAGGCACACCGCTGCGGAGCCTAGTGCGGTAATCGTGCGACGAACGGTGGGAAAGCGTGAGAGGCTCGGCACCGGAATCGGGAGGAACCGGACATGACAGCCGCGCTCATCGGGCGGGCGCACCCCGCCGCCGCGCTGCGGGCCGAGCTCGACCGGGCCGTGGCGAGCCACGGCGGCCTGGTCCTGGTCACCGGCGAGGCCGGGATCGGGAAGACCACCCTCGTCACCGGGCTGGCCGACGACGCCCGCCGCCGCGGCGCCATGGTGCTCGCCGGCGCCTGCTGGGACTCCGACAGCGCGCCCGGGTACTGGCCGTGGGTCCAGGTGGTGCGCGCGCTGCGCCGTGAGCTGCCGGAAGAGGAGTGGGCGCGGCTGGACACGGCGACGCTGTCGGCGCTGCTCGGCGAAGCGGCGGGCTCGGACGGCTTCCGGCTGCACGACGCGGTCACGACGGCGCTGGCCGCGGCGGCGCACGACCGTCCGGTCGTCGTGGTGCTCGACGACCTGCACTGGGCCGACGCGGCGTCGCTGCGGCTGCTGGAGTTCGCCGCGCGGCACACGTGGTTCGAGCGGCTGCTGCTCGTCGGCGCGTACCGCGACGTCGAGGTCGAGGCACCCGGCCACCCGCTGCGCGAGCTCGTCCTGCCGCTGGTGGCGAAGGCGACCACGGTGACGCTGACCGGGCTCGCGCCGGACGAGGTGGCCGAGCTGATGAGCCGCACCGCCGGCACCGAGCCGGACCCCGCGTTGGCCGCCGAGGTGCACCTGCGGACGGGCGGAAACCCGTTCTTCGTCGAGCAGACCGCGCGCCTGTGGCACAGCGGCAGCCCGGTGTCGGCCGTCGCGCCCGGGGTCCGGGATGCCTTGCAGCGGCGGCTTTCCCTGCTGCCGGCGCCGGTCACGCGGTTGCTGACCGACGCCGCGGTGCTGGGCCGGGAGTTCCACCGCGGGATCCTCGCGGCGCTGACCGGGGTGCCGGTGCCGGAGATCGACCAGCTGCTGGCGCGTGCGGCCGCGGCGCGGCTGGTGACCGCCGTCGGCGACGGCCGGTTCGCCTTCGCCCACGACCTCGTGCGGGAGTCGCGGTACGCCGAGCTGGAGCCGGCCGAGGTCCGGCGAAGACACGCCGCGGTCGTCCGCGCGCTCGACGCGGCACCCGACCTGGTGCCGCTGGTGTTCGCGGCCGACCGCGCCCGCCACGCCTACCTCGCCGGCGACGAGGTCGAGGCCGAGCGCGCGGCCGAGCTGCTGGTGGCGGCGGCGCGGGACGCGAGTGCGCGGCTGGCGAACGACGAGTGCGCCGGCCACTACCGGCGGGCGCTCGAAAGGGCGGCCGAGCCGCGGCGGCGGGTCGTGATCGCGCTCGACCTCGGCATCACGCTGTGCCGCCGCGGCGAAGACGAAGAGGCGTGGCGCGTCTTCGAAGAGGCGGTCGCGCTGGTGCGTGAGCTCGACGACGACGCGCTGCTCGCGCGGGCCGCGCTCACGCTGTCCCGCGCCGCACCGACCGGGTCGCGCCTGGCCTTGACGTCGGACTTGCTGGTGGCGGCGCACGAACGGCTGGCGGGGAAGCCGGCGGAGCCGCTGTCGCTCGACCGCGTCACGCTCGAGCTGACCGCGCGAGCGGCGGTGCTGGCTCGCGACGGCGAAGACGACCAGGAGCTGTCGTTCACGCTCTGGGCGCGTCACGACCTGATCTGGGGCCCGGGCAGCGCGCGGGAGCGGGAGCGGCTGACCGACGAGCTGGCCGTGCTGGCGCGGCGGACGGGCGATCGCGAGAACGAGTTCTTCGCGGCGTCGCTGAAGTGGGTCGCGTTGCTGGAGCAGGGCGACCCGCGCTACCTCGACCAGTACCGGGTGCTCCGGGGGCTGACGGCCGGCAGCGGCCTTCCCGGCGCCGAGTTCGCGGCGCTGCTCGACGGCAGCATCGTCGGCGCGCTGCGCGGCCGCTTCGCCGAGGCGCACGCGGACCTGGACCGCGTCGAGGAGCTGTACGGCCGCGAGTTCGGGTACATGGTGGACCACGTGCGGTGGAGCTACCTGCTGCTGCAGGGCCGGTTCGACGACCTGGCCGCGCACACCGCGCGGGTGGCCGCCGGCGACCACCCGCACCCGGACCTGCTGGCGGCGCTGGCGGCGGTCCAGCGAGGGGACGCGACCCGCGAGGTGACCGGGCCGTTCTCCCGCGAGTTCGCCCCGATGTGGCTGCGCTACCAGGCCCAGGCGGCCGCGCTGACCGGCGACCGTGAGGCGTGCGAACGGCTCCTGGGCGAGCTGACGCCGTACTCCGGCGAGTGGCTGGTGGCGCTGTACGGCTGCGAGATCAGCGGGCCGGTGGACCTCTGGGCCGGCCTCCTCGAAGCCGCCCTCGGCCGGCACGATGCAGCCGTCTCGCGTTTGACGGCCGCGGCGGCCTCGGCGGACCGGATGCGCCTGCGCCCGTGGGCGGCGGAGGCTCGCGCCCGCCTCGCGTCCGCACTGGCGGCCCGGGGCGCCCCCGGCGACGCGCAACGGTCGGCCGCGGTGACGGCGGCGGTCCGAGCGGTGGCATCGGAGCTGGGCATGGCCCACCTGGCCGCCCCGCCGTCTGCTCCGGCGCCGGTCCCGTCCGACGAGTTCCGCCGGACCGACGAGGTGTGGACGCTGCGGTTCGCCGGACGCGAGGTCCGGGTGCCGGACGCGAAAGGCTTGCGGGACCTGCACATCCTGCTCGGCTCCCCCGGCGCCGAGATCCCCGCGGTCCGCCTGCTCGCACCGGAAGGCGGAGAGACCGTGGTCGCCGCGCGGCGCTTGGGCGGCGACCCGGTGCTCGACGAGGTGGCGAAGTCGGCCTACCGCCGCCGCCTCGACCACCTCGACGCGGAGATCGACGAAGCGACGACCCTCGGCAAAGACCGCCTGGCGGCGGACCTGGACCGCGAACGCGAGGCACTGCTGGCCGAGTTGCGCACGGCCGCCGGCCTGGGCGGCCGGACCCGCCGCCTCGGTGACGAGGCGGAGCGAGCCCGCAAGGCGGTGACGGCCCGCATCCGCGACACGCTGCGCAAGCTCGCGGAGTCGCACCCGGAGCTGGCCGGCCACCTCAACGCGACGGTGACGACCGGTTCGTCGTGCCGCTACGCCCCGGAACGGGAGGTCCGCTGGCGCCTGTGATCTCCCCGGCCACCCGCCGCGAGCTGAGACCGCGTGCGCCGTTCGGCTCGCGCTGGAGGCCGGCCGTAACGCCCACGCCCGGCGAGCGACCCCCTTGCCGTGACGATGACCGACCTGACTCCCCTGGCCCTCCCGGCGTGGGCGGTTCCCACGGCTCCCCGCCGGCAGGCGGTCGAGGAGCACTGCGTCTCCATCCGCGCCGCGTGGTGGCGTGAGGAGCTCGACCGGCGAGAGCTGCCGGGCGAGCGTCCGGCCGGGCCGTCCCTGACGCGCGCCGAGGTGTGGGCGCCGGCCGACGACGTGTTCACGCTGCTGTGGCGCACCCTGGCCTGGGGCTGTGGCTCCCACTTGCGGCAGAGCGCCCGCCGGCTGGACAGCATCGCCGAGGACGTCGATGCCGCCAGGGCGCTCCTGACCGAGGCCGCGACGGCCTCGCGGGTCGACCCGGCGCGCGCCTTCGCCCTGATGCGCCCCGGACGGCTGAACACGTTCCGGTTCTTCGGTCCGTCGTTCTTCACGAAGTTCCTGTACTTCGCCGGGGGCGGCGAGCCGGACCACCCGTGCCTCATCCTCGACCGGGTGGTCGCGACCGCGCTGCGCGAGCACTGCGGGTGGGAATCGCTCCACCGCATCGGGCCCTGGCCGGCGGTGACCTACGAGCGGTACTGCAGCCTGCTCGCCCGCTGGGCGCGCACCGGCGGCCACGCCGCCGACGAAATCGAGGTCACCCTCTTCACCCGCGGTCACTTGCGGTTGTAGAGCCGCATCGTCAACGTCCCGAACACCGCCACCAGCAACACCGACGCGCTCAACGTGATCAGCACGGCGGGCACGTCCCACACGCCCGCCATCATCGACCGCACGCCCGTCACCAGGTGCGAGATCGGGTTGATGTCCACGAACACCCGCAGCCACCCCGGCATCGTCTCCGGGCTCACGTAGATGTTCGACAGGAACGTCAGCGGGAAGATCACCATCATGCTGACCCCCATCACCGACTTCTCGCTGCGCAGCAGCAGCCCGAACATCGTCCACACCCACGAGAACGCGAACGAGAACACCAGCAGCAGCGCCACCCCCGCCGCGACGCCCGGGAAGCCGCCGCCCGGGCGGAAGCCCAGCACCAGGCCCACCAGCATGATCACCACCGACGCGATCAAGTACCGCAGCACGTCCCCCAGCAGGTAGCCGACCATCGCCGACGGGCGCCAGATCGGCAACGTCCGGAAGCGGTCGAACACGCCCTTCTCGATATCCGTGTTGACCGCGATCCCCGTGTACATCGTGATCATCACGACGCTGCTAGCGAGGATGCCCGGCAGGAAGAACTGCAGGTACTCCCCCGGCGAACCGGCCAGCGCGCCGCCGAAGAGGTACGTGAACATCAGCGTCATCATGATCGGGAACGCGGTCACGTCGAACAACTGCTCGGGCACGTGCTTGATCTTCAGCACGGCCCGCCAGCCGAAGGTGAACGACGTCGACAGCGCCCCCGGCCGCGGGGGCCGCCGGGCCGCGACGAGCACCGCCGCCAGGTCTTCGGCCTTGGGCGCGGCGAGTTCGGTTTCCTTGACCGCGGTGGCGCTCACGCTGCTTCCTCTCCGCTCGCGGTGTGGTCGGTCAGGGCCAGGAACACCTCGTCGAGGCTGGGCTGGCCGAGTGAGAACGTGTCGACGGTGATCCCCGCGGCCGCCAGCTCGGCCAGCGCGCGGGCGGACTGTTCCGCGGCCGCCGTGTCGCCGGCCGCGGCGGTGAGCCGCGCGGTCAGCGCCACCGGGTCGGGTTCACGCTGGACGGCGGCGTCGACCACCCGGGACAGCACGCCCTCGGCGGCCTCGCGCTGCGCCGCGTCGCGCAGCCGCAGGTGGATCGCGCCGGCGCCGACCGACGCCTTCAGCTCCCCCTGCGTGCCTTCGGCGATCACGCGGCCGTGGTCGATCACCGCGATCCGCGACGCCAGCTGGTCGGCTTCGTCGAGGTACTGCGTGGTCAGCAGCACGGTCGTTCCCTGCGCGACGATCGCGCGCACGATGTCCCAGACCTGGTTGCGGCTGCGGGGATCCAGCCCGGTCGTGGGCTCGTCGAGGAACAGCAGGTCCGGTGTGTTGAGGATGCTCGCGGTGATGTCGAGCCGCCGCCGCATGCCGCCGGAGTACTGCTTGACCTGCTTGCCGGCGGCTTCGGTGAGGCCGAACGCCGCCAGCAGCTGCGCGGCCCGGTCACGCGCCGCCGGGCGGCTGTGGCCGAGCAACCGGCCCAGCAGCACCAGGTTTTCGGCGCCGGTCAGGTCTTCGTCCACCGACGCGTACTGGCCGGTGAGGCTGACCCGGCCGCGGACGGCGTCGGCCTCGCGGACGACGTCGCGGCCGAACACGCGGGCCTCGCCGCCGTCCGGGCGGAGCAGGGTGGCGAGCATCCGGACGGTGGTGGTCTTGCCGGCACCGTTGGGGCCGAGTACGCCGTAGACGGTCCCGGCGGGCACCACGAGGTCGACGCCGTCGACGGCCCGGGTGTCACCGAAAACCTTGACGAGCCCGGAGGTTTCGATCGCGGGTGAGGTCATCTGCGGTCCTTTCACGCGCAGTAGGGGCGGGTCCGGCGGGCGTCGCGCAGCGCGAGCCCCCACCAGGTGAGTTCGTCGAGCAGGGCCGGCACGCGCTCGTCGTCGAACGACGGCGCGAGCAGGTCGAGGGCGACCGCGTCGCGCATCGTCACGGTGTGCAGCTCCAGGAAGACGTCCCGAAGCTGCGCGACGGCGTGACGGCCGCCGGCCCGGTACCCGTAGGAGACGAAGCCGACCGGCTTCGCGTGCCACTCGTCGTAGGCGAAGTCGATCGCCTGCTTGAGCGGCCCGGGAAAGCTGCGGTTGTACTCGGGCGTGACGACGACGTACGCCTCCGCCCGGCCGATGCGCTCCCGGAACCGGGTCAGCCCCGGCGTCGGCTCCGCCGGGTAGGCCGCCGGGAGGTCCGCCTCGGCGAGGTCGACGGGGTCGAGGTCGAGCCCCGTCCGCCGGCCCGCCGCGGCCGTGAACCACCGGCCGACACGCGCGCCGGCGCGGCCTTCGCGGGTGCTGCCGATCAGCACCACCACCCGCAGCGGTCCACCGTCCATTCCGGCCTCCTCACGCCTGCCGACCGGAAGGCGCGAGACGCGATGCCAGATCAGATCTGACTGAAACGTTTCATACGCGTGGTAGGCTCGCGCTTTCTCTGCGAGGGGGTGCTTTGGTCGGCATCAAGGACGTCGCCAAGCGGGCCGGCGTCTCGATCGGCACGGTGTCCAATGTGGTCAACCGGCCGCACGTGGTCGCGGTGGCCACCCGGAACCGCGTCCTGTCGGTGATCGAAGAGCTCGGCTACGTCCGCGACGAGTCGGCGCGGCAGCTGCGCGCCGGCCGCAGCCGGATCATGGGGCTGCTCGTGCTCGACCTCGGCAACCCGTTCTTCGTCGACGTCGCCCGCGGCGCCGAGCAGGCCGCTCACGCCGAGGGCCTCAACATCATCACCTGCAACAGCGGCCAGCGGTCCGACCTCGAAGCGTCCTACCTGGCGATGTTCGCCGAGCAGCGGGTCCGCGGCGTGCTGCTGAGCCCGGTCGGGACGTCCGGCGAGGCCCTGCGCGCGTTCCGCCGCAGCGGCACGCCGTACGTGTTCGTCGACCGCAAGGCGCCGACGTCGGAGGCGAGCTCGGTCGCGGTGGACGACATCGCGGGCGGCGCGCTCGCGGCCCGCCACCTCCTGGAGACCGGCCACCGGCGCATCGCGTTCGTCAACGGCCCCGCGATCCTCGCCCAGTGCCGCGACCGCGAGCAGGGCGTCCGCACGGCGCTGACGGATTCGGGAGCGGAGCTGACGGTCCTGGAGGCGATCGGCCTCGACGTCTCTTCCGGCCGCGACGCGGGTGCCCGCCTGCTGGGCACGAGCCCCCGGCCGACGGCGGTGTTCTGCGCGAACGACCTGCTGGCGCTGGGAGTCCTGCAGGCCATGGTCGGCGCGGGCGTCCGCATCCCGGAGGAGATGGCGATCGTGGGCTACGACGACATCGAGTTCGCGGGCGCGGCGGCGGTCCCGCTGACCTCGGTCCGCCAGCCGGCCCAGCGGCTCGGCCGCACGGCGGCCGAGCTCCTGCTGAACGAGACGGCGGACACGACGGCCGAGCACCAGGCGGTCGTGTTCACCCCGGAGCTGGTCGTCCGCGAGTCGACCCGCGTGCGTCGCTGACCCCGGCGGGTCAGGTCGTGGCGAACAGCCGGTAGTTCAGGACGATGTAGCCGGTGTGGTCGCTGGACGACTTGACGTCGTTGCAGCTGACCCAGCCCACTTTGCCCGCCGAGGTCCGCACGCAGAACTCGCTCCCGGCCGACAGCACGACCGGCCCGCCCGGAGCGGGCTTGTCGTTGGCCACCGCCTTGGGACACGCGACGACCGCAGTGTTCTCGCCGCCGTTGTAGTAGTACATCGCCGATCGGCTGACCATGAGTCCCGGGTCGGAGAAGTACAGGTCGAAGTCCCCGTTCGGGCCGCTCGTTTCCACGGCGCGCGCGTCCGGCGCGTCGATGTCGACCCCGGTGCCGGATTCGAGCCGCACCTGAGTGGACACTTCACTCGCCTGCGCCGCGCCGGTCGACGTGGGCGGCGGCGCGGTCCCGGGCTTCGTGGCCGTGACGGTCACCGTCCGGGGCGGCGCGTCGGCCACTCCCTGGTCGTTGCCGACCTTGTAGGCCGCGAAAAGGCCCCCGATCAACGCGGCGATGACCGTGGCCATGGCGGTGATCAGCGTGCCACGACGGGTGATGCGCGCTGCCTGGACCGTCGGATCGACCCGCTCGGTTTCACTTCGCCTGCGCAACTTGTTCCCTTCGGATCCGGACCGGCCGCGCCTGGCGACCGGGAAGCTCACCGGTGTGAGTCTCGGATTCGCGGCCCGGCGTTACGACGCCGCGAGCCGGCGACATCGGTCACCCCGGGGCGGTAAATCGTTTGGCTTGCTCACGACTTTTCGGCACACTGCCGATCATGGGGCGGCACGCGTGACGAACAGGTGGGTGCGGCTGCAGGCCGTCGCGGTGTCCGGTTCCTCCGCCGAAGGGCTGATGCTCGCCGCGCTCCCCTTGCTCGCCGTTTCCCTCACCACCGATCCGCGGGAGATCTCGCTCGTCGGCATCGCCGGGCAGGCGCCGTGGCTGCTGCTTTCCCTCTTCGCCGGCGTGCTGATCGACCGCGTGCGGCGCACCGCCGTGCTCGCCTGGGCCTACGCCGTCCAGGTCGGGGCCGCGCTGGTGCTCGCCGTCGTCGCGTCGGCCGGGCTGCTCAGCCTGCCCGTGCTGCTGATCGTCGCCTTCGTCGTCACCTCCGCGCAGGTGCTCGGGGACGGCGCCAGCGGGGCGCTCGTGCCCGAGCTCGTCGAGCCGGACCGGCTCGCCCACGCCAACGCGCGCCTCACCGTGATCGACCGGGGTGTCGTCCAGTTCGTCGTGCCGCCGCTGACCGGGTTCCTGATCGCCGTCGGCGCCGGGGCGCCCGCGTGGCTGGCCGCCGGCTGCGCGCTGGCCGCCCTCCTCATGGCGCGGCGCATCCCGTCCGAGTCGAGGACCATCGCGCGGACCCACCCGCTGCGCGACCTCTCAGCCGGGCTCACGCACCTGGTCCGGACGCCGCTGCTGCGGTCGATCACGATCAACGTCGCGCTCGGCTCGTTCGCCGCCAGCGCCGGCAACTCCATGTTCGTGCTGTACGCGACGCAGGTGCTGCACGTCGGTTCGGTCGGCTACGGCCTGCTGCTCGCCTGCCTGGCGGTCGGCTGGGTGGCGTCGTCGTTCGTGGTGCAGAAGATCGTCGACCGGTTCGGGTACTCGTGGTCGATGCGGGGAGCGCAGAGCCTCGGCGCGGTGGCGCCGCTCCTGCTGGCGGTGTTGCCGCCGTGGCCGCCGCTGATCGGCGTGGTGCTGGTCTTCCTGACGTCGACGGTGCTGGTCTGGAACGTCTGCTCGCAGTCCAGCCGCCAGCGCTTCACGCCGTCCCCGCTGCTGGGGCGAGTGCTGACCAGCCATCGGGCGCTGGCCTGGGGGTTGACGCCGCTGGGTGCGCTGACCGGCGGTTTGGTCGCGGCGCACTGGAGCCTGCGGGGCGTTTGGCTGGTGGTGGCGGCGATCCAGGCGGTGAGCGCGGTCCTGGTGTGGTTCCAGCTCTCCCCGGCGGCCTTCCGCCGCACCGAACTGGCGACGGCCGAGGCCGCGCGTTAGCGGATCGAGCTGTGTTTGGTTTTGACTCGCGCCACCTCGGCATTCGCTACGGTGCGATCGATTTCCTCGATCATCTTGTCGAGTTCCTGCTTGTAGCTGGCCGTGGTGTTGGGGTCCTCCTTCTGCTTCACCAACGTTTTCCTGGCCGCCTTGATCCGTGACTTCTCGGTCATGCGCTCGGCCCTGAACTTCAGCTCGAAGAAGACGGCCCCGGCGATCACCGACACCGTCGGCGCGGCGTACAAGATGATTTGGCCGTGGACGGTGTGCGTGCCGAAGGCCTGCGCGATCGTGACCATGATCGTTCCACCGCCCGCTCCGCCGATACCGGCTTGCAGGGGCTTGCCGGTCGGACCCACGAACGGCTCGGCGGGCTGCTTGCCCTGCCGACGAGATGGCTGCGTCACTCGCCACCTCCGGATTCCTTCTTGCCGTGGCGAGAGAGGTATTCAGCGGCGTAGATCCTTGCTTGCTCGGGTTCGTCCAGGTCGATTTCCGCGGGTTCACCGTCCCGGGATATCTTGATCTTCTTCCGCTTCCTTCGCCTTTGCCATTCGAGCCCTATCGAGGCCACCGCCTTGACGAGGCCGGACGCCGCAGCCGCGGTAACGAGCGAGATGATCAGATCCGCATCCACGACGACTCCCATTCCTTTTCACAACGCTCCTGGGAATCGCCATCTTGTGGTCGGTCGCAACCGCCGTATCGATCCTGTTAGCCGGTCGAGACCGCACAGTTATCCATTGACGAGGGACACCTGCCTGCCCATCTGCATCGGTCGACGCGGAGAAGGCCGGAGAGCGCGAACGCCCTCCGGCCTCCCGGACTGAAACCGGGTGGCGAACCGGGTCGGGGCACCGGCTCGCCACCCGGACGCCTAACCGCCCAGGGCCAGCGCCACCGCGCCCAGCAACGCCGCATCCTGGTCGAAGCGTGCCGACACCAGCTCCGGCGGGAACGGCACCGCGTGCGCCAACCGGTCCGCCAAAGCCGGCAACAGCACGTCCGCCGAGCGCACCAACCCCCCACCGACCGCGATGCGTTGCGGGTCCAGGGAAATCGCCAGGTTCGCCACGTGCATCGACAGCTCGTCGAGCGCCGCCGTCACCAGTTCCTTCGCCTCGACGTTCTCCTTGGCCAGCGCGAACAGCTCGCCCGCGGTGACCGGGCGGCCGAGCAACTCGCTCGCCCGGCCGCCCAGCCCACGCCCACCGACGGCTTCCTCAAGCGGCGCCGCTCCGCTTGCGAAACCCTCGGTGTCCTGCGGCGAGAGCAGGTTGTACCCGATCTCGCCCGCAGCTCCGTTGGCGCCGGTCAGCAACCGGCCGCCGACCAGCACCGCCGCCGCGATGCCGGTGCCCAGGGACAGGAACACCGCCGGGTCGGCCCCGGCCAGCGCTCCCCAGCGCCACTCCGCCAGGGCCGCCGCCTTCGCGTCCGTCCCGACCGAGATCGGCACGGCCGGGAACTCGGCGGCCACCAGCTCGGCCAGGTGCAGCTCTTCCCAGCCCGGCACGTTCGGTGCCAGCAGGATCCGGTCCGGCAGCACGATTCCCGGGCTGACGACACCGATCGCGGCCGGTGCTGCGCCCGACTCGGCCAGGAGCGCACGCGCCCCGGCGAGTGCCCGCACCACCACCTGCTCGGCCCCCGCCTGCGCGTCGGTGTCCAGCCGGCGGGTGGCCAGCAGGTTCCCGTCGTGGTCGGCGAGCCCCAGCGCCACCTTCGTGCCGCCGAAGTCGATCCCGAGAATCCGTTCCTCAGTCACTCCCTGAACCCCTCGATCTGCGGCGCGACGGCCGCGTCCCCGTGGTGGCCGTACCCGCCGGCCGCCCGCACCACGATCCGGCCGGTGTTGAAGCCGTCGACGCTGATCACCGGCACCGCGCCACGCAGGTCGGCCGCCTTGTAGGTGACGGTCAGCGTCTGCGACTGGCCCGGCCACAGCGTGATGTCGTTGTCGTCCCAGGTCGCGTTCGCGAGCTGGTTGTCACCCGGTCCCTCGTGCCCGTCCGGCGTGCCGCGGCGGACGTCGGCCCGCAGGAAGAACGCCGCCCCCGGTGTCTTCGACGTGTTGGTCACCGTCACCGTGGAGACGAGGTCGCCGCCGTTCGCGCGGGTCGAGGCGACGGCGCCGACCTGCGACTTGGGCAGGTTCTGCAGAGCCTGCAGGTTGCTGTACTGCGACAGCGTCGCCTGCGGGTTGCCCAGCGTCTTGCCCCAGTCGACGACGTCCTTCTGCGTCGAGAGCCAGTAGACGTTCCGGTCGACGACCTTCCCGCCCTGCTTCACCTGCAGCTCGACGAAGTAGACCTGCGCGGCCGCCGGCGCCTTCGTCTCGGCGGGCACCTTCGGCTTCAGGACGCCGGTCTTGACACCCTGCGAAGCGAGCGAGAGCCCGGAAGCCGTCTGGTCGTCGAGGACCTTGCCCGCGGTGTCGAGGACGCGAGCCTGCACCGAAAGCCCCGCCTGCGTCGTCGCCCCGAGGTTGTCCAGGGTCACGGAACCGTTGTCGTAGCCGTAGATCGCGTGCAGCGGCTTGTTCGCCTTCTCGGCGCCGAAGAACGCGCCCGCCTGGTCGCCGTCGTCGTTGTAGAGCGACCACAGCAGCGTCGGCCAGCCCTTGTTCAGCTGCCAGTAGACGACACCGGTCGACGGGTTGTTCTTGTCCGTCGAGTGGTGCAGGAACGCCTCGAACTGCGAGCGGGTGTTCTCGTAGTTCGCGATGTTCGCCAGGTCCACATAGGACTTCAGCGAGTTCCACTTCCCGTACCGCTGGGTGATCGACTGGTCCAGCGTGTACAGCGTGCCGAACGCGTAGCCGCCGTGGTCCGGCTCGAAGTTCGCGTGGTACTGGTTGTACGCCGGGTCCTGCCACAGCTTCGCCTGCTCGGTCGGCGAGAGGAACCGCTTGATCGAGTCGAGCGTCGGCACGGTGTGCCCGGCGCTCTGCTCGCTCGCGAAGCCCCAGGAGCCACCGGCGTTGGTGCGGCTGTCATCGGTAGCGTCGAAGTGCGAAGTGTCGTACCAGTAGGACGGCGGGACCCAGTCGTACGGGCCTTCCTTCTCCCCCGACTGCCCAAGCGTCGGCGTGCTCTTGTACTCCGCCGAGGCGATCACCGGGACCTGGAAGTCCTCCTGCTTGAACGCGGTCAGGACGGCGTTCTCCTGGTTGGCGAACGGCTCGTTGTCGCTCCAGCCGTAGTTGAACACGCTGGGGTGGTTGCGTTCGCGCTGCGCGATGCTGACCGACGAGTCGTGGATGATCCGCAGGTCCCGCTCGCCGAGCTGCTCGGCGGTGTCAGGCTGCCAGGCGTCACAGCACAGGAACCCGCCGATGACGAGCAGCCCGGCGCGGTCGGCCTGGTCGTAGAAGTCCTGCGGCATGTCGTGGCCTTCGAGGCGGACGCCGGACAGGCCCATGTTCTTGATCAGCGCGATCTGGTGGGCGGTGTCGGCCGAGTCGTAGCGCAGGAACAGGTCCGGCGCGAATCCGCCGCCGCGGAAGACGAAGTCCTTGCCGTTGATCGTGAACTGGCGCGCGCCCTCGGGCAGCGGCGCGGACTTCCCGACCAGGCGCGAGGTCACCGTGCGAATGCCGAAGGTGCTCTTGGACGACGTCGACAGCACGCCGTCCTGCGACACCGCGGTGGTCAGCGTGTACAGCGGCTGGTCACCCATCGAGTACGGCCACCAGACCTGCGGGTGGTTGATCTTCACGGGCGCGAACGTCACCGTCCGCTTGGTGTTCGCCGGGATCGTCACCCGCTGGTGGACGACGACCGGCGCGCCCGACGGCGCGGTGACCGTCGCGGCGACATCGCCGGTCTGCGGGTTCGCCGCGTCGTTGGTGACGTCGACCTTCACCGTCAGCTTCGAGCTGGACAGGTCGGGCGCGTTGTCCTGCACGACGTGCGCGTTGTCGCCGGTGAGCGCGTCGCCGACCTGCAGCGTCGGCGGGAACTGGATGCCGGTGTCGTTGTCCGGCGGGATCTGGCCCCAGTCGACCTGGTCGAGCGTGTACATCTTCAGCGGGTTGTTCGGGTAGACCTTGATCGCCAGGGTGTTCTTGCCCGGCTTCACCAGCTTCGAGACGTCGAAGGTGTGCCCGGCGAACGCGCCGCTCACGACGTCCTTCGACGCGACGAGCTTGCCGTTCACCCAGACGTCGCCCTCGCCGACGATGCCCGGGATGGTCAGCTTCGCGTGCTGGCCGTTCTTGAAGTCCGGGGTGAAGTCGGCGCGGTACCACCACGGGTCGGAGAACGGCTTCGTGACGACGGGGCCGAGCTTGTCGACGTACCCGAAGCATTTGCGCATGTTGTCGGAGTAGAAGACGTCGGGGCACTTGCCGTTCTGCACCAGGGCGTTGATCTCGGTGCCCGGCGCGCCCGCGTCGTCCGGCTTGACCGGCAACCAGCCGCGGGTGGCGTACCCGGGCGTGGAGACCTTGTCGCCGCCGTCCTTGACGTCGGCGGTGGTGAGCACCTGCCAGCCCTGCAGGCCGATCGTGCTGAGGCCGTGCGGTTTCGCCGCTTCGGCGTGGACGTCCTGCGCCGAGGCCGGCGGGGCCACGCTGAGCACCCCCGGCACCAGGAGCAGCGCGGCCAGCGCCGCGAGCTTCTTCGTCATGCCTGAGCCCCTTCGGTTTCGGTGGAGGCGAAGGCCTCCTTGATCTCCTTGGGTCCGAACGGCCACGTCTTCTCGGTCTTGGCGTAGACGAGGTAAGCGAGCGCGCCGACGGCGATCCAGCCCAGCGACAGCCCGATCGAGAGCCAGGTCGCGGAGACGTAGATGTAGACCCAGCCGACCAGCGCGACGATCGTCGGCACCGGGTAGAGCCACTGCCGGTAGGGCCGCCTGAGGTTCGGCTGGCGGCGGCGCAGCGTCACGATGGCCGCGACCTGGGCCAGCGACTGGATGATGACGAGGGTGGCGACGGCCGCGTTGATGACGTCGGTCAGCGTGAACAGCGAGCCGATGATGGTGATCGCGCCCATGGTGAGCACGCCGGCCGTCGGCAGGTTCAGCTTCGGGTGCAGCTTGCCGAACATCGACAGGAACACCTTGTCCCGCGCGGCTTCGAAGGGCACACGCGAGCCGCCGAGCAGGCCGGCGAACACCGAGCCGATGGCCGCGACGATGATGAAGACGGTGACGATCTTCGCCGTCACGGTGCCCCACGCCTGCTCCAGCACGGTCGAGGCGACCGAGGTGGCGGTCTTCAGCTCCTCCAGCGGAACCGAGCCGAGCACGCCGACCTGGAGCAGGAAGTAGAGACTCATGATGCCGACGATCGAGAAGAGGATCGACCGCGGGATCGTCCGGCCGGGCGAGCGGACCTCGCCGCCGAGGTAGGCCGTCGTGTTGTAGCCGAGGTAGTCGTAGATGGCGATGATCAGGCCGGCCCCGAGGCCGCCCCAGAACGTGCCTTCGCCGGCCGAGCTGAACGCGCCCGGCGTGAACGCGAACGCCTGCGCGCCGCTGAAGTGGGAGAACGCCGCGACGATCGTGGTGAGCACGGCGATGAGCATGACCACGAACAGGACCGTCGTGAGCTTGCCGATCTGGCCGATCTTGCGGAACAGCGCGGCGACGATGACGAGCGTGATGCCGACGCCGATGATCTTGCCCAGGGCCGTCGTGCCCGCGTCGTCGGTGACGCCGGGGATCAGGTAGCCGAGGTACTGGACGAGGCCGATGATGCCGGTGGACATGATCAGCGGGATGAACAGCACCGCGCTCCAGACGAACAGGAACGGCATCAGGCGTCCGGTGCGGTACTGGAAGGCTTCGCGCAGGTACAGGTAGGTGCCGCCGGCACCCGGCATCGCGGCGCCGAGCTCGGCCCAGATGAGCCCGTCGGCCAGCGCGACGATCGCCCCGATGATCCAGCCGAACATCGCCTGCGGGCCGCCCATGGTGGCGACCATCGCGGGAATCGTGACGAACGGGCCGATACCGCACATCTGGGTCATGTTGATCGCGGTGGCCTGCAGCGGACCGATCTTGCGCTCAAGGGCGGGTTGCGGCTCCCCTGAGCGAGTGGGTGAACTCACGGCGTGCCTCCGTCTAGTAGTTAGTAAAGTTTCTTAACATAGAACGTGCGGAGTCGAAAGAGTTCCGTGGATAAACTTGCGGCAACGCGGATCGGAGATGGGGACGTCGTGGGGCGAATCGGGCCGCAGGTGGGAACCCCGGCGACCATGCGGGCGCTGAACCAGCGCGTGGTGCTGGAGCGGCTGCGCGGACAGGGCGAAGCGACACGACCGCAGATCGCGGCCGCGACGGGGCTGTCGAAACCGACCGTGGGACAGGCGCTCCTCGATCTCGAGCAGCACGGACTGGTCCGGACCACTGGCCACAGCCTGGCCGGCCCGGGCCGCGCGGCGGTCGTCTACCGGGCCGCGCCGGACGCGGGGCACGTCGTCGGCGTCGACATCGGGCGGCGCGCGATCCGGATCGCCGTGGCCGACCTGGAGGGCAGCATCGTCGCGCGGCTCGACGAGCCCAACCGGTGCCGCTCCGCGAGCGCTTTGGTGCGCACCGTCAGCGAATCCGTCGAACGGGCGGTGACTTCGGCCGGGCTCACCCCCGGCGACGTCGTCTCGACGGTGGTCGGCACACCCGGCGTCCCCGACCCGGCGACCGGCACGGTCCACCGCGCGCCGAACCTGCCGGGCTGGGAGCGACGCGGGCTGCTGCACGAGCTGGTCGCGGCGTTGGCGACGGCGGGTTCGGACGTCGTGGTGGAGAACGACGCGAACCTGTGCGCGGTGGGCGAGCACGCCCTCGGGGCGGCGCTGGGCGTGGACGTGCTGGTGTGCCTGACGGTCGGCACGGGGATCGGCATGGGGCTGCTGGTGGAAGGCCGTCTGTTCCGCGGAGCCCACGGCGCGGCGGGCGAGATCGCGGACTTGCCGTTCGGGCCCGTCCCGCCGTCGGAGGCGGGCACGCGACGGCCGGGCCCGATGGAGACGGCGGCCGCGGGCCAGGCCGTGGTCGAGGCGGCTCGGTCGTCGGGCTTGCCGGCGCGGTCGGCGAAGGACGTGTTCCGGTTGGCCCGGAGCGGAGATTCGCGGGCGCTTCGGGTGGTTGCGGAGGAAGCGGAGAAGCTGGCTTACGTGGTCGCGGCGGTCACCGCGGTGCTCGACCCGCGGTTGATCGTGCTGGGCGGCGGGATCGGGGGCAACGCGGACTTGCTGGTGCCCCCGATGCGGCGGGCGTTGGCGGCGACGGTCCCGGTGGTACCGGAGATCGTCGCCGGGCAGCTGGGTGAGGACGCGGTACTGGCGGGGGCGATCGCCACGGCGCTGGGGACGGCTCGGGAGCTGGTGTTCGACCGCCGCGGCCTGCGGCGGGCCGCGGGTGGGGCTTAGGAGCGGTCACTCCGGAACCCTGCGCATCCCGCCCGCACAGCGAGCAAACGACCGGTCGCCCCGGCCGCTGATGGACTTGGATCCGCCGCGCGGTCGAGTCAGCACCAGGAGAACGACCGGTCGCCCCGATCGGTCCCCGCCGCCTCCAAGAGCCAGCCGCGACACCCGGCAAAGCCGACCCGCGAGCTAGTCCGACGGCCCCCGCAGCGTGAGCACCACCCGCAGCACGTGCTCGACCGCCGCCGGGAACAGTGCCGCCCTCAACTCCCCTCGCTCCGCCAAGTTCGCCGAAGCGAACTCCAGCACCCGCTCGGGCCCGCCCCGCCGCACCACGAGCGCCGCCAGGTCCTCGAGGTCCAGGTCCGGGTGGTCGAGGCGCGTCAAGGCGAACTCGATCATCAGCTCTTCCGACGTCATGTCCACCTCCTCCCTCCATCCTAAGCACCTCGGGCTAACACTTGATCGAACAGACTTCGAGCCCCGATGTGGTGATCTCCACGCCGGCCCGGGCCACCCACAGCAGGCGCCGATTGCGCCGTTCGACGGAGATTTCGGGCGATCGTGTACGGAACGCGAATACCCGGTAACCCGGACGAGCCGGTCAGTCATGATGCAGGACCACCCGGCGGCGGATCGGAGGCGACATGGCCCTGCACCGGCAACCCACGCGAGCCGGACTCCGGCGCCCGCGGCACGCCCACCCCGCCCGCTGGTGGCCGCCCGTTCTCGTGGCCGCCACCGTCGCCGCCGTGATCCCCGGGGACACCGTCGGGGGCCTGCTCGCGGGCACCGGCATCCTCGTGGCCCTGACCGCGGTCGCCGCGGCCCGGCGCGTGCTGGGCCACGCCTCCGTGCACGTCAACCTCATCCTCGCCGAGGAACTGGCGCTGTCCGGACGCGGGCCGGTCGTCCAGCCGGACAGCTGAGGCCACCCCTCTCCGTGCGATGACTCACTCCGGCCCACTTACTGTACCGTCCAGACGGTACAGTAAGTCGCATGACCACAAGTCAGCCGACCCGGGAAACGGCCGGGCCCCTCAGCCACCGCCACCGGTGGGCCGCGTTGAGCGTGCTGGTCGGCGCCGTGCTCCTGCTCGCGGTCGACGGCACGGTGCTCTACCTCGCCGTCCCCTCGCTCACCCGTGAGCTCGCGCCGACCGCGATCGAAATCCTCTGGATCGGCGACATCTACTCCCTCGCCCTGGCCGGCCTGCTCGTCACGGCCGGGAACCTCGCCGACCGCTTCGGCCGCAAGCGAGTACTGCTCATCGGCACCGCGGCGTTCGGGCTGGCGTCCGCGCTGGCCGCGTTCTCCCCCACCGCCGGAGTGCTCGTCCTCGCCCGGCTGCTGCTCGGGATCGCCGGCGCGACGATCATGCCGTCCACGCTGTCACTCATCCGCACCCTCTTCCCCGACCCGCGCGAGCGCACCCGCGCCATCGCGGTCTGGTCGGCCGGGTCCGGCGGCGGCATCGCGCTGGGCCCGCTCGTCGGCGGCGCGCTCCTCGAGCACTACTGGTGGGGCTCGGTGTTCCTGATCAACGTGCCGATCGTCGTCGTCTTCCTCGTCGCGGGCGCGTTCCTGCTGCCGGAGTCCCGCGACCCGGACCCGGGCCGCTTCGACGTGCTCTCGGCCGGCCTGTCGATGGCCGCGATCGTCCCGCTCGTCTACGCGGTCAAGCACGCCGTCGGTTCGGGGATCGACGCGCAGGTGGCCGTCGCGGCCGCCGTCGGCGTCGTCTCGGGTGTCCTGTTCGTCCGCCGCCAGCGACGGACGGCCGATCCGCTGATCGACGTCACCCTGTTCCGCAACGGCGCGTTCACCGGCGCGGTCCTGGCGAGCTTCATCGCGGTCTTCGCGTTGATGGGCCTGCTGTTCTTCTTCTCGCAGTACCTGCAGCTCGTCCGCGGCTTCTCACCGTTGCGGGCCGGGTTCGCGGAAATGCCGGCGACGCTCGCGTCGATCGTCGTCGTGGCCGCCGTCGGCGTGGTCGTCCGGCGGCTCGGCCAGGGACGCGCGGTCGCCGCCGCCCTCGCCGTCGCCGCGCTGGGTCTGGCCCTGGTCGCCGTCGCCGAGCCGCTCCCGCAGTACTGGTGGCTGGGCCTGACGCTCGTCCCGGTCGGGCTCGGGGTGGGACTCGCGCTGACGCTGACCGTCGACTCGGTGTTGTCGGCCGTCCCGCCGGACAAGGCCGGTTCGGCGTCGGCGATCTCCGAGACGGCGTACGAACTCGGTGCGGCGCTGGGCATCGCGATCCTGGGCTCCCTGGTCACCCTGGCCTACCGCGGTTTCCTGCCCGCCGGCCCGATCCCGGCCGAGGCGCGCGACTCCCTGGCGTCCGCGGCGAGGGTGCTCGCCCCGGAGTCGGAGCTCGCGCACACCGCCCGGGAGGCCTTCACCGGCGCGATGCAGGTGACGTCGCTCGCGGCCGCGGGCGTCACCGCCGTCGCCGCGGTGATCGCCTGGCGTACGATTCCGTCCGGAAAGGACTGAGCATGCCCCGAAAAGCCGGACGCAGCCCGGAAGAGACGCGCCGGGCGCTGCTCGACGCGGCCGGGACGGTCATCCGCACGCGGGGTGTCTCGGCGTCGCTCGACGACATCGCCAAGGCGGCCGGGGTGTCGAAAGGCGGGCTCCTGTACCACTTCCCCGCGAAGGACGCCCTGGTGCGCGCACTCGCCCAGGACATCCTGGACACCTTCCGCGCCGAGGTGCTGGCGGCGCTCGACCCGGAAGACACCCGCGCGGGCCGGCTGACCCGCGCCTACATCCGGGCATCGCTGGACACGTCGTACGACGAGGTCGCCGTGCGCGAAAACATCGCGTTGATCGCCCAGTTGATTTCGATCCCCGAAATCGCGGCACTCGCCCGCGCGGACGCCGAACGCTGGGACCGCGACCTCCACGACGACGGCCTCCCCGACCACGTGGTCACCCTGGTGGTCGCGGCGGCGGACGGGGCGAGCACGGCCCCGCTCTGGGGGGTCGGCCTCGCGGTGCCGGCCGCCCGCCGGCTCGAACAGCAGCTGCTCGACCTGACGTCCGACACCACGGACGGCCTGTCAACCCGTAAATAGTGTTGGGAAATCACCACTCGCACCGCCCTACGGAAGTCGGCTCCCGTGGACGCTAACACCAGGTAAATTTTCGACAGCGCGCGCAAATCCGGCAAATCCCCGTCCCCTACGAGGAGTCTTCCGATGTCGAGGAAGTTCGCCCTGGCCGGCGCTGTCGCGCTGGCCCTGGCCGTGACGCCGATCGCCGCGGGCACCGCGTCCGCCGCTCCGGCCGGCACCCAGCAGGAAGCGGCCGTCACCACGGTCTACTACAGCACCGCCAGCGCACCGTCGTTCCGCTCGGTGATCAACGCCGGTGCCGCCAACTGGAACCGCAGCGTGACCAACGTCAGACTGGTCGAGCGCAACTCCGGCGCGAGCCTGCGCTACACCGAGGGCAACGACCCCCGCGGGTCCTACGCCTCGACCAACGGGCACGGCAGCGGCACCATCTTCATCGACTACACCCAGGCCCGCCAGTACAACCCGACCCGCATCGCGGCACACGAGACCGGGCACGCCCTCGGGCTGCCCGACCACTACTCGGGCCCGTGCTCGGAACTGATGTCCGGCGGCGGCCCCGGCCCGTCCTGCACCAACGCGGTGCCGAACTCCGCCGAGCGCAGCCGGGTCAACTCGCTGTGGGCCAACGGCCTCGCGGCGACGAACCAGGCCGGCCAGCAGATCTACGAGACGATCTACGGCTACTGATCCGAAGCTGGGTGCGGCCCCGGGGACGAACTTTCCCCGGGGCCGCATCGCGTCGCCCATAATGGGAGCGTGAACGAGCCGGTGCGGGTCGCCTGGGTCCGGAAACCGCGCAGACGCCGGCCGCGCGAGCGCGGACTGCGCGGGCGGGCCGGGCTCTGGGTCACCGCCGCCGGGCTCGTGCTGGCGCTGGCCGTCGGGTGCGGGGCCTTCGCCGTGCAGCGCTACCAGGCCCACATGCGTGCTTCCGGGGTGGAGACGGTCGCGACCGTCAAGGAGGTCCTGGCGATCCGCGGCGGCTACAACCTGAGCGTCGGCTTCACCACCGCAACCGGCCGCGAGGTCAGCACCGAACTCGACGACTTCCCCCGGGATCCGCAGCCGGCGATCGGCGACCGGCTCGCCATCCGCTACGACCCCGACCGGCCGGACGTCACGCTGTGGGACGTCCGCGACCCGCCGGAGTTCGCCGGGGCCACGATCTTCCTGATCTGCCTGTCGGCGGTACTGGCGGCCGCGTCCGCGGTCTTCTTCGCCCTGACGCGGCGACGCCGACCCTGACCGGGACGAAATCGGGCGAGGGCTACGTGACGGTGGCCGTCGACCACACGCACGAACCGGCCGCGGTGGAGTTCCCCGGCGGGCGCTGCGAAGGAGTTCCACGACGCCCAGCCCATGACGGCTGGGTGATCGGCGGCGCTCGCGGTCCCGGTTCCCAGTTGACCTCCGGCGCCTTCCGCGTCAACCGGCGGATGGCGGAAAGCCGCGAACTAGCCCCAAGTCAGGAACCGGTAGTGCAGTCCGGTCGACGACTCCTGCCACTCCCCCGCGGAGTCCGGCGCCCGCCCGACCTCCGGCGCCCGGGTGTCGCCCTCGAAGGTCTCCCGGATCTCCGTCACCACGATCCGGTCCGCGAACGGCAGCGCCGCCCGGTACACCGCCGCCCCGCCGATCACCCAGCCGTCGCCGGACGCCGCGGCCAGCGCCGGTGCCAGGTCGGCGAACGTCTCGGCACCCTCCTGCGGCGCCGACGACAGCACGAGGTTGCGCCGGCCCGGCAGCGGGCGGAACCGCGGCGGCAGCGACTCCCACGTGCGGCGTCCCATGAGGACGGTCGCGCCCGACGTCAGCGTGCGGAAGTGTTTCAGGTCCTCCGGGAGGTGCCACGGCAGCGCGCCGTCGCGGCCGATGACGCCGTTCGCCGACTGCGCCCAGACCAGCCCGATCACACCGCCACCGGCGCTTTGATGCCGGGGTGCGGGTCGTAGCCGTCGAGCGCGATGTCGTCGTAGGTGTAGTCGAAGAGGCTGTCCGCCTGCTTGAGGCTCAGCGTGGGGAACGGCCGCGCGTCCCGGGCGAGCTGCTTGCGGACCTGCTCCTCGTGGTTGTCGTAGATGTGACAGTCGCCGCCGGTCCACACGAAGTCGCCGGGGCGCAGGCCGACCTGCTCGGCGATCATGTGCGTCAGCAGCGCGTAACTCGCGATGTTGAACGGCACGCCGAGGAACAGGTCCGCGCTGCGCTGGTACAGCTGACAGGACAGCTCGCCGTCGGCGACGTAGAACTGGAAGAACGCGTGGCACGGCGGCAGCGCCATCCGCGGGATGTCGGCGACGTTCCACGCCGAGACGATGATCCGCCGGGAGTCCGGGTTCTCGCGCAGCGTGCGCAGCACCTCGGCGATCTGGTCGACGTGCCCGCCGTCCGGGGTCGGCCACGACCGCCACTGGACGCCGTAGACCGGGCCGAGGTCGCCGTCCGGTGCCGCCCACTCGTCCCAGATCGTGACGCCGTTCTCCTGGAGCCACTCGACGTTGCCGTCGCCGCGCAGGAACCACAACAGCTCGTACGCGACCGAGCGGAAGTGCACCTTCTTGGTCGTGACCAGCGGGAACCCGTCGGCCAGGCGGTAGCGCAGCTGGTGCCCGAAGATCGACCGCGTGCCCGTGCCGGTCCGGTCCGCCTTGCGGGCGCCGGAGTCGAGAACATGACGGAGGAGGTCTTCGTACTGCGTGTCGGGCATGCCCGGGAGCCTAGACGAGCCGCTCCAGGTAGGCCCGGAGCATCGCCTTGAGCTGGTCGAGAAGTCCGGCGGCGCCCTCGGGGTCGGCGCGGAACGCCTCCTGGATGACGGCGTCGGCGGCGAGGAAGGCGGTGCGGCACGCCGTCGCGGCTTCCTCGTCGTCGCGGAGGACGCCCTGGGCGACGAGCACGCGGTGCACTCCGGTGGCCATCACGCGCTTGTGGGCGACGTCGGCTTCCCGCGTCGCCTCGGTGAGCCCGCGGCCCAGCCAGAGGGCCCGGAACCCGGGCTCGGCGCGGTAGAGCGCGGCGAACGCGTCGACGAGCAGGCCGACGGGATCGTCCCAGGTCTCCTTCGCCGCCTGATCCGCGAACGCCGTCATGAGGTCTTCCAGCCGGGCGAGGTAGCCGTCGGCCAGTGCCTCGGTGATGGCGTCGCGGTCCGGCAGGTACTGGTACAGCGTCCCGACGGAGACGCCGGCCGCGGCGGCGACCCGGGTCGTCGTCAGGGCCTCGACGCCCTCTTCGGCGAGCAGCCGGTCGGCGGCCTCGAGCACCCGCGCCAGCTTTTCGCGGGCCCGGGCCTGACGCGGTACGCGCCGCAGCATCGTTCGCTCCAAACCTGAACGTGACTTTGTTTCGCATTTATTCTAGCCTCGGGCGATGGCAGTGGGAAGTTCCGAACTCGACGACGCGCGGCGGGCGGTCGCCCGCGCCAGCAACGGCCTGGCCGGCGAGGGCCTGCTGATCGGCACGGCGGGCAACGTCAGCGTCCGGGCCGGCGAGCACGTGGCGGTGACCGCGACGGGGATCGTGCTGGGTGCGGCCACGCCGGACGACGTGACGGTCGTCGACCTCGACGGCACGGTCGTCGCCGGAGAGCTCACGCCGACGTCGGAACTCGAGCTGCACCTGGGGATCTACCGGCGCTACGACGTGGGCGCGGTCGTGCACACGCACTCGCCGCAGGCCACGGCGGTGTCGCTGGTGCTCGACGAGCTGCCCTGCGTGCACTACCAGCAGCTCGCGCTGGGCGGCTCGGTCCGGGTCGCGCCGTTCGCCGTGTTCGGGTCCGCGGAGCTGGCCGCCGGGACGCTCGCGGCGCTCGAGGGCAAGGCGGCGGCGCTGCTGGCCAACCACGGCGCGATCGCCCACGGGCCGACGCTCGACGCGGCGATGGACAACGCACTGCTGCTGGAGTGGGCGTGTGGCCTGTACGTCCGGGCGGCGGCGCTCGGCGCGCCGCGGGCACTGGACGAGTGGCAACAGGAAGCCGTCGTGACCGCGGCCGTGCGAACCGGGTACGGCCGGCCCCGGCGGATCGAGGACCGATGACGCAGACCGTCGTGACGCTGGGCGCGCATGTGTTCGACGTGCAGGTCCGGCCGGTCGAGACCATCCCGGAGGGCCAGGGCGCGGCGCTGGTGGAGCAGATCCGGTTCGGCCCGGCGGGGACGGCCGCGGGCACGGCGGTGACGCTGGCGAAGCTCGGTGCCTGGGTCCGGTCGGCCGGCGCGGTCGGCGACGATCCCATCGGTGACCTGCTGCTTTCGATGCTGGCGCAGTACGGCATCGACACGTCGCTGGTGCTTCGCCGATCGGGCGTGCAGACGTCGGCGTCGGTGCTCCCGATCCGCGCCGACGGCAGCCGGCCCGCGTTCCACGTGCCGGGCGCGAACCTGGGGTACGAGCCGTCGGAGGCTCCCGTCGCCGAAATCGCCCGCGCGACGCACCTGCACCTGGGCGGGCCGGAGCTGATGGGCGGTGCCGCGGCCGCGGCGATCCTGGTGCCGGCGCGGCTGTCCGGAGTCGTGACGTCGGCCGACCTGCTGGCACCCGGGGACCCGGGGGTGCTCGCCTGGCTCGATCCCGCTCTGTCCTCTTTGGACTACCTGCTGCCGAACGAAGAGCAGCTGCTGGGGTTGACGAGCGCGGTCTCGCCGGAGGACGGCGCCCGCGCGCTGCTGGAGCGCGGGGTCGGGTGCGTCGCGGTCACGCGGGGCGCGCGCGGGGCGTTGGTCGTCACCGCGGAGGAGACGATCGCGGTGCCGGCCTTCGCGGTCCCGGTCGTCGACACGACGGGCTGCGGCGACGCGTTTTCGGCGGGGTTCCTGCGAGGTGTCGGCCTGGGCCGCTCGCTGCGCGAGGCGGCCGTGCTGGGTTGCGCGGCGGCGGGCCTGGTCGCCCAGGGGCTGGGCAGCGACCACGGCGACTTCGACCTGGCGGCGGCCGACGCCTTCGCGGCTTCGACGCCGGTCCTCCCGACGCCCTGACCCCGCGCCCAGGGCGCGGCGATCCAGCGAGTGCAGTTTTCGTGCATCGCCACCCCTTGACTTGACGTTTTCCCGCATTCAAGATGCCTCTTGTGCAGAACGAAGGCAAAGCGGCCGAGCTGGACCGGCGGATCGTCGCCGCCCTCCAGCTCAACGGCCGGGCGTCCTGGGGCGCCGTCGCGCGCCACGTCGGCGCCAGCGAGTCCACCGTCCTCCGGCGCGCCGAAAAGCTCACCGAAAGCGGCCGGCTCCGGGTCATCGGTGTCGTCGACGTGCTCCGGTGCGGTCTCGGCGTGCCCGTCATCGCCCGCCTGAAGTGCCGCCCCGGCGCGGCCGGCACCGTCGCCGAAGCCCTCGCCGCCCGGCCCGACGTCCGGTACGCCACCGTGCTCGCCGGCAGCGCCGACTGCTCCGCCGAATTCGTCCTCCCCTCCTACGCCGACATCGCCGGCCTGCAGGAAAACGGCTTCCCCGCCGCCGAGGCCATCCGGGACGCCGAGACCTTCGCCGTCATGCGGACCTTCACCTCCAACCACGACTGGAACTCCGGCGAGCTGAGCCCCGAGGCCGCGAAAGAGCTGCGCGGCGGCGACGTCCGGCCGTTCGAGGAGCAGCACTGGGAGCGTCCGCCCGAACAGCTCGACGAACTCGACCTCGCGATCTGCGCCGCACTCGGCGAAGACGGGCGCCTGCCCTTCAAGGAAGTGTCCAAGCAGGTCGCCACCAGCGAGTCCACCGTGGCCCGCCGCGTCGACTCGCTCGTGCGCCGGGGCTGCCTGCGGTTCCGGACGCTCGCCGAGCCCGCGATGTTCGGCTATGCGCTGGAGTTCATGCTCTGGCTCTCGGTCGTCCCCGGCGAGCTGGACCGCGCGGGACAGCAGCTCGCCGCCCACCCCGGCACGAAGTACCTGAGCGCCACCACCGGCCGCTTCAACCTCGTCGGCCAGATCGTGCTGCGCCACTACGGGGAGCTCTACCGCCACACCACCGACGTCGTCGGCGCGCTGCCCGGGCTCCGGGAGGCCGACGTGACCCTGCAGGTTTCGACGCTCAAGCGCGCGTGGGCCCCGACGCCCGCCGCCAGCTTGGAGGACGCATGACGGAACAACCGTGGCAGTGGGACGAACAGACGTGGCGAGGGCACGTCGAGCACGTCCGCGCCGGACGCGCGCTGCGCCCGGCGTCGTGGCCCGGCGGTGCGAAGGTCGCCGTGGCCCTGTCCTTCGACTCCGACCACGAGACGCCCGCTCTGCGCGACGGCGACGTCCTGCCCGGCAAGATGGCGCAGGGCGAGTACGGCGCCCGCGTCGGCGTGCCGCGCATCCTGAAGCTGCTGCGCCAGCACAACGCTCCGGCGTCCTTCTTCATGCCCGCCGTGTCGGCCCTGCTGCACGACGGTGAAGTCAAGTCCTATGTGGACGCGGGACACGAAGTGGCCCTGCACGGCTGGATCCACGAACGCAACACCGCGCTCACCGAGACCGAGGAGCGCGACCTCGCCTTCCGTGCCGCCGACGTCCTGGAACGTCTGGCAGGCACCCGGCCGGTCGGGATCCGGACGCCGTCCTGGGACTTCTCCGCGCACACCCTCGCCATCACGCGCGAGCTGGGCCTGAAGTACGACTCGTCGCTGATGGCGGACGACGACTGCTACGAGATCCTCGAGCACGGCGAACCCACCGGCGTCGTCGAGCTGCCGGTCGAGTGGATCCGCGACGACGCGCCGTACTTCATGATGGACCGGTTCGCCTCGCTGCGGCCTTACACCCCGCCGCGCGGTGTGCTTTCGATCTGGCGCGACGAGTTCGACGCCGCCTACGCCGACGGCGGGATCTTCCAGCTCACCATGCACCCGCACATCATCGGCCACCGCTCGCGGATCGCGATCCTGGCCGAGCTCCTCGACCACATCTCCGGCCACGACGGCGTCTGGTTCGCCACGCACGCCCAGATCGTCGACCACGTCCTGCGGGAGCAACCATGACCACTGTGGACACCGTCGTCAGCCACCGCCTGACGGCCCGGCAACGCAAAGCGATCATCGCCGGCGCCGTCGGCAACACCGTCGAATGGGTCGACTGGGCCGTCTACGCCACGTTCGCCCCGGTCTTCGCCGGCCAGTTCTTCGCCGGTGGCAACCAAACCACGGCACTGCTGTCCACTTTGGCCGTCTTCGCCGTCGGGTTCGTCATGCGCCCGATCGGCGGCGCGGTGCTCGGTGCGTACGCCGACCGCAAGGGCCGCAAGAAGGGCCTCACGCTCACCATCTCGCTGATGGCCGGGGCGTCGATCGTCATCGCGCTGTGCCCGACGTACGCGGCGATCGGCGTGCTGGCCCCGATCGTGCTGCTGCTGGCCCGGCTCGTCCAGGGCTTCTCCGCGGGCGGCGAGTTCGGTTCGTCGTCGGCGTTCCTGATCGAATCGGCCGCGCCCGCACGGCGTGCGTTCGCCGGTTCCTGGCAGCAGGTTTCGGTCGGCCTGGGCTCGCTGCTGGCCGCGCTGATGGGCACGATCCTCAACTCGACGCTCTCCGACGCCGACCTGCGCGGCTGGGGCTGGCGGCTCGCGTTCGGCCTCGCCGGGCTGCTCGGCCTGGTCGGCCTGTGGCTGCGGGTCTCGGTGCAGGAGACCGAAGCGTTCACCAAGATCGCCGGGAAGCCGCGGCGCAACCCGGTGGTCGCGATGCTGCGCGACCACCCGAAAGCCGCGCTCCGCGTGGCGGGCGTGACCATCGCCGGGACGCTGATCTACTACGTGTGGGTCTCCTACATGCCGGCTTACGCGCACCTGTCCACCGGCATCCCGCTCAAGACGGCGCTGCTGGCGAACACCCTCGCCATGGTCGTGTTCATCGCGCTGCTCCCGTTCGGCGGGCTGCTGTCCGACCGGATCGGGCGCAAGGTGACGATGACGGCGTTCGCCGCCGGGTTCGTGGTGTTCGCCTGGCCCGCGTTCCACTTCCTGGGCAACAGCTTCTGGAGCGTGTTCGTCATCGAGCTGATCGGGCTGGTCCTGATCGTCGGGTATTCGGCGAACTGCGCGGTGATCATGGCCGAGCAGTTCCCGCCGGAGGTCCGCACCACCGGCATCGGCTTGCCGTACGCGCTCTCCGTGGCGATCTTCGGCGGTACCGCGCCGTACGTCACGACATGGCTGAACGCGAACCACCTCGGCAACCTCGTGTGGATATACGTCGCGGCGGCCGCGCTCATCGGCGTCGCGGTCTACCTCACCATGCCGGAGACCAAGGGCAAGGAGCTGTAGTGCGGACCGTGCTCGTCACCGGAGCCGGCGGCGGCATCGGCGCCGCGATCGCGCGGCGGTTCGCCGCCGCGGGCGACCGGCTGGTCCTGTCCGACCTCCGCGCGGCGGAACTGTCCACGGTGGCCGGTCAGCTGCCCACCGAGGTCGTCGAGCTGCCCGGGGACCTCGCCGACGCGGAGTACGCCGAAGGGCTGGTCGAGCGGGCCGGTCCGGTCGACGTCCTGGTCAACGCCGCCGGGATCTACCCCGCCACTCCCCTGCTCGACCTGACCGCGGCGATCTGGGACCGCGTGCAGGACGTCAACGTGCGGGCCGCGCTGCTCACGACGGTCGCCTTCGGACGCGCGCACGCCGAAGCCGGGACCGCCGGGGCGGTCGTCAACATCTCCTCGGGCGCGGCCACCCGGGCACGTCCCGGCGCCGCGCACTACGCGACGTCGAAGGCCGCACTGGAGATGGTCACCAAGGCCTGCGCGGTCGAGCTGGGCCCGCACGGCATCCGCGTGAACGCCGTGAGCCCGGGCTTCGTCACCGTCGACAGCGATGCGAACCCGGTCACCGAGGCCTACGCGGCGGCGGTGTCGGTGAACCCGCTCGGCCGGCGCGGTGAACCGCGCGAGATCGCCGACGCGGTGTTCTGGCTCGCCGGCCCCGAGGCCGGCTGGATCACCGGCGCCGTCCTGCGCGTCGACGGCGGGTCGACCGCGGGCGCGGCCGGGTTGCCGCTGCACTGGGCCGGGCGAACACCCGTGCAAGAAGGAGAGGAAACACATGTCTGACCTGCGCTCGTACACCGTGGTCGGGGGCGGCGCGATCGGCGGGACACTGGCGTTCCACCTCGCGCGGGCCGGGCACCCGGTGTCCATCGTGGACGCCGACCCGGCGCACGTGGCCGCGATCGCGGACCGCGGCCTCACGCTGCGCCGCCCCGACGGCGACGAAACCGTCGAGCTGCCCGCCTTCACCCCCGAAGCGGCCCCGCCGGTGTTCGGCCGGGTGCTGCTGGCCGTCAAGGCGCAGGCCACCGAGACGGTGCTGCCGTGGCTGACCCCGCGGCTCGCGCCGGACGGTTTCGTCGTCTCGCTGCAGAACGGGCTCAACGAAGCACTGATCGCGTCGCACGTCGGTCCGGAAAGGACGGTGGGAGCGTTCGTGAACCTGTTCGCCGACGTCGTCGAGCCCGGGGTCGTGCGCGACGGCGGGCTCGGCGCGCTGGTCGTCGGCGAGCCCGACGGACGGATCAGCGACCGCGTCGAGGAGGTCGTCGCGGACCTGCAGGCGTGGGGTCCGGCGAAGGCGACCGCCAACGTCGAAGGCTACCTGTGGGCGAAGCTCGGCTTCGGCGCGATGCTGACGACGACCGCGCTGGCCGACGCGCCCATGGCCGACCTGATCGACCGGCACCGGCCGCTGATGCACGCGCTCACCGCGGAGGTGTTCGCCGCGGCCGGCGACCGCGTCCTGGAGCCGTTCGACCGGTTCGACCCGGCGGCCTACCTGCCGGGCGCGCCCGGGCGCGAGGCGGCCACCGACCGCCTGGTCGCGTGGCTGCGGACCCAGCCCAAGGACCGCAGCGGCATCTGGCGCGACATCGCCGTCCGGCACCGCCCGGTCGAGGTCCACCACCACTACGCGCCCGTGCTCGCGGCGGCGGAGGTGCCCTTGCTGCGGGCGATGCTGACCCGGCTGCGCGATGTCGAGACCGGCGCCGCTCCGATGTCCGAAGACCACCTGACCGAACTGGAGCGAGCGCTGTGATCCGCGAACTGCACGAGTGGGTGCGCACGCACCGCGACGACCTCCTGGACGACGTCGCGACCTACGTCGGCATCGAGACACCCAGTGACGACAAGTCCGCCTTGGACCACGGACTGTCCTGGGTGGACGGCTGGCTGCGCGAACGCCTGGGTTCGCCGGGCACCGTCCGCGACGTCGACGGCGGGCCGTACGGCGACATCAAGGTCTACGACTTCCCCGGTGCCGGCGAGCCGGTGCTCCTGCTGTGCCACTACGACACGGTGTGGCCGCTCGGGACGCTCGCCGAGTGGCCGTTCACCGTGGACGGTGACCGCGCGACCGGGCCCGGGATCTTCGACATGAAGTCCGGCCTGGTGCACGCGGTGTGGGCGCTGCGCGCGCTCGACGCGGCCGGGCTGGCGCGCCCGGCCGTGCGGCTGGTCCTCAACGGCGACGAAGAGATCGGCAGCCCGGCGTCCCGCCCGGTGATCGAGGAAGCCGCCGCGGGCACTCGCGCGACGCTCGTGTTCGAGGCGAGCGCCGACGGCGCGGTCAAGACCGCGCGCAAGGGCGTCGGCCTGTTCCGGGTGCGCACGACGGGCGTCGAGGCGCACGCCGGGCTCGACCCGGCCAAGGGCGCGAGCGCGGTCGACGAGCTGGCGCGGGCGGTGCTCGCCCTGCACGGCCTGTCCGATCCGGACGCCGGCACCACGGTGAACGTCGGCGTGATCTCCGGCGGCACCCGGCAGAACGTGATCGCGGGCGCGGCGTCCGGCGAGATCGACGTCCGCGTGTCCAGCGCGGCCGAGGCGGCCCGCATCGACGCGGGCCTCGCCGCTTTGACGGCGCACGACTCCCGCGCGACGGTCGAGGTGACCGGCGGCTGGAACCGGCCGGTGATGGAGCGGTCGGACGCGATCGCGCGGCTCTACGAACTGGCCCGGGAGGAAGCGGCGGAACTGGGCGTCACGCTGCGGGAGTGTTCGGTCGGCGGCGCCAGCGACGGCAACTTCGTGGCGGCACTGGGCCACCCGGTCCTGGACGGCTTCGGCGCGGTCGGCGACGGCGCGCACGCCCGCCACGAGCACATCAGCGTCGAGGGGATGCTCGAACGGACGGCGCTGGCCGCCGCCGTCCTGCACCGGCTCGCCGGGTGACGGGTTTACCGCCGGTCGCCGCCGGGTAGTACTGCTCTCGTAACGCAACCAGTTGTTCAATGAGCGCAGTGAGGTGGGAGCAGTGCGGGACGCGCGGTCGGGGTGCCCGATCAACCTGTCGCTGGAAATCTTCGGCGACCGGTGGACGCTGCTCGTGCTGCGGGACGTCGTCTTCGGCGGGGCGCGGCACTTCCGCGAGCTGCTCGGCGGCGAAGAGCGGATTTCGTCGAACGTGCTCGCCGACCGGCTGGCGGTGCTCGTCGAGCACGGCCTGCTGACCCGGGCCGGCGATCCGTCGCACAAGCAGAAGGTCACCTACAGCCTGACCGAGCGCGCGATCGACCTGGTCCCGGTGCTCGTCCAGCTCAGCGCGTGGGGCGTCCGGCACCTGCCCGTGACCGACGAGTACGCCGCGCGCGCCGAGGTGCTCACCGCGGGCGGTCCCCCGCTGTGGGAAGCCTTCATGGACGAACTGCGCGAAACCCACCTCGGCACCGGCCGACGAACGGAGTGACCATGGAAACCCGGCTCGACGAACGGTTCAGCGACCCCGGCACGGAGGCCACCGGCTGGGCCGAGACGGTGAAAGCCCTGGAAGCGGCCCAGATCAGCTGGCTCACGACGGTGCGCGTCGACGGACGGCCGCACGTGACCCCGCTGGTCGCGATCTGGCTCGACGGCGCCCTGCACTTCGCGACCGGCGAAACCGAGCAGAAGTACCTCAACCTGACCGCGAACCCGAACGTCGTGCTGACCACGGGCCGCGACTCCTGGGACGACGCCCTGGACGTGACGGTCGAAGGCGTCGCCCGGCGCGTCACCGACCGGGCGAAGCTGGAGCGGCTCGCCGAAGCCTGGCTGGCCAAGTGGGACGGCAGCTGGGTCTACGAGGCGACGGACGAGGGTTTCCGGCAGGGCGGGCACGACGCGCTGGTCTTCGCGGTCGAGCCGGCGAAGGTGCTGGCTTTCGGCCGTCGCCGCTCGGCCACGGACACCTCCATGCTGTCCACTGTGGAGTTCACCCACACCAGCCACCGGCCCTGACCGAAGCGGATCAGGTCGGATCAGGCGCGGCGGAGCAGCCCGCGCCGCCGGGTCCGCAGCCGGCCGGCGACCGCGTCCTCCAGCAGGGCGCCGACCGTCTCGCGGGCGCACGCCTTGTTCGCGCCGATGCCGCCCGACGGGCCGCGCTTGATCCAGCCGGCCACGTAGGTGCCCGGCTCGACGCGGCCGGCCGTGTTCGGAACCGTCCCGGTGTCCTCGTCGAACGGCAGGCCCGACACCGGGACGCCGCGGAACCCGGCCGCCCGCACCACGCGGCCGGCAGTGATCTCGACGTCGCCGGTCACGCGGACGCCGCGGACCTCCGTGTCGCCGGTGAACGCGAGCGGGGCCGAGTGGAAGCGCAGGACGATCCGGCGCGCGCCGTCCGGCGGCGCCGTCGACCAGTCCACTTCTTCGCGCGGAACCCCGTGCAGCAGCGCGGCTTTCTCCCCCGGGACCGCGGCGTCGATCTCCGCCGCGACGCGCGGATCGTGCGCGTCGACGACGAGGTCGCCGCGCGCGGCGAGGGCCAGCAGCTCCGGCCGCGTGTAGGCGGCGTCCGCGGGGCCGCGGCGGGCCAGCAGCACGACCTCGCGCACCTTGCTCGACCGCAGCCGGGCGAGCGCGGCCGGCGCGATGGACGTGCCTTTCAGCGAATCCGGCGCGGCGGTGAGGATGCGGGCGATGTCCAGGGCGACGTTGCCGGTCCCCACCACGACCACCCGCTCGGCGGAGAGGTCGACGGCGTCCGGCCGCACGTCGGGGTGGCCGTTGTACCAGTTCACGACCGTGGCCGCGGCCAGGCTGCCGGGCAGGTCCTCACCGGGGACGTCCAGGCGGCGGGCCTCGGTGGCGCCGACCGCGTAGATGACCGCGTCGTGCCGTCCGGCCAGTTCGGGGCCGGCCTCGGTGCCCAGCCGCAACCGCAGGCGCGGGTGGTCGTGGAAGCGGGCGAACGTCTCGGCGATCTTCTTCGTCGACGGGTGGTCGGGCGCGACGCCGTAGCGGATCAGGCCGCCGGGCGTCGCCAGCCGGTCGATCAGCGTGACCCGGGAATTCGTGTGCAGCAACAGGTCTTCGACCGCGTACATGCCCGCCGGGCCGGTGCCGACGACCGCGACGTCCAAGGGCGCGAAGTCGCTCGGCAGGACGCGGCCGAACTCCGGTGGGGACCAGCGGTGGAAGTTCGGGGCGACGGTCGCTTCGGCAAGCACGTCGCGGCCTGCGTAGAACTCCGCGTTGATCTCCTCGTAGACCTTCAGCGGCCCGGTCAGGTCACCGGCCGGGAAGATCGCGTCGACCGGGCAGGCGTCGGCGCACGCGCCACAGTCGATGCAGGTCGCCGGGTCGACGTAGAGCATGTCGGTCGTCCCGAAATCCGGCTCGTCCGGCGTCGGGTGGATGCAGTTGACCGGGCACACCGTCACGCAGGACGCGTCGGCGCAGCAGGTCTGGGTGATCGCGAACGCCATGTCAGATCAGGTTGGCGCGCTTGTAGAACCACAGCGCCGGCTTGGTGAGCAGCCCGGCGGAGTGCAGGAACTCCATCAGCCCGGAGCAGCTCGAGCGCAGCATCGACTTGTGGTGCTCGTTGGCCTTCGCCTCGCGCCGGCCGCGCTTGCCGTCGAGCCCGGCGTTCTCGTAGACCTTGCCGTTGACCATGCTGCCGACGATGACGTAGGACGCGATCGCGACGACCAGCGCGTTGACCTGCCGCCGCACCCAGCCGGCGCCCTCGAGCCGCTGGCGGGTCTCCTCGCGCGCGAACTTCATGTGGCGCGACTCTTCGACGACGTGGATGTTGTTGATGGTGCGCACGAACGGGACGACGCGCTCGTCGCGCATCCAGTCGCGCTGCATCACGTCGAGGACCTCTTCGGCCACGAGGATCGCCGCGTAGGCCGCTTCACCGGTCGCGGTCGCCTTGAAGATCCGGCCGGCCTCGACGACGAACCGGCGTGGCCGGTACGCGGGCGCGCGCAGCTTCGCGGCGCCGCGGGCGAACATGATCGAGTGCCGGCATTCGTCGGCGATCTCCGTCAGCGCCCACTGGAAGGCGGGGTCGGTCGGGTCCTTCGCGTAGAAGTCCCGCAGGATCATCTGCTGCAGGATCATCTCGAACCAGATGCCGGTGCTGGCCACCGACGCCGCCTCCTGGCGGGTCAGCTCACGCTGCTGCTCCGGGGTCATCTCGGCCCAGTAGGACGTGCCGTAGAGCGTGCTCCACTCGGGGCTCGCGCCGTGGAAGCCCGTGTCCAGCGGCGTCTCCCAGTCGACCTCCTTGACGGGGTCGTAGGAGAGCTGCTCCGCCGAGTCCAGCAGCCGGCGCGCGGTGGTCTCGCGGTCCGAAAGCCCCGCAGTTCCCGCTTCGCGTTCGCTGATGCTGGTCATCGCCGACCTCCTCGACAGGTGTTACCCGAGTTCACTGTTACCAACCGTAACACATACTCGTTCCAGTGCACACCCGTCGGCTCGACGACCAGGATCAGGGCCGGGGACTCGTCACCGTCCCGCTTTGAACCACCCGCCTGCGTGAACCGGCTCGCCCACCGTCCGAGGTTCGGTGTACATTCGTTCACTCAATCGCGTCGAACGGCGGGAACCGGTGCATTCACGAAGCGACATCCCCACCCGGTCCGGGCCGTTCGGCTCCGGGCTGCTCGGGCCCCTCGACCAGGACGTCACCGTACTGCGGCGGCGCGTCCAGCGCCTGCTGACCGCCACCCTGATCAGCACGAACGTCATCGGCGCGCTGGTGGTCGTCGGGCTCGCGGCGCTGCTCATGCCCGCCCCGGGCATGTCCGGCGCCCTCGTGCGGGTCATGGCGGTCGCGGTGCCCGCCTACGTCGCGGCGGCGGTCGTCGTCGGCACCCTCTGGGGTACCCGCGGGGCGCTGCGGACCCTGCGCTGGGCCGCCGAAGGGCGCCACCCGACCGACGCCGAACGCGTCGCCAGCCTGCGCGTCCCCCTGCGTCTCACGCTCATGCAAGCGGTTCTGTGGGGCGTGGCGACGGTGGTGTTCGCCGCGCTGGCCGTGGTCGAGCAGCCCGCCGTCGCGCTGACCGTGTTCCTCGTCGTCGCGTTCGCGAGCGTCGTGGTGTGCGCGATCGCTTACCTCTTCGGCGAGTTCGCCCTGCGCCCGTATGCGGCCCGCGCCCTGGACGGGACCGCGCCCCCGCGCCCGCTCAGCGGCGGCGTCAACCTGCGGATGCTGTTGTTCTGGTGCCTGGGCACCGGGGTGCCGGTGGCCGGCCTGGTCGTCACGGCGGTGCTGGCCTGGGTGCGCGGCGACGTTTCGACGACGAAGCTCGCGGTGTCGGTGATCGCGCTCGGCCTGGTCGTGCTGTGTTTCGGCCTGCTGGTCACCGTGTTCACCGCCCGCGCGGTCGTCAACCCGATCACGTCGGTCCGCGACGCGCTGGGCCGCGTCCGGGCCGGCGACTTCGACGTGGCCATCCCGGTCTACGACGGCACCGAGCTGGGCCTGCTGCAGGCCGGGTTCAACGACATGACGGCCGGGCTGGCCGAGCGGGAACGGATGCGCGACCTGTTCGGCAGGCACGTCGGGCACGAGGTCGCCGTCGAGGCCATGCGCATGTCCGGGGACAGCACCGAGCTCGGCGGCACGGTGCGCACGGTGTCGGTGCTCTTCGTCGACCTGGTCGGCTCGACGGCGCTGGCCGCGAGCCGCCCGCCCGAGGAGGTGGTCGGCCTGCTCAACCGGTTCTTCGCGGTGGTGGTCGACGAGGTCGACCGGCACCACGGGCTGGTCAACAAGTTCGTCGGCGACGCCGCGCTGGCCGTCTTCGGGGCACCGGTGGCGCTCGCCGGCCACGCGACGTGCGCGCTGGCCGCCGGCCGCGCGATCGCCCGCCGGCTGGCGCTCGAGGTACCGGACGGCCCGGCCGGCATCGGCGTCGCGACCGGCGACGCGGTCGCGGGCAACGTCGGCGACCCGCGCCGGTTCGAGTACACGGTGATCGGCGACCCGGTCAACGAAGCCGCCCGGCTGACCGAGCTGGCGAAGAACGCCCCGGGCCGCCTGCTGGCGTCGTGGACGGCGGTCGAGGCCGCGGCGGCGGCGGAAGCGGACCGGTGGCGCGCGACCGAGGACGTCACCCTGCGCGGCCGCAGCCGCCCGACGACTCTGGCATCGCCCCGGCAGGAGGTCCGGGATGAGCCGGCTCCCGAGTCCCAGACGGTCGTGAGTGAGAAACAGGGTTAGAACCCTGTTTCTCACTCACGACCACGCCCAGCCAGCCGGCTGACGCCGCGGGTCCACGTGAACTTTCGGGCCCGGCCCCGGCACCCGCACCCCCGCCAGCACCGCACCCACCTCGTCGAGCCCGACCGTGGCGGCGACCAGCGGCCGTGGGTCGACCGCTGCGCCGGCGTACGCCGCGATCGTGTCGGCCAGGCCCGGAGACGCCGACAGGACTCCGACCGCCGTCACGTCCTTCAGCACCAGCGCGCGGGTGTCGAGCGTGCTCGGGCGGCCGGACAGTCCGATGTAGACGACCCGGCCGGCCGGTTCGACGAGGTCCACGGCCAGCGCGGGCAGGTCCGCGGCGCCGGTCGCGTCCACGACCGCGTCGAACGGCAGGTCCGGCAGGGTGGCGCGGGTCCAGACGTGCTCGAAGCCGAGGCCGCGCGCGAAGTCGCCTTCGCCCACACCCATGATGTGTACCTCGGCGCCCGCGGCCCGCAGGAACATCGCCGTCAGCAGCCCGATCGTGCCCGGGCCGAGCACGAGCGCCCGGTCGCCCGCACCCGCGCCGGCCGCTCGCGCCGCGCGCAACGCGTTGCCCCCTGGTTCGACGAGCGCGCCGAGCACGGCGTCGACCTCGTCGGGCAAGACGTGCAGCGACCACGCTGGGACGGCGAGCCGTTCGGCCAGCGCGCCGGGCCGTCCGCCGCGGATCCCGACTTCCTGGCGGTTCTCGCAGGTGTGCTGGTGGCCCCGCCGGCAGCGGCGGCAGGTCCGGTCGCCGAGCATCGTGTCGCCCATGACGCGCCGCCCGAGCCAGGCCGCGTCGACGCCGTCCCCCACGGCGGAAACCGTGCCCGCCCACTCGTGGCCCAGCCGCATCGGGTAGGCGGAGTGCCCCTGGTGCAGGTAGGCCATCTCGCCGGTGAAGAACTCGACGTCGGTGCCGCAGACCCCGGCCCGTTCGACGTCGACGACGACTTCGCCCGGTTCGGCGCGCGGGGCGGGGACCTCCTGGACGGCCCCTCGCCGGGGGCCGGTGAGCACGAAGGCCCGCATCGTCGAAGACATGGCTGCATGCTCGCACTCCCGCCGCGACCGAGCCGCCGGAGGCCGTTACCGAACACTTGCTATTTTCTTGACATCTGTCCATTATTGAGGGCATGCGGGCCGACTGGACGACCGAAGCCCCCGTCAAGGACCGGCGGGTGCGCCGATCGCGGGCCGCGTTGATGCGGGCCGCCGTCGACCTCGTGTCCGAACGGGACTCCGCCGGCGTCGCGGTCTCGGAGATCGCCGAGGCGGCCGACGTCAGCCGGCAGGTGCTCTACCAGCAGTTCGGCGACCGCGACTCGCTCCTGCTGGAAGCCGCGCTCGACCTCGTCCGCCGGGAGCTGATCGACGACCTCCCGGCCCCCGACGACGAACGGGCGTCGCTCCTCGCGCTGGCGCGGCACTTCGCCGCGCACCGGCGCTTCTACCGGGCCTTGCTGACCGGGGCCGCCGCGTTCGCGTTCACCGAGGCGATGACCGGCGTGTTCCTCCCGCTCAACCGGCGGCACCTCGGCCGCGCGTTCGGCGACGTCCTCGACCCGCGCGGGATCGAAGACCTGGCCACGTTCCTGACCGGCGGGGCCGGCGCCGTCGTCAACGCCTGGGTCGTCGACGGGCCGGATCCCCTCGACGCGAACGACTTCGCCGACCGGCTGATGCGGATCCGCTCGGTCATCACCTCGATGATCACGAAGGAGGCCGGCCGGTGATCAGCCGTCTCTTCGAGCGTCTGCTGAAGCTGCCCGCCCCGGCGACCCGGCGCCTGGTCGTCCAGCGCGACCTGCGGGTCCCGATGCCCGATGGCGCCGAGCTGCTCGCCGACCGGTGGGCGCCGCGTACGGGCGGGGACGGCCTGCCCACCGCGCTGCTGCGCAGTCCCTACGGCCGCAAGGGCGCGTTCGGCGCGCTCTTCGCCCGCCCGCTGGCGGAACGCGGCTTCCAGGTGCTGATCCAGAGCACCCGCGGCGGCTACGGTTCCGGCGGCGTCTTCGACCCGCTGCGGCAGGAGCGCGAAGACGGCCTCGCGACGCTCGACTGGGTCGTGCGGCAGCCGTGGTTCGGCGACGCGATGGTGCTCCTCGGCCCCAGCTACCTCGGCTTCGTCCAGTGGGCGGTCGCCGATCGCCTGCCACCGCAGGTCAAGGCGATGATCCCGCACGTCACCGAGTCCGGTCTGACGCTGGAGTTCCTGCGAGAGGACGGCTTTTCCCTCGAGACGCCGTTCGGCTGGGGCGTCCAGGTCGCCGTCCAGGAGCGCCGGTTCGGGCTGCTCCGGCAACGCGGCCAGGCGAGGAAGCTGGAGCGGGCACTGACCACGCTTCCGCTCGCCCAGGCCGACGTCGTCGCCATCGGCCACCGCTCGGACTACATCCAGGACATCCTGGCGCACACCGAAAACCACCCTCGCTGGGCGGCGATCGACCACCGGCCGCGCGTCGCCGACGTCACCGTGCCCGTGAGCTCGATCGGCGGCTGGTACGACATCTTCCTGCCCGGTCAGCTGCGCGACTTCCGGACGCTGCAGGACGCCGGACGGCATCCCCGGCTGACCGTCGGGCCGTGGACCCACGCCGGCCGGCCCGACCTGCTCGCCGGCGCGGGCCTCACCATCCGGGAGGCCGTCGAGTTCGGGCTCGCGCATTCCCGGGGCGAGGAGCCGCCGGAGCGCGCACCCGTCCGGCTGTTCGTCATGGGCGAGGAAGCCTGGCGCGACTTCGCGTCCTGGCCGCCGGAAGGCTATGCGCCCCAACGGTTCCACCTCCAGCCCGGCGGCGCGCTGGCGACCGAAGCGCCCACCGAGTCGGAGCCCGGCCGCTACCGCTACGACCCGGCGGACCCGACGCCCGCGGCCGGCGGCGTGCGGATGGCCCCGGACGCCGGCCGGGTCGACAACGCGGCCCTGGAAGCCCGCGCCGACGTCCTCACCCACACCACGGCCGTGCTCGACGACGACGTCGAAGTCATCGGCGACGTGACCGCGGAGATCTGGTTCCGCAGCAGCCTGCCGTTCGCCGACGTGTTCGTCCGGCTCTGCGACGTCGATCCCGCCGGTCGGTCGGTCAACATCTGCGACGGCCTCACCAGCCTGACCGGCGCCGACGAACTGGCCGCGGTGACCGTGCGGATGTGGCCGACGGCGCACCGGTTCCGGCGCGGGCACCGCATCCGCGTCCAGGTGTCGAGCGGCGCGTTCCCCCGCTTCGCCCGCAATCCCGGCACCGGCGAGTCCCACGCCACCGCGACGACGCTGCGCGCCGCGGACCAGGAGGTCCACCACGACCCGGCCCACGCGTCGGCGATCGTGCTCCCGGTGCGCTCCTGAGCCACGGGCGGTTATTTTCCCGATTTCCCGCTACACAGCGAAAACAACGCACGATGGCCTGAAAAACAATTTCCGGCGACACCCCGCGAATCCTGTAACGCGTTCCGGGAAAACCCGACTTACGCGATGTTTCCGGCCGCCGGGGAGGCATTGTGGACGTGCAGACGGACCGACAGTCCGAACAGGAGCGAGCCGCGGCCGCGCGCGCCGCCGAGCGGACCGGGGCCCGGCGGGCGAAGATCGCCTTGCTGCGCAAGCCCGGCGGCATCGCCGAGGCCGACGAGCCCAGCCGCGTCGCCACCCGGATCGACCGGCTCGGCCGCTACTACCCCGACGTGCGGCCGGTGAACCCGGCGGCCATCGCGGCCGGTGACCCGAAGGCGATGGCGGACGCCGGGGCGATCCTCGAACGGATCGTGCTCACCGACGACCTCCTCGGCGTGGGCTACCTCGAAGGCGGTGTCACGGCGTCGGCCGCGATCGGGCGGGTCAACATCCGCGACGGCCGCGGCCGGCTCACCGGCTACGGCACCGGGTCGATGATCTCCCCGGACCTGCTGCTCACCAACCACCACGTGCTGCCGGACGCCGCGACGGCCGGGTCGAGCGTCATCGAGTTCGACTACCAGGACGGCGTCGACGGCCTGCCCCGGCCGGTGCGCGCGTTCGGGCTCGACCCGGACCGCTTCTTCGTCGCCGACGAGACTCTCGACTTCGCGCTCGTCGCCGTGAAAGCGTCCGCGGACGAGCTGCGGCCGTTCGGGTTCAACCGGCTGATCGGCAGCGAGGGCAAGGCGATCGTCGGCGACTTCGTCACCATCATCCAGCACCCGCGCGGCGGCAAGAAGCAGGTGGCGCTGCGGGAAAACCGGATCGTCGACGTCCTGGAAAAGTTCCTGCACTACGAAACCGACACCGAACCGGGGTCCTCGGGCTCGCCGGTGTTCAACGACCAGTGGGAGGTCGTCGCGCTGCACCACGCCAGCGTCCCGGCCGAAGGACACGCGGAGTACGGCGGTTACCTCAACGAGGGGATCCGTGTCAGCCGGCTGCTGGAGTTCCTGCGCGGGCAGCGGTTCACCCCGGACCGGCAGGCCCTGCTCGACCGGCTCGCCACCCGGCCCGAGCGCGGCACACCAGCCCGGCCGGTCCCCGACGGCACCGCGCAGCCGCTCACTTTGACGCTGCCGGTCGACATCCGGCTGCGCGCCGAACCGCCCGCGGCGCCGGAGTCCATCCGGATCGACCCCGACTACTCGAACCGCGAGGGCTACGACCCCGACTTCCTGCCCGGGCACACCGTGCCGCTGCCCGGCCTGTCCGACGCGCTCGCCGCGCTGGCCGCGACCAACCGGCAGGCGGCGGCCGAACCGCGGTACGTCCTGCCCTACCACCACTTCAGCGTCGTCCTGAACAAGGTGCGGCGCCTGGCCTTCTTCACCGCCGTCAACATCGACGGCCGCACCAGCCAGCCGTTGCGGCGCGAGGCGGACCGGTGGTCGCTCGACCCGCGCGTCGACCCCGGCGAGCAGGTCGGCGAGGAGATCTACCGGGCCAACCCGCTCGACCGCGGGCACCTGGTCCGCCGCCTGGACCCGGCGTGGGGCGCGACGGCCGCGATCGCGCAGCTCGGCAACGACGACACGTTCCACTTCACGAACTGCTCACCGCAGCACGAGGACTTCAACCAGAACAAGACCACGTGGGCCGGGCTCGAGGACTACGTGCTGAACAACGCGGACAACCACGACCTGAAGGTGAGCGTGGTGACCGGCCCGGTGCTCGCCGAGGACGACGACCGGTACCGCGGCGTCCAGCTGCCGCGGCAGTTCTGGAAGGTCGTCGCGATGGTCAAGGCCGACGGCACGCTCTCGGCGACGGCGTACCTGCTGAGCCAGGAGGAGCTCATCCACGGCTTGGAGGTCGCGGGCGAGTTCGACTACGGCGCCTACCGCACGTACCAGGTCCCGGTGCGCCGGATCGCCGACCTCACCGGCCTGTCGTTCGGCGCGCTCACCGACGCCGATCCGTTGGAGCGCCTGGAATCGACCGGCGCGGTGCGGGAGATCGGGGACGTCGACGACCTGCTGCTATGACCACGGCGTCACCGGACGCGGCAGGCGCTCGCCGTCCAGGACGACGTCCACGCGTTCGGTGAGGAAGGCGATGTACCCGGCGACGTCCCGCGCGTCGGACAACGGCTCGTCGTAGGTCCAGGCGAGATCGCGGTGCGCGCCCACCGACCAGTAGCTCGCGTGGCCCTTGTAGGCGCAGGTGGTGCGCGTGTCCGACGGCGTGAGCAGGTCCATCCGGACGTCTTCGCGCGGCAGGTAGTAGCGGGTGGTGATGCCGGTTTCGAACAGCAGGCGGGGCGCGGCCGAGTCGGCCACGACGACGCCGTCCACCTCGATCCGCACCCGGCTGTCACTGCGCCGGACGTCGATGCGCGCGAACGGGTCCCGCGGGTGGCCGACGATCGGTTCGGCCTCCTCGAGCCACTCGTCGAAGGCCGCGAAGTCGAGGACGGCGTGCTGCGCCAGGTCGTCGTCGGCGGGCCGGAAGCCCGCGCCCGGCAGCGTCACGCCGTCGCTGTCGAGGGTCAGCGGCTCGCCCGGGCAGGTGTGCACGGCGAAGGCGGTCCGCGGGTCGAGGACCGGCGGGCCGCCTTCGGCGAGCTGGACCGGGTGTTCCGGTGCCGACGCGTCGTCCGACGGGGTCAGCGTCGCGCGGAGGTCCGGCAGGGGGAAGGCGTAGGACGGGACGACCCTCTTCGGTTCCCAGACCAGCACGGCCCGCCGCGAGTCGGCGAACGTCCGTCCACCCGCGACGGCGCGGACGCGCTTGGCCACCGGTTCGTACCGCAGTTCGGCCAGGTCACCGGTGAACCGCGCGCCCATGCGTGTCGCCATGGATCCCACGATCCGCGCCGGCGGGCGGTGCCGTCAACACCCGCCCGGGCCACCCGCGGTGGTCTTACCCGGCCGGGCCGAGCCAGGTCGTCATCGCCTCGCGAAGGTCGTTCTCGTCCAGCTCGCCGACCGAAGCCCACGCCAGATACCCGTCCGGCCGCACCAGCGCCGCCAGCCGCTGGTCCGGGAACGCCAGCGGCCGCGCCGTCTCCACACGGACGCGGCTCCCCCACTCCGCGGCCACCGTCGCCGCACCGCGCCCCGGGCCGCGAGCGGCGGCCGCTGGGCCGGGCCGCACCACCTCCGGCTGCGCTGGGCTGGCCGGGCTGGGCCGCACCACCGCCGGACCGGGCGGCGCCGGATCGCGAACAGCGCCGCGGCTCGCCGGTCGGGCCGGAGCCGCGCGGGGTTGGCCATCCGTCACCCCGGATTCCGCCCGGTGAGGATGTCGAACGCGTGCTGCCGGTGGGTAGCGAAGAGTTCCAGGGCCGCGTCCCGGTCGCCGGCCCGCAGGGCGTCGGCGAGCTGCCGGTGTTCGGCCGGGATGCCCGCCAGGTAGCCGTCCGTGTCGACGCCGATCCGGGTCAGCAGGAACAGGTGGACCTGCGAGCGGATCGCCTCCCACGCCTCGCCCAGGCGCCGGTGTCCCGCGGCCGCGTAGATCGCGTCGTGGAACGCGAGGTCGCAGCGCACCATCTCGTGCTCGTCCGCCGCCCGTTCCATGCTCGCCACGGCGGCGTCGACCGCGTCGAGGCCCGGTGCGCGGTCGATCACCAGCCCGACGGCGAGCTGCTCCAGCGCGGCCCGCAGGCTGTCCAGCTCGGCGACGTCCACTTCGGACAGTGACGTCACCGTGGTGCCCCGGTGCCATTCGCCGCGCACGAGCCCCTCGCGCTCCAGCTTGAGCAGCGCCTCCCGCACCGGCCCGCGGCTGACGCCCAGCGCTTCCGCCAGCTCCACCTCGCGCAGCTGGCTTCCCGGCGCGTACGTCCCGTCGAAGATCGCGTCGCGGATGCGGTCGGCCACCTCGTCGGCGAGCCCGCGCCGGCGTGCGGGAGCCACTTGAGCACTCATGTCCTAATGTTAACATTCAGACATGATCATCCCCCGCTTCCACCTCGCCATGCCGGTCGACGACCTGGCCGCTGCCCGCCGCTTCTACGGCGAAGTCCTCGGCCTCGCCCAGGGCCGCAGCGCCGGCACCTGGGTCGACTGGAACTTCCACGGCCACCAGTTCGTGACGCACCTGGCGCCCGGACGGCCCCAGCGCGTCCACAACCCCGTCGACGGCCACGACGTGCCGGTTCCGCACTTCGGCCTGATCCTCGAGGTCGACGAGTTCAAGGCGCTCGCCGAGCGGTTGCGGGCGGCCGGGACCGAGTTCGTGATCGAGCCGTACGTCCGCTTCGAGGGTCAGCCCGGCGAGCAGTGGACGATGTTCCTGCTCGACCCCGCCGGCAACGCGCTGGAGTTCAAGGCCTTCGCCGACGACTCACAGGTCTTCGCGGTCTGACGATCCCCGCAACGATCCCGGGTGCGCCTTCGCGGCCGGGTCGCGCCGGGTCTTGACCAGGCTGGCGACCGTCACGACGGCCAGGACGCCGATGATCACCGCGAGGCTCACCGGTGTGGCGATCTCCGGGACGCGGGCATCGATGTCGACGTGCGCCCAGTGCAGGATCAGCTTCACCCCGATGAACGCGAGGATGACCGCGAGCCCGGCGGAGAGGTACACGAGCCGGTCGAGCAGGCCCTTCACCAGGAAGTACAGGGCCCGCAGGCCGAGCAGCGCGAACGCGTTCGCGGCGAACACGACGTACGGCTCGTCGGTGACGCCGAAGACCGCCGGGATCGAGTCCAGGGCGAACAGCAGGTCGACGCCGCCGATCGCGACCAGGACCACCACCAGCGGCGTCACCATCCGGCGGCCGGAGACCCGGGTGAGCAGCCGGCCGCCGTCGTAGGCGTCGGACACCGGCAGCAGGCGGCGGGCCGTCCGGACCACGACGTTGTGCTCGATGTCGGGGTCGGCGTCGCGGTGCCGGAACAGCTGCACGCCGGTGTAGATCAGCAGCAGCCCGAAGAGCAGGAACATGAACGAGAACAGCGAGAGGAGCGTCGCGCCCACCAGGATGAAGATCGCCCGCATCACGAGCGCGAGGATGATCCCGAACGTGAGCACCTTGTGCTGGTGCTCCTCGGGAACGGCGAACGTCGTCATGATGATCACGAACACGAACAGGTTGTCGACCGACAGGCTCTTCTCGACGATGTAGCCGGCGAAGTACTCGGTGCCGAGCTCACCGCCGTGGGCCAGCGTCAGCCAGACGCCGAAGGCGACCGCGACCAGGATGTAGCCCACCGACCAGGCGACCGCCTCGCCGAACCCGACCCGGTGCGGCCGGAGCGCGGCGACGACGAGGTCGACCGCGAGCAGCGCCAGCACGACGCCGATGGTGACCACCCAGGTGCCGACGCCCATCCGCTCCCCCGCTCCCGTGCCTGCCGCGATCGTAGGGCGCGGGCCGCGAACGCGCACCAGGAGTCCACAGTGGACGGATCAGCCGAGGTGCGCCGCCGCCAGCTCGGTGTGCGGGTCGAGCTCGAGGCCGCCGGCGCGCAGGGTGTCGTCGACGATCCGCCAGACCCAGTGCGCCAGCAGCGCGGCCAGCTCGGCGCGGTCGACGCCGCGCGGATTCTCCAGCCAGCGCGAGGTGCTCGACTCCACCAGGCCGACCAGCCCGTAGGCGACCGCTTCGCAGACGCGGGTGTCCACTCCGAACAGTCCGAGGTAGTGCTCGAACACCACGGTCAGCTGCCGCGCGATCGCGGACTTGCCGTCGGCGAAGACGTCGCGGGTGCCCGACAGCGCGTGCTTGGTCAGGTAGCGGTAGAGAGCTCCGTGCTCGGCCAGCCAGCGGGTGTGCGCGCCGATCGCCGCGCGGATCAGCTCCATCGGCGTGCCGCTCGGGTTCCACAGCGGCGCGAACTCCGCGGTGACCAGCTCCGCGACCCGGACGGCGATCGCGTGCTGCAGGTCGGCGGCGCCGTCGAAGTGGCGGTACAGCCGCGTGCGGGCGACACCGGCTTCGTCGGCGATCTGCTCGGTGGACACCTCGGGTCCGTGCCGCGCGATCGCGCGCAGGCCCGCTTCGACGAACTCGCTGCGACGGCGGTCGCGCTGGCCGGCCCACCGCGCGGCCCGGCCGTCGGGCGGTCGCGGCGTGTCCGTCGATGTCATCGGCGGGATTCTAGTGGTGGAGTGTCGCGGCGGGCCGTGTGGCATACACTGCCGTACCGCTAACTTTGGGTGCCACCTGGCCACGGAGAGTGTCGATGAGCAACGCCGACGAGGAGCCGCCGGACGCGGTGCTGCTCGCCGCCCTCCGCGCCGGTGACCTCGACGCCGGCGGCGCACTGTTCCGCCGGCACGCCGAACCGCTGCGCCGCACCGCGGCGGCGTGGGCGAAGCAGCCCGCGGAGCGCGACGACCTGGTGGCCGAGACGTTCGTGCGGGTGCTCGCCGTCGTCCACGCCGGTGGCGGCCCGGCCGGCGACCTGCGGCCCTACCTCGTCGTGACGCTGCGGAACCTGGTGTCGCGGTGGAGCCGGCAGCGCAGCCGGGTCGACCTGTGCGAAACGGTCCCCGAGACGCCGTCGAGCGGCGCCGACGAGCTGGCCCTGCACCGGTCGAACGAGAAGCTCGTGTGGTCGGCGTACTGCACGCTGCCGGGCCGGTGGCGGACGGTGCTCTGGCGGACCGAGGCCGAGGGCGACACGCCGACGGAGGCCGCGCCGCTGCTGGGCTTGACGCCGAACAGCGTGTCGGCGCTGGCGATGCGGGCGCGGGAGGGGCTGCGCCAGGCGTACCTGCAGGTCCAGGTGCCCGATGCGGAGGAGCCGGTCTGCCGCGAACCACGCCGTCGCATGGGCGCGTGGGTCCGGGGAGCGCTGTCCCCGCGCCGCGCGAGCGTGGTGGCGGACCACATCGCGGGCTGCGGCTCGTGCCGGAGGGTGGCCACGGGCCTGGACGAGGCGAACCGCGAGCTACCGGGCTCCGCGGCCCGCCTCACCGGCTGACCCGCAGGCGGGATCGGCCGCCGTGTCGTCCGCCTGGGCACGCGTGTCGTCCGCCCAGGCACGCGAGTCGTCCGCCCGGGTACGCAGGTCCTCCCGAGGTTGCGTGAAGGTTGCCCTGCCCCCACTCCCCCGGGTTACCGTGAAGCCGGCCCAGGAGGTGGCGGTGGACGACGATGTCTGCGCGGTCCGGCCCGGCACCGATGTCGCCGGGCACGCCCGGCTGCTCGCCGGTATCCACGATGCCGTCCTGGCCGGGCGGGCACCCCGGACCGCTCCGCGGCGGCTGGTCGAACGCTCGTGGCGGCGGGTCGCCGCGCAGGGTGTCGATCCCGATCGCCCGCCCGCGCCCGATCCGGTCGGCGCCGCCGAGGTCGAACGGCGGCGGACCGGCTCCCGGCTCCGCGAAGTCCTCCCCGAACTCCGGGGCGCGCTGACGTCGGTGGCCGAAGACGCGCACCACCTGATGGTCGTCACCGACGCCGACGGCGTCGTCCTCTGGCGCGAAGGCGCGCGCGGGGTGCGCCACCGCGCCGACTCGCTCGGCTTCACCGAGGGTGCCACCTGGTCGGAGCCCGCCATCGGCAGCAACGCGATCGGGACGGCGCTGGCCGAGGCCGCCCCGGTGCAGATGTTCGCCGCCGAGCACTTCGTGCGCTCCCACCACTCGTGGGCCTGCACCGCCTACCCGGTGCACGACCCGCGGACCGGCGAGCTGCTGGGGATCGTCGACGTCAGCGGCCCGGCCGAGACCGTCCACCCGATGACCGTCGCCCTGGTCGGGACGTCGGTACGGCTGGCCGAGGCCGTCCTGCGCCAGCGGCACGAGATCCGGCTCGAGGCGTTGCGCCGGCTGTCCGGCCCCCTGTTGAGCACCACCGGCCTCGTCGTCGACGACCACGGCTGGGTCGCCGCCCAGCGCGGCGTCTCCGGGATCGACCGCGTCGCCGCACCCCGGCACGGCGTCCCCGTCGCGGTCCGCGGGGTCGGCGCGTGCGAGCCCGAGCCGGTGCCCGGCGGGTGGCTGCTGCGGCCGAGCCGCCGCGAAACCCTGCGGCTCACCCTCGAACTCGACCCGCCGCGCGCCACCGTCGAAGGCTCGGCCCGGTGGACGCACCCGCTGGGCCGGCGGCAGGCGGACCTGCTGCGGCTGATCGCGACCGCCGGCCCGGCCGGGGTGTCGGCGGCGCAGCTGTCGGAGACGCTCTACGGCGACCGCACGCACCTGGTGACCGTCCGCGCGGAGCTGTCGCGGCTGCGCAAGCTGGTCGGCGGCCTGCTGCTCGCCCGGCCGTACCGGATCGCACCCGGCGTCGAAGTCGTGCTGATGCAACCCTAGGGCAACCCTTTCGCGGACCCGGCCCGCCGGGGTTGGCTGCTCTGAACGCGCCGCCGACGAAGACGGTGCCCGACGGGAGGTCCGCTCATGACCCAGACCCTCGAACCGGCCGCGGCCGTCGGTGCCCGGCAGCGCGTCGAAGACTGGCTCGCCGGCTTCGAGGCCGCGCTCGCGGCCCGGGACGCCGACCGGGCCGCGGCCCTGTTCGCCACGACGTCGTTCTGGCGCGACCTCATCGCCTTCACCTGGAACCTCAAGACCGTCGAAAACCGTGACGGCGTCAAGGATCTCCTCCTGGGCACCATGGACACCGCCGATGCCCACGGCTTCCACGCCAGCGAGGAGCCGACCGAAGCGAACGGGATCGTCGAGGCGTGGATCGGGTTCGAGACGGCGGCCGGCCGCGGCCGCGGACACCTGCGGCTCAACGACGAAGGCGCGTTCACGTTCCTCACGACGCTCTACGAGCTGAAGGGCCACGAGGAGCCGCTCGGCACGACCCGGCCGAAGGGCGCGGAGCACGGCGTCAACCGCGAACGCGTCACGTGGTCCGAAGCACGGCAGGCGGAAGCGGACGAACTGGGCACGACGCGGCAGCCGTACGTCGTCGTCATCGGCGGCGGGCAGGGCGGGATCGCGCTCGGGGCCCGGCTGCGCCAGCTCGGCGTGGACCACGTCGTCGTCGACCGGTACGCGCGGCCCGGCGACCAGTGGCGCGGCCGGTACAAGTCGCTGTGCCTGCACGACCCCGTCTGGTACGACCACCTGCCCTACCTCGACTTCCCGCGCACCTGGCCGGTGTTCGCGCCGAAGGACAAGATCGCCGACTGGCTCGAGATGTACACGAAGGTCATGGAGGTGAACTACTGGTCGTCGACGACCTGCAAGAGCGCCTCCTACGACGATGAAGCGAAGGAATGGACGGTCGTCCTGGACCGCGACGGCGAAGAAGTCGTCCTCAAGCCGAAGCAGCTGGTATTGGCGACCGGCATGTCGGGCAAGCCGAACGTTCCTTCGTTGCCGGGACAGGATCTCTTTCGCGGCGAGCAGCACCACAGCTCGCAGCACCCCGGCCCGGACGCCTACCGCGGCAAGAAAGCCGTGATCGTCGGCTCCAACAACTCGGCGTTCGACATCTGCGGCGCGCTGTGGGAAGCCGGCGCCGACGTCACCATGATCCAGCGCAGCTCGACGCACATCGTCAGGTCGGACTCCCTGATGGACCTCGGGCTCGGCGACCTCTACTCGGAACGCGCGCTGGCCGCCGGGATGACGACGCAGAAGGCGGACCTGACGTTCGCGTCGCTCCCCTACCGGATCATGCACACCTTCCAGCAGCCGGTGTACGCGGCGATCAAGGAGCGCGACCAGGAGTTCTACGACCGGCTCGAAGGCGCGGGCTTCCGGCACGACTGGGGTGACGACGACTCCGGCCTCTTCATGAAGTACCTGCGCCGCGGCTCGGGCTACTACATCGACGTCGGCGCGGCGGACCTGGTGGCGAACGGCGACGTCAAGCTCGCCCACGGTCAGGTCACCGAGCTGACCGAGACGTCCGTGCGGCTCGACGACGGCACCGAGCTGGAGGCCGACCTCGTCGTCTACGCGACCGGGTACGGCTCGATGAACGGCTGGGCGGCGGACCTGATCAGCCAGGAGGTCGCGGACAAGGTCGGCAAGGTGTGGGGCCTGGGCTCGGACACGACGAAGGACCCCGGCCCGTGGGAGGGCGAGCAGCGGAACATGTGGAAGCCCACCCAGCAGGACGGGCTCTGGTTCCACGGCGGCAACCTGCACCAGTCACGGCACTACTCGCTCTACCTGGCCCTGCAGCTGAAGGCTCGCGCGGAGGGCATCCCGACGCCGGTCTACGGGCTGCAGGAGCGGCATCACCTGGTCTAGGACGACAGCGCGCTCGCGGGGTCGCCGAACAGGAGGGCGGTCCCGTGGGCGCGCTTGAAGTACAGGTGGGCGTCGTGCTCCCAGGTGATCGCGATGCCGCCGTGCAGCTGGATCATCTCCGCCGCCGCATGGGAAAACGCTTCGCCGCAAACGACTTTCGCGGTCGTCACGGCTTCGGCGTCGCCGTCCACTAGGGCCGCGTACAGCGCCGAGCGGGCCGCTTCGACGTGGACGTGCACGTCGGCCATCCGGTGCTTCAGCGCCTGGAACGACCCGATCGGCCGGCCGAACTGCTTGCGTTGCTTCGTGTACTCCACCGTCAGCTCCAGCGCGCGGGCCGCCGCGCCGACCTGTTCGGCGGCGACGGCGACCACCGCCGTGTCGCGCAGTTTCCGCAGGTCGAAGCCGGTGACGTCGAGGCGCCGCGCCGGGGTCGACGCGCACTCCACCACCGCCAGCCGGCGGGTCGGGTCCAGTGTGGTGACGCGCTCGCGGCGGACGCCGTCCAGCGGGACTTCGAACAAGCCGAGGCCGTCGTCCGTCCTGGCCACGGCCAGGAGGACGTCGGCGAGGTCGCCGTCGAGGACGTAGTGGGCCCGGCCGTCGAGGCCGGTGTCCGACGCGGTCAAGCCCGGTGACCAGGCTTCGTCGGACCAGGCCAGCGCCGCGAGGGTCGTGCCCGCGGCGATGCCCGGCAGCAGCCGTTCGCAGGCCTCGTCGTTTCCGCCGCGCAGCAACGCTTCTCCGCACAGCACAGCGGAGCCGAGCATCGGGGCGGGCGTGAGCGCGGCGCCGAGCTCCGCCAGGACCACGCACGCCTCGGCCAAGCCGGCGCCCGCGCCGCCGTAGTGCTCGGGGATCGTGAGGGCGGCGACGCCGATCTGCTCACACAGCGTCGACCAGAGCTTGTCGTCGTACCCGAGCGGCGACTCCATCGCCGCCCGCACCGCCTCCGGCCCCGACCGGCGGGTCAGCAGCGAGCGCACGGCGTCCCGCAGCGCCTGGGCTTCCTCGGTCTCCAGCGGATCGGTCATCGCAGACCGGCCAGGACGCGCTCACGGTGGAACGCCCCGGTTCCCCAGGCGCCGGCCAGGGCCCGCACCTTCGTCAGCCGCAGGCCGAGGTCGTGTTCGGCGGTGTAGCCGATGGCGCCGTGCACCTGCAGGGCCGTGCGCGCGGCGAGGTACGCGGCGTCGCCGGCCATGACCTTCGCCGCCGAGACGTCCCGGGTGAACGTCTCGCCGGCGACGGCCGCGCCGTAGAGCAGCGGCCGGGCGAGTTCGAGCTGCGTCACGACGTCGGCCAGCAGGTGCTTGACCGCCTGGTACTCGCCGATGGCGCGGCCGTACTGGCTGCGCTGCTTGGCGTAGGCGACCGAGGCGTCGAGGAGCCACTGGCCCGCCCCGAGCAGCTGGGCGGAGACGGCCAGGACACCCAGGTCGAACGCCGCCGGATCGGCCGCCGTGGTCCGGGTGGTCCCGGTGATCCGGAACAGCCGCCGGGCCGGGTCGACCGACCGCACGAGGTCGATCCCGACGTCGGAGACCTCCCCTTCGTCGAGGTCGAGCACCACCCCGGCGACGTCCGCGTCCAGGGCGAGCGGCACTTCGGGCGGCGCGACGACCGTGGCCAGGAGGTCGCCGCCGGCGAGCGCGGCCAGCCGGTCGCCGGTCAGCACCGCGGGGGCCACGGCGGCCGTCTCGACCAGCGGGCCGGGCACCGCGTGGTAGCCGAGTGCTTCGAAGGCGACGACCAGGTCGACCCTGGTGCCGCCGAGCCCGCCGTGGCCTTCGCCGACGAGCAACGCGGGGACACCGAGGTCGGCGAGGGCGCGCAGCAGTTTCAGGCCGCGCTCGGGCGAACCCGCGGCCCACGCCCGGGCGACCGCGGCGGTGTCCGCGCCGCCCAGCAGGTCGTGCAACGACGCGGAGAACTGGCGCTGCTCCGGCGACAGCTGGAACTTCATCGGCGCGGCTCCCTCGGCAGTTTCAGCAGCCGTTCGGCGATCGTGTTGCGCTGGATCTGGTCGGTACCGCCGTAGATCGGCCCGGCGAGGGAGAACAGGTAGCCGTCCACCCAGTCCCGGTTCGTCTCGGCGGCCGGGCCGAGCACGTCCAGGGCCGTCTCGTGGAGGTCGACGTCCAGGTGCGACCAGAACAGCTTGTTCACGCTGGACTCCGGGCCCAGCTCACCGCCGTCGGCGAGGCGGCTCACCGTGCCGTAGGTGTAGAGCTGGTAGGCGCGGGCACCGATCCAGGCTTCGGCGACCCGGTCCCGGGTGGACAGTGGCGAGTCCTGCGAACGCCACAGGTCCACGAGGCGGGCGGCCGCGGCGAGGAACCGGCCGGGGCTGCGCAGAGACAGTCCACGTTCGTTGTTGGCGGTCGTCATCGCGACGCGCCAGCCCTGCCCGACCTCGCCGATCACGTCTTCGTCGGGCACGAAGACGTCGTCGAAGAAGATCTCCGCGAAGCCGGGTTCGCCGTCCAGCTGCGGGATCGGCCGGACCGTCACGCCCTCGGCGCGCAGGTCGGCCATGAAGTACGTCAGCCCGTGGTGGCGTTGCGCTTCCGGGTCGGTCCGGAACAGCCCGAACGCGCGGTCGGCGAAGGACGCCCGCGAACTCCACGTCTTCTGCCCGGACAGCAGCCAGCCGCCGTCGGTCCGCGCCGCCGTGCTGCGCAACGCCGCGATGTCGCTGCCCGCCTCGGGTTCCGACCACGCCTGCGCCCACACCTGCTCGCCCGTCGCCATCGCGGGCAAGACCCGGTCACGCTGCTCCTGCGTGCCGTGGGCGAACAGCGTCGGCCCGAGCATGAAGATGCCGTTCTGGCTCACCCGGCCAGGCGCACCGGAGGCGTAGTACTCCTCCTCGAACAGCAGCCACTGCAGCATCGACGCGTCCCGGCCGTGGTACTCGCGTGGCCACGAAACGACCGACCACCGCGCTTCCGCGAGTTCGGCCTCCCACTCACGGTGCGCCTCGAACCCTTCGGCGGTGTCCATCGACGGCAGCGTCCGCACATGCGAAGCCAGCCATTCGCGCGCCTCGGCCCGGAAGGTCTCCGACACCTCGTCGATGTCGAGGTCCATCAGGACCCCTTGTTCGCGTCGCGCATGGACCGCGCGGACTGCCCGCCGAGCGAGTCTTCGGACGTCTCCGCGTTGTGGGCGTGCGCCAGGTGGTGGAGCCCGAACACGGAGTCCATTCCGGACCGCAGGCCCATCAGGTCTTCGGCCTGGTTGACGGCTTTCTTCGCCAGGGCAAGGCCGAACTGGGGCATCTCGCCGATCTTCTCCGCGAGTTCGAGGGTGTGCTGTTCCAGCTCCGCACGCGGGACGATCCGGGTGATCATCCCCCATTCCTTGGCCTGCTGGACGGTGAAGCGCTCGCCGGTGAACAGGACTTCCTTCGCCGCGCGAGGCCCGAGCACCCACGGGTGCGCGAAGTACTCGACGCCCGGAATGCCCATGCGTACCACCGGGTCGGCGAAGAACGCGTCGTCGGAGGCCACGATCAGGTCGCAGACCCACGCGAGCATCAGCCCGCCCGCGATGCAGGCACCCTGGACGCTCGCGATCATCGGCTTGGGGATCTCCCGCCACCGCCGGCACATGCCCAGGTAGACCTCGGACTCGCGGGCGAACCGCTGGTCGCCGCCGGCCCGGTCGGTGTGGTCCCACCACAGCACCGAACGCCGGTCGAACGTCTGGTCCACGTCCCGGCCGGGGGTGCCGATGTCGTGCCCGGCGGAGAAGTGCTTGCCCGCCCCCGCCAGCACGATCACCTTGACTTCGGCGTCGTTCACGGCGCGCGCGAAAGCGTCGTCGAGGGCGTAGGTCATCGCCGAGTTCTGGGCGTTGCGGTACTCGGGCCGGTTCATCGTGACCACGGCGACCGGCCCGCGGCGCTCGTAGCGGACGACGTCCTCGCTCATTTCGTCTCCTCACTGAGCAGCCGCTTCAGCACCTTGCCGGAAGCGTTGCGGGGCAGCGCGTCGAGGAACACGACGGACCGCGGGGTCTTGTAGTTGGCGAGCCGTTCGCGGCAGAAGGCGAGCACGTCGGCTTCGGTGAGGCCGGCGCCGACGACGAAGGCCCGGCCGACCTCGCCGAGCCGCTCGTCCGGGACGCCGGTCACGGCGACGTCGCGGACGCCGTCCAGTTCGGTGAGCGCGTGCTCGACCTCGGCCGGGTAGACGTTGAAGCCACCGCAGATGTACATGTCCTTGAGCCGGCCGGTGAGGGTGAGGTTCCCCGCGTCGTCCAGCTCGCCGACGTCGCCGGTGTGCAGCCAGCCGTCCTCGTCGACGGCTTTCGCGGTCGCTTCGGGGTCGTCGAGGTAACCGAGCATCACGTTCGGTCCCCGCAGGACCACTTCGCCCGGCGAGCCGTGGATCCCGACCTCGAACCCGGCGGTCGCGCGGCCGGACGTCTTCGCGACCAGCTCGGCGTCGTCGCCCGGGCGGCACATCGTCACGACCACGGCTTCGGTGAGACCGTACGCGGTGAGGACGACGTCGAAGCCCAGCTCGGAGCGCATGCGCCGGACCAGCGACGCCGGCACGTCGGCGGCGCCGGTGACCGCGAGCCGCAGGGAGGACAGGTCGCCGCGTCCGGACTCGTGCAGCAGGGACTGGAAGATCGTCGGCGCGCCCGGCAGCACCGAGATCCGCTCCTTCTCGATCAGGTCCAGCGCGGCACGCACGTCGAACACGGCCTGCGGCACGAGGGTCGCGCCGGTCAGCAGGCCGACGACGATCCCGGCCTTGTAGCCGAAGCTGTGGAAGAACGGGTTGATCACCAGGTACCGGTCGCCGGCGGTGACCCGGCCGCACTCCGCCCAGGCCGCGGCGACGCCGACGACCTGCCGGTGGGCCGACAGCACGCCCTTCGAGCGGCCGGTCGTGCCGGAGGTGAACAGGATGTCGCTCACGTCGTCCGGCTCGACCGCGTCCGCGCGCGCCTCGGCTTCCGCGAGGGGCACGCGCTCGGCGAGATCCAGGAACTCGTCCCAGCCGAGCGCGTCTCCGACCGGCCGGTGGGGCTGTTCCAGGGCGACCCGGACGACCGTGCCGAGGCCGGGCAGGTCCGCGCCGGTCGCGACGATCGCCGCGTGGCGGTCGGTGCCGAGGAAGTCGGCCGCGACGACCAGGGCTTTCGCCCGGCTGCGGACCAGCAGGTCCACGGTCTCGGCGGCGGTGAACCGGGTGTTGACCGGCACCAGGGTCGCGCCCGCGTAGAGCGCGCCCAGCGCCGTGAGCACCCAGTGGTGGGTGTTCGGGAGGATGATCGCGACGCGGTCGCCGGGCCGGAGACCGCGGGCGAGGAAGGCCCGCGCGACCGACTGAACACGTTCCAGAAGGTCGTCGAAACCGAGCCGGAGCGCCCCGTCGACCAGTGCCTCGGACGACCCGAACTTCGCGGCGGCATCGCGGACGACGGCCGGGATCGTGGTCTGACCCACCACACCCTCCTCTGGACCGGCAAACTAGAACGTGTTCTCATTAGCCTAGGTGCCGGACCGGCCCGGCAGCAAGGAGGCGTGCGTGGAACCGACGCGATTCCGCCGCGAGGTCGCGGGCTGGCTCGCGGACAACCTGACCGGCGAGTTCGCCGCGGTGCGCGGTCTCGGCGGGCCGGGACGCGAGCACGAGGCGTTCGACCTGCGCCTGGCCTGGGAACGCCACCTGGCCGCCGCGGGCTGGACGTGCGTCGGCTGGCCGGTCGAGCACGGCGGGCGCGGCTTGTCCCTCGACGAGCAGGTCGCCTTCCACGAGGAGTACGCGGCGTCCGGCGCGCCCGCGCGCGTCAACCACATCGGCGAGCAGCTGCTCGGCCCGACCCTCATCGCCTTCGGCTCGCCCGAACAGCGGAAACGGTTCCTGCCGAAGATCGTCGCCGTCGAGGAGCTGTGGTGCCAGGGCTACTCCGAGCCCGGCGCCGGCTCCGACCTCGCCGCCGTCTCGACGTCGGCTGTCCGGCGCGACGGCGACTGGGTGATCAACGGCCAGAAGATCTGGACGTCCCTGGCCCACGTAGCCGACTGGTGCTTTGTCGTGGCCCGCACCGAACCGGGGTCGCAGCGCCACCACGGCCTCTCCTACCTCCTGGTGCCGCTGCGCCAGGACGGCGTCACCGTGCGGCCGATCCAGCAGCTGACCGGCACGTCTGAGTTCAACGAAGTCTTCTTCGACGACGCCCGCACGTCGGCCGAGCTGGTCGTCGGCGAGCCCGGCGAGGGCTGGCGGATCGCGATGGCCACCCTCGGCTTCGAACGCGGCGTCTCGACGCTCGGCCAGCAGATCGGCTTCCGCCGCGAACTCGACGACATCGTCGCCGAAGCGAAGCGGCTCGGCACCTACGACGACCCGCTGCTGCGCACCGACCTCACCCGCGCCCGGATCGGCCTGCGGGTCCTGCGCGCGCACGCGCTGCGGACGCTCGGCCGCCCGGCCGGGCCGGAGGTCGCCGTCGGGAAGCTGCTGTGGGCGCAGTGGCACCGCGGGCTCGGTGAGCTGGCGATGCGCGCCCGCGGCGCCCGGTCCCTGACCGCGGACGGCGCCGAGCTGGACGACGCCCAGCGGCTCTACCTGTTCACCCGCGCCGACACCATCTACGGCGGGTCGGACGAGATCGAGCGGAACATCATCGCCGAGCGCGTGCTCGGCCTGCCGAGGGAGGCACGCCCGTGATCCCCCAGTACCCGACCGGCCACGACCTGCTGTCCGGGAAGGTCGTCGTGGTCACCGCCGCGGCCGGCACCGGTATCGGCTCGGCCGTGGCTCGCCGCTGCCTGGAAGAGGGCGCGAGCGTCGTCATCTCGGATTGGCACGAACGACGGCTCGGTGAGAAGGCGGCCGAGCTGGCCGAACTCGGCAAGGTGCACGCGATTCCCTGCGACGTCACGAAGGAAGAGCAGGTCCAGGCCCTCATCGACAGCGCGGTCGGCCACTTCGGACGCCTCGACGTCATGGTGAACAACGCCGGGCTGGGCGGCACGAAGTCCGTGCTGGACATGGCCGACGACGAGTGGTCCCGCGTTCTGGACATCACGCTCACCGGGACTTTCCGGTGCACGCGCGCGGCGCTGCGGCAGTTCGTCGCCCAGGGCGGCGGCGGGGCGATCGTCAACAACGCGTCGGTCATCGGCTGGCGCGCCCAAGCCGGGCAGGCGCACTACGCCGCCGCCAAGGCCGGCGTCATGGCGCTGACCCGGTGTTCGGCGCTGGACGCGGCCGGCCACGGCGTCCGGATCAACGCCGTCGCCCCGAGCCTGGCCATGCATCCCTTCCTGGCCAAGGTGACCAGCGACGAACTCCTCGAAGACCTCACCCGACGCGAGGCGTTCGGCCGCGCCGCCGAGCCGTGGGAGGTGGCCAACGTCATGGTCTTCCTCGCCAGCGACTACGCGAGCTACCTCACCGGCGAAGTCGTCTCCGTCTCCAGCCAGCACCCCTAGGAGCTCCCGTGCCCGAAGCCTTCCTCCTCGACGCGGTCCGCACCCCGGTCGGCCGGCGCGGCGGCGCGCTGTCCGGGTGGCACTCCGCCGACCTCGGCGCGCACGTCATCCGCGCGGTCGTCGAGCGCGCGGGCGTCGACCCGGACCTCGTCGACGACGTCATCCTCGGCTGCACGGACACCCTGGGCCCGCAGTCGGGCAACATCGCGCGGACGGCGTGGCTGGCCGCCGGGTTCCCGGACCACGTGCCCGGGGTGACGATCGACCGGCAGTGCGGGTCGAGCCAGCAGGCTGTCCACTTCGCCGCGCAGGCGGTCATGTCGGGGACGCAGGACCTGGTGCTGGCCGGCGGTGTGCAGAACATGAGCCGCATCCCGATCAGCGCGGCGATGCTCGCCGGGCGCGAGTACGGCTTCGACGATCCGTTTTCCGGCTCGAAGGGCTGGCAGGAGCGCTACGGCAGTGTCGATGTGTCGCAGTTCCGCAGCGCCGACATGATCGCTTCGCACTGGGACATCAGCCGGGAAGCGATGGAGGAGTACGCGTTCCGCAGCCACCAGCGGGCCCTCTCCGCCATCGACTCCGGGAGGTTCGACGCGGAAATCGCGCCGGTCGACGGCTTCGAGCAGGACGAAGGGCCACGCCGGGACACGTCGTTGGAGCGGATGCGCGGCCTGAAGCCGCTCGCCCCGGAGTCCCGTCTGACGGCGGCGGTGGCCAGCCAGATCTCCGACGGCGCGAGTGCGGCGCTGGTGGCGTCGGAGGCGTTCGTGAAGGAGCACAACCTGACGCCACGGGCCCGCATCCACCACTTGTCGGTCCGCGCGGCGGACCCGGTGTGGATGCTGACCGGCCCGATCCCGGCGACGTCCCACGCGCTCCGGAAGACCGGGCTCGCGATCGAGGACATCGACCTGTTCGAGGTCAACGAGGCGTTCGCGAGCGTGGTGCTGGCGTGGCTGGACGAAACGGGCGCGGACCCCTCGCGGGTGAACGTCAACGGCGGAGGCATCGCCCTCGGCCACCCCATCGGGGCGACCGGGACGAAGCTCCTCGCGACGCTCCTGCACGAGCTGGAGCGCCGCGAGGGGCGTTACGGGTTGCAGACGATGTGCGAAGGCGGCGGCACCGCCAACGTCACCATCATCGAACGCCTGTCGTGAGTGAGAAACAGTGTTCTAACGCTGTTTCTCACTCACGACCACTTGCGCCGATGCTCAGCCGAGGGCGCGCAGCTTCGGCAGCACGTCCTCGGAGAACTGGCTCAGGAAGCGCTCCTGGTCGTGGCCCGGGCCGTGGAAGACCAGGTGGTTCAACCCCGCGTCCAGGTACGGCTTGATCTGCGCCACGGCCTCGTCCGGGTCCGACGCCACGATCCAGCGCTTGGCGACCTGCTCGATCGGCAGCTCGTCGGCCAGCCGTTCCATCTCCTCGGCCGAGGTCACGCTGTGCTTCTGCTCCGCCGACAGCGACAGCGGCGCCCAGAACCGCGTGTTCTCCAGCGCCTTCTCGTGGTCGCGGTCGTACGACAGCTTGATCTCGATCGTCCGGTCGACGTCCTCGAGCGACTTCCCGGCCGCCTCGGCGCCTTCCTGGACCGCGGGCATCAGCTTCTCGGTGTAGAGGTCCATGCCCTTGCCGGACGTGCAGATGAACCCGTCGCCCGCGCGGCCCGCGTACTTGGCCACCACCGGGCCGCCCGCGGCGATGTACACCGGCACCGGCTGCTCCGGGCGGTCGTAGATCTTCGCGTCGACCAGCTCGTAGTAGTCGCCCTTGAAGTTCACGTTGTCGCTGGTCCACAGCTCGCGGATCAGCTTGATCGACTCACGCAGCCGCGCGAAGCGCTCCTTGAACTCCGGCCACTCGCGCCCCGAAACGGCGATCTCGTTCAGCGCCTCGCCCGACCCCACGCCGAGGATCACGCGGCCGTTCGACAGCAGCGACATCGTCGCGAACGCCTGCGCGATCACGGCCGGGTTGTACCGGAACGTCGGGGTCAGCACGCTCGTGCCGATCTGCACCCGCTTCGTCCGCTCGGCCACCGCCGGCATCCAGGCCAGCGCCCACGGCGCGTGGCCACCCTCGTGCCGCCACGGCAGGAAGTGGTCCGACACCCAGACCGAGTCGAGGCCGACCTCTTCGGCACGCACCGCGTACTCGACCAGGTCCCGCGGCCCGAACTGCTCCGCCGACGCCTTATAACCGACCTTGAGCGCCACGCTCACTCATCCTCCCGTTTGCCGGCCAAGACGGTGGAGAATCTCACCTGCCTCGGCCACTGTGCCCTCGACGATCCCGGCCACCGTGGGCAAGTCGTGGATCATGCCCACCACCTGTCCCGACGCTAGCACTCCGGCGTCCGTCCGGCCTTCGACCAGCCCCGCCCGCAACAGCATCGGGGTGTTGGCCGCCATGACCAGCTGACTCCAGGTCAGATCGTTGCCGTGCTTCATCGCAAGGCCTTCTTTGACCATGGCAACCGGGGACAGTCCGGTGATATTCCGGAAGCGCAGGGCGTTCCGCGCGGCCTGCGCGAGGCCGCGCAGGCGCCCGGTGCGTTCGAGCTTCTCGACGAGATCGGTGCGCAGGACCCGGTGCGGCATCCCGTCGACGCGCCGGGTGACGACCGTCCCGGTGAGACCCTGCTCGAGGTACACGCGCTTGACGTCGTCGGGGACCGTGCTCTCCTTGCTCAGCAGGAACCGGGTGCCCATCGCCACCCCGGCCGCGCCGTAGGCCAGCGCCGCCGCCAGGCCGCGGCCGTCGAAGAACCCGCCGGCGGCGACGACCGGGATGTCGACGACGTCCAGCACCGACGGCAGCAGCAGCGTGGTGGCCACTCCCCCGGTGTGCCCGCCGCCCTCACCGCCCTGGACGATGACGGCGTCGGCGCCCCACGCGGCGACCTTCTCGGCGTGCCGCGCGGCGCCGATCGACGGGATGACGACGATCCCGTGGTCCCGCAGCTTGGCGATCATCTCCTTGCGCGGCGCGAGCGCGAACGACGCCACCTTGACGCCCTCGCGGATCAGCAGGTCGACGCGGTCACCGGCGTCGGCCGCGTCGGCGCGGAGGTTGACCCCGAACGGCTTCTCCGTGCGCTTCTTGACTTCGGCGATCGCCGCTTCCAGCTCGCCGAAGGTCATCGTGGCCGACGCGAGGATGCCGAGCGCGCCCGCCTCGGCGGTCGCCGAGACGAGCCGCGGGCCGGCGACCCAGCCCATCCCGGTCTGCACGACCGGGTGCTCGACGCCGACGAGCCGGGTCAGCGCCGTCTTCACGCCGGGACTTCCTTGTCGCGCAAGCTCTTCGGGTCCACGACCTCGCGGATGAGCCGCAGCTCGTCGTCGGTCGGCTCGCGGCTGGTCCCGGCGCCGCCGAAGTCGATCTCGAACGTGGTCGCCGCCGCGACCTCGTCGGCGGTGACGCCGGGGTGCAGCGACACCGCCCGCATCGCGTGCTCGGGACCACCGAAGTCGAAGACGCCGAGGTTCGTGACCACGCGGTACACGTCGTGGAACTTCTCCGCCGACGGGCCCGCCTTGGCCGCGTTGTCGTAGCCCACGCCCGAAACGACGTCCACGGTGTCCACGAAAACTCGGGCGCTGTGCCGCGGCACCCAGTAGCTGGTGCGGTGGTTGACGGTGTTGCCCGGCGCGCCCCGCACGCCCAGGAGCTGCTTCTTCGGCCGCGCGTGGTCGCCGATGGCGGAGATGTTCTGGTTGCCGTACCGGTCGATCTGGTTGGCGCCCATGACGACGTGCCGGCGGCCGTGCGGCACGATCGTGTCGAGCATCTTCCGGAACGGCTGCCATCCCTCGACGACGCCGTCCGTGGTGACCAGGTAGGCCTCGCCGTCGGACATCAGCAGATCGGGTTCGAACGTCAGCCGCGCGAGCTTCGCGCCGAGCTGTGGCAGCAGGCCCATCGGGCTGACGACGATCTCGCCGTCGCCGCGGAACACCTCGGCCATCGCCACCACCGCGATCTCGGCCCGGGTCGCGCTCATGCCGCCTCCGCCTCGAACTTGTCCACTTCGGACAGATAGGTGCGTTCGTCGCCGGAGAGGAACCGGTCCACGAATCCCGGCCACGCGCCGGGATCCTTGGCACAGGCGGCGTAGTGACGCTGGAAGCGCTCGTCCCGGCCGTAGTCCGGCACGGCCGTGGTGAAGTGCGCGCCGCGCGGCGCCTCGACGACGCCGTCGACCGCGCCCCGGTTGAGCAGCAGCGACTGCACCGGCCCGCCCGCCATCAGCTCGGGCGTGTCGACGACCTTCTCCACCGACACGAACCGCTTTTCCGCGGCCAGGCAGAACAGGTCGTCGAAGTAGGGGTCCGGGCCGAGGTACTGGGCGTTGCCGCGGGCGTCGGCGCGGTTGAGGTGCACGAGCGCGACGTCGAGGTGCCGCGCCGGCACCGCGACCAGCTCCTCGCCGTCGGCGTACGGCGAGCGCACGGTGCGCAGGTCCGGGTTCGCGCGCATCACCTCCGAGCCGAGCCCCGCGCGCATCGGGAGGAACGGAAGCCGTTGCGCCGCGGCCGAAAGCGCCGCGCCGAACATGCCCTCGTCGTACTCGGTGACGGCGATCGCGCCGGTCTCGCGGGCGCGGCCGAACCACGGGTCGAACGGGATCGAGTCGAGCGTGACGAACCCGAACACGACGCGTTTCACCTTGCCGGCCGCGCAGAGCAGGCCGACGTCGGGGCCACCGTAGGAGACCACGGTCAGGTCCTTGACGGACGTGCGGAGGATCGCGCGGACCAGCGCCATCGGCTTGCGCCGGGAGCCCCAGCCGCCGATGCCGATCGTCATGCCGTCCCGCAGCTCCGCCGCGACCTCGTCGGCGGTCGTGCGCTTATCGGCCATTCAAGAACTCCTCGCGGGCTTCGTCGGACGCGCCGAGCAGGTTGAGCTCGAAGGTGAAGCCCTGCTCGAACCGGTAGCTGCGGTGCACCTGCTGGGTGTCGATGCCGTTCAGGGCCTCTTTCGCGGCCCGGATCACCCGCGGGTCCTTCTTCGCGATGTCGCGGGCGATGGCCAGCGCGGCGTCGTCCAGCTCCGCGCGCGGCACGACCTGGTAGACCGAGCCGTGGGTGTGCAGCTCGGCGGCAGTGATGGTGCGCGCTGTGAAGTAGAGGGTGCGCATGAGGTGCTGCGGAACCAGCCGGGCCAGGTGGGTCGCCGCACCGAGGGCGCCGCGTTCGACCTCCGGGACGCCGAAGGTGGCGTCGTCGGAGGCGATGACGACGTCGGCGTTGCCGGCCAGCCCGATGCCGCCGCCGAGGCAGAAGCCGTGCACCGCCGCGACGACCGGCACCGCGCAGTCGTAGACCGCGCCGAACGCCGCGTAACAGCCTTTGTTCGCCCCGACGAGCGCGTCGTACCCGGCGCTGCGCTGGATCTCCTTGATGTCGACGCCGGCGTTGAAGCCCCGGCCTTCCGCGCGGAGCACGACGACGTGGACGTCCGGGTCTTCGCCGGCCTTCTTCAGCGCGTCCGCGAGGTCGAACCAGCCGCGCACGGGCAGCGCGTTGACCGGCGGGAAGTCGACCGTGACGACCTCGACGTGGCCGTCGCGCTTGGTGAGGATGCCCATCAGCTCGCTCCGTAGACCGGTTCGGGCTCGGGCGCGCGCTCGAGCAGGTCCTTCACCACCGGGCCGAGTTCGGCCGGGTCCCAGCGGCCGCCCTTGTCCACGACCGGGCCGTGGCGCCACGCCTGGGCGAGCGACACCTTGCCGCCCTCGACTTCGAAGACGCGGCCGGTGACGTGCGCGGACTCCTCGCTGCCCAGCCAGACCACCAGCGGCGAGACGTTCTCCGGCGCCATCGCGTCGAACCCGTCGTCCGGACGCGCCATCGACGCGAACACCGCCTCCGTCATCCGGGTCCGCGCGGCCGGCGCGATCGCGTTCACCGTCACCCCGTAGCGCGCCAGCTCGGCCGCCGCCACGACGGTCAGTCCGGCGATACCCGCCTTCGCGGCCGAGTAGTTGCCCTGGCCGACACTGCCCAGCAACCCGGCGCCCGAACTGGTGTTGATCACCCGCGCGCTCGGGGTGTGCCCGGCTTTCGCCTCGGCCCGCCAGTGCTCGGCGGCGTGCCTCAGCGGGGCGAAGTGGCCTTTGAGGTGCACGCGGACGACCGCGTCCCACTCGTCCTCGCCGAGGTTGACCAGCATCCGGTCGCGGACGAATCCCGCGTTGTTGACCAGCACGTCCAAGCGGCCGAAGTGCGCCAGCGCGGTATCGATGAGGGTCTTCGCCCCCGCCCAGTCGGCGACGTCGGAGGTGTTCGCCACCGCTTGCCCGCCCAGCGCCTCGATCTCGGCGACGACCGCGGCGGTGGCGTCCGCGTCGACGTCGTTCACCACCACCGGCGCGCCCTCGGCGGCGAAGGCGAGCGCGTGGGCGCGCCCGATGCCGCGGCCGGCGCCGGTCACCACGACCACCCGGTCCTGGCACAACCTGCTCACGAATCCTCCTGGTGGTTGACGTCGGCCGCGGCGAGGAACGCCGGGACCTCACCCCCGCCGTGGACGCGCAGGGTGGCGCCGGAGACGTAGGAAGCGAGGCCGGAGGCGAGGAAAGCGGCGCAGGCGCCGACCTCCCTGGGCTCGGCGAGCCGCCCGAGCGGCACGGTCTTGCCGACGGCTTCGATGGCGGCCTCGCTGCCGTAGTGCAGGTGGGCCTGCTCGGTGCGCACCATGCCGACGTCCAGGGCGTTGACCCGCACCTTGGGCGCCCACTCGACGGCGAGGCTGGCGGTGAGGTTGTCGAGCCCGGCCTTGGCGGCCCCGTAGGCGGCGGTCCCGGGCGACGCGCGGGTGCCGCTGACACTGGAGATCATCACGATGGAGCCGCCGGTGTCCTGGCGCTGCATCACGGCGTTGGCGTGCTGCGAGACCAGCAGTGGCGCGAGCAGGTTCAGCTGGACGATCTTGTCGTGCAGCCGGGGCGAGGCGGTGGCGGCCGGAGAGTGGGGGGCACCGCCGGCGTTGTTGACGACGACGTCGAGGCGGCCGTGGTCGGCGACGATCCGCTGGACCAAGGTTTCGACCTGCGTCTCGTCCCGGACATCACAGACGTGGAACTCGGCGTCCGTCGGTGCTTCGTGGCGCGCGCAGACCACGACGTGGGCGCCCTGGGCGAGGAAGACGTCGGCGATGCCGCGGCCCACGCCGCGAACGCCGCCGGTCACCAGCACCACGGTGCCCGTCAGGCCGAGATCGGTCGTCACGTGTCCAAAACTAGAACACGTTCCAACTTTGGGCAAGGCGCGCCCGGCCGGGATCGATGAGCCCCGGACCGACCAGGGCCTGTATCGAAGTCGGTCAGAACCGTTCGGCAACCGCGGCCCGGCTCTCGAGTCCCCGACGGTCGTGAGTGAGAAACAGGGTTAGAACACTGTTTCTCACTCACGACCACGCCCCAGCAGTCCAAGCCGGACATCGACGCCGACTTCGATACACACCCTGGAACGCATTACGAATCGCGCTTCGCGGCGTCGTACTCCGCGTTGGCCGCCATCACCTCGGGCATCTGCCCCTCGACGTCCTCGATCAGTGCCAGCAGCAGTGCCGCCGTGCGGCGGCCGCGCGGGGTCAAGCTGTACTCCACCTTCGGCGGGATCGTCGGCTGGGCCTCGCGGTGCACGAAGCCGTCGCGCTCGAGGGCCTGCAGGGTCTGGGCGAGCATCTTCTCGCTCACGCCCGACACCCTGCGGCGCAACGCGTTGAAGCGGAGCGTGCCGTCGTGGAGGGCGGCCATCGCCAGGATCCCCCACCGGCCGGTGATGTGCTCGAGCGTCGCCCGGGACGTGCACGCCTGGGCGAACACGTCGAACAGCACCTGCCCGTGCTCGTCCAGCCATTCCGGCGCCTCGCTCATGCCCTCAACGGTACCTCGCCGGCGACGAAGACCCAGGTGAGGAAGCTCACCAAGAGTTTGCACTTTCGAAAAGTTAGTACAGTCTGAGGGTAAGCACATCGAGAGCGAGGAGCAGCAGATGATCGTGGTCACCGGTGCCACCGGCCAGCTCGGCCGCCTGGTCGTGGAAGGCCTCCTGGAGAAGGTCGCGCCCGCCGAGATCGTCGCGGCCGTGCGCGATCCGGCGAAGGCCGCCGAGTTCGCCACGCGTGGCGTGCAGGTTCGCCGCGCCGACTACGACGACCCGGCGAGCCTCGCCGCTGCGTTCGCGGGCGCCGACAAGGTGCTGCTGATCTCCAGCAGCACGCCGGGGCAGCGGCTGGCCCAGCACGAAGCCGTCATCGCGGCCGCGCGCGAGGCCGGGGCCGGCCACCTCGCCTACACGAGCGTCCTGGCCGCCGACACGACGAAGCTGTTCGTCGCCCCGGACCACAAGGCCACCGAGGAAGCCATCCGCGCCTCGGGCCTGCCGTTCACCTTCCTGCGCAACGGCTGGTACACCGAGAACTACGCGCAGACGATCGCCCAGGCGCTCGCGTCCGGGTCCTTCGCGGGCAGCGCCGGCGACGGCAAGCTGGGCGCGGTCCCGCGGGCCGACTTCGCGGCGGCCGCTGTCGAGGTCCTGACCGGCGAAGGCCACGAGGGCCGCGTGTACGAGCTGGCCGGCGACGAGCCGTTCGGCTACGCCGACCTCGCCGCGACCATCACGGCCGTGTCGGGCACCCCGGTCACCTACCAGGACCTGCCGGCCGAGCAGCACCGGCAGCTCCTCGTCGGCGCGGGCCTGCCCGAACCGGTCGCGGCCATGCTGGTCGACGCCGACCGCGGCATCGCCGAAGGCGAGCTGGCCTCGACGTCCGGCGACCTGAGCCGCCTCATCGGCCGCCCGACGACGTCGCTGACCGAAGCCGTCACCGCGCTGGTCAAGGGCTGAGCTGACGGCTCCGGGGACAACGTCCGCCGGGGTCCTTAGGCTGTGCCGGGTGGAGCCGCTGACCGCGATCACGATGATCGCCGCGAAGTACGGAATTTCCGGCCTGATCGGCGCCCTCACCGGCAACCAGGAGCTCGGCAGCCTGTCCGCCGAGCTGGTCGGCGCGCTCTCGGCGAGCGAGGACCGGCTCGCCGAGAAGCTCACCGGGATCGAGAGCCGCCTCGACGAGGTGTTGGAGCAGCGGTATGCGGCCGCGATCGGCGCCGGGCAGCGCACCCTGCTCGACGCCGGCGCGACCGTCGACCCGCGCGTGCGGGCCGACGAGCTGGTCCGCGCGCGCGACCTGTTCCGGGACGCGAGCGCCTCGGCCCGGTCCCCGCTGCAGATCGCGGTGGCCGAGCGGTACCTGGTGCTGTGCGCCATCGCCTTGGGCCGGACGGAGACGGGGCTGATCGCGTGGCGGCTGCTCGGCAGATCCGCGCTCGAAGCGCTGCTCGCCACGATGCCGCTGGTCGGCCCCGGGGTCTACGAGCGCGCCCGGGAGCGGCTCGCGAAGTCCGGCCGGGCGGGCTTCCGGTCGCGGCGCGAGGAGCGGGTCGACGAGCTGGCGGACGAGCTGCTCGACGCGGCGTCGGAGGTGTCGGACCTCGCTCTCGGGCTGCTCGCCGAAGCCCGCGACCTCGGCGAGGCCCTCGGCGCCGGCCGCGTCCCGGAGCCCGCCCTGGACTTCCTCGAACCCGAAGAGGCCGACTCCGGCGATCGCCTGGTCACCACCGGCCGGCTGGAGATCCGCCCGCCCGGGCCCGGACCGACGAGATTCGGGCCGCTGTCGGTGTCGTGGGACGCCGTGCCGTCCGCCCGGCCGGGCGTCCAGGACGTGACCGTGACGGTCCACACCGAACCGGCCTTGTCCGTGCCCCTCCACCTGACCCTGCTCGCGCCCGGCACACCGGACCCGGTCGACCCGGCCGGGTGGGGCACGCCGGACAGCCACACCCTGGGGGCCGGAGCGCCGGGAATCCGGCTCACGCGCCCGGTGGCCACCGGCGGACCGGCGGCCGCGTGCACGTTGAGCGTGAACGGCTTGCTGCTCTTCCGCTCGACCTGACGGTCACGCGCCCCGGGAGCGCAGGGCCGAAGCGCGCAACGCCGCCTGCATGGCGAAGCGCGCCTCCGGATCCTCCAGTCGTTCCCCGAACGCCTGCTTCAGCTGACGCACGCGGTACCGCACGGTCTGCGGGTGCACCGAAAGGTCCACCGCGATCTTCTCCGAGTTGCCGCCGTTCTCCAGCCACGACAGCAAAGTCTCGCCGAGCCGCCGGCGCGTGCGGTCCGGGAACCGCGTCAGCGGGGCCAGCTCCTGCCGGGCCACCTGGTCGGTGAGGGGCGAGTCGCAGAGCAGCCACAACGTCGTCAGGTGCGCCGCGCACCACGTCACCGGCGCGTCCGGCAGCGCACCGTCGCCCACCAGCCGCACCGTCGTCCGCGCCCAGCGCAGGGAATGCGCCGCGGCCGTAGGGGAAACCGGCGGGCCCACCGCGACCCGGACGCCGAGCGCGGCGAGGAACCTCGCGTCCACCGGGGCCGGCACGACCAGGTAAGGCTGCGACGACTCGAGGTCGGCCAGCACCTCGGGACCCCACGACGGCTCCACCGCCGACTCGAGCACGACGGCCGCCACCTCGCCGGGTACCGGCCAGCCGGCCGCCGCCGCGAGTTCGGCGAGGACCGCGTCCGTCACCGCCACCGGGCCGGTCACCAGCCGCACCAGGCGCCGCCGCAGGGCCTCGCGCGTGCCGTCGAGCTCCCCCTGTGCCTCGCGGTGCCCGCGGATCGACATCCGCGCCAGCTCGTCCGCGTACCCGAACAGCATTTCCGCCAGGCGCGCCATCACCGCCGACGACAGCCGGTGCCGGCGACCCAGGCGCATGATCCAGCGCCAGCCCGCACGCGTGCCGACCCGGTACGCCACCTGGAGGTCGTCCAGGCTGCGGCCTTCGTACGCCTCGCCCGCGCCGAGGCGGCGGCAGGTCTCGTACAGCCGGTCCCGGGGAGCCAGCGGATCCGCGACCAGATCGACGAAGAGGACCACCGCGCACTCGACGCCGTGGCGGGTCACGTTGCCGTGCCGGGCGTACACCGGGACCTCGCGCCACACCTCCCGCACGATCCAGTCCACCAGCGCCGGTATCGCCGGCCGCATGAGCGCGGCCAGTTCCGTGCGCCCGAACACCTCTTGCGTCACCGGGATTCGCTGCCGAGCACCGTCGCCGGACACCAGGTTCCCTCCACGGGGGCGGGTGAGCTTTACCGAGCGGTAAAGCAGCGAGACCGTACAGTACACCGCTATGAGCCGGCCGAGTTCCCCTGATCGATCCAGCACCCGCCGGAGCCCGGCCGCCCGGCCCACCGACGGCGAACTGCTCGACGCCGCCCGCGCGGTGTTCGCCGAACGCGGTTACGCGCAGGCGACCATGGGCCTGATCGCGGAACGCGCCGACTCCACGAAGCCGACGCTGTACGCGCATTTCGGCGACAAAGCGGCGCTTTTCCGCGCCACCGTGACGCGGGAGGTCGCCGCGGTGCGGAACTGGGTGCTCACCGCCTACGAAACGGCGGACACGAGCCCGCTCGAAGAACGCGTCCGGCTGGCCGTGATGGCCATGTTCAGCTACGCGAGCGCCCACCCGGCCGGCTTCCGGATGCTGTTCGACTCGGCCGTCGACGAGATGTCGAACGAGCGCCGCGCCCTCGCCGACACCGTCACCACGCACGTCGTCGACCGGATCCGGGAGCACCTGCGCGCTCACGGCCGCACGCCGGGGCCCGGCGCGGACCTGCTCGCCGCGATGATGGTCGGCCTGGTCGGCCGGGCCGCGATGCACGTCTCCCACTCCCCCGGCGTCGACCCGATCGCGGCGGGCGAGCTGGCCACCGGGTTCGTCATGGCCGCCCTGCGCGGTCTCGACCCCGCGCTGCTGGACCGGGTCGGCGCCGGGCCGTGCGCCACCTGAGTGTCCACATCGGACTGATTGTCACCGGCCGGACAATTCCGCTTCCCTGAACAAATCTCTTCTTGCCTTTGCCCGCTTTTCGGGAAAGCGTTTGCGGACATTCCGGTTTTCTCCGCACCCAGAGGTGAGATCAGCCATGAGCCGTCTGCTTTCCGCCGCCGTTACGGTCGGCCTCGCCGCCGTCGGATTCGCCGTCGCCACCGCACCGGCGGCGTCGGCCGCGCCCTGCACCGACATCGACGTGCCGGTCGCCCGCGGCACGTTCGAGCCCGGCACCCTCGGCCTCATCGTCGGCGACCCCGTCTACCAGGCGGTGCAGAACCAGCTGCGGCCGCGGTCGCTCAGCGGCTACCGCGTCGACTACCCGGCCGACCTCGGCGAGCCCGCGTCGGTGCAGAAGGGCAACACCGACCTGGTGAACCACGTGCGGGCGCAGGCCGCGGCCTGTCCGCAGCAGCGGTTCGTGCTGGTCGGCTACTCCCAGGGCGCCAACGTCGTCGACAACTCGCTCGGCGTCAGCAGCGACGGCGCGGTCGTCGGCGGCCCGATCGTCGCGACCATCCCGGCCGAGCTGGCCCCGCGGATCGCGGCGGTGCTGCTGTTCGGCAACCCGATCCGCGCGATCGGCCGGCAGGTGACCGGCCCGTACCAGAGCCGCACCAAGGACTACTGCGCCGACGGCGACCCGGTCTGCCAGCCCGGCGGCGCGAACTTCCTGGCCCACCTGAGCTACGGCGGGAACGCCGCCGACGCGGCCGCGTTCGCCGCGAGCAAGGTCTGACCCCGATCCGTGAACGGCACAACGAGGGACTTCCCCCGATGTGCCGTTCACGGGCTTCCTCAGCAGTTGGACGGCGCCTGCGCCCCGCTGAAGCGCTTGACGATCCACTGGTGCGCGTCCGCGTTCCCGGCCAGGATTCCCGTGGCGTGGTCGGAGATGTAGGTCTGCCACTGTTCGCGGACGCCGGCCGCGCAGTACGTCCGGTGCAGGGTCTCGGCCTGCGGGGTGTTGACGATCTCGTCGGTGCTCGCGTGGTACTGGAACACCGGCACCCGCGGCGGGTTCGCGCCCAGCTTGTTCTGCGCCAGCCGCGCCTGCCACTGCGGCGTGCTCAACGGGTTCGACGTCGTGTAGTCGCTGATCTTCTTGAAGGAGTAGTTCAGCAGGAGTTCCGCGACGCAGGCGTTCTTCTTCGCGTCACCGAGCTGCTGCCGTCCGGTGTCGTTGAGGAACGAATCCAGCTTCAGGTCCGGGTACGCGGCGTCGAGCCCGACCGCGGCGAACGCGAGGAACCCGAACCCGATGTACCCGTCGAGTCCCTTGGCGACCTCGGTCAGGTCGGCCGGCACGCCACCCGCGACGACGCCGACGACGTTCAGCTCGGGTGCGTACGAGGGCTGCTTCTCCCCCGCCCACATCGATCCGCCGCCGCCCTGCGAGTACCCCTGGAAGATCACCTTCGCCGACTTGGCCAGCCGCGCGGACGGCAGGTTCTGCGCCGCCCGCACCGAGTCGATGACGGCGGGACCCATGGACTGCCCGGTGATGTAGGTCGGCACGGTCGCCGGCGAGTAGCCCTCGTAGTCGGTCACCGCGACCGCGTACCCGCTGGACAGCGAGTCGTTGATGGCGGGCTGGTCGTAGAGCGTGCCCCGCTCCATCGCCTTGGACGCCGTGCACTTGAACGCCGGGCCCTGGGTGCCGACGGCGTACCCCACGATCGGAGCGGTGGCCGGGTCCTTGCCCTTCGGCACCAGGACGGTCCCGGTGACCGCGTCCGGCCGGCCCTGGGCGTTGGTCGAGAGGTACATGACCTGCCAGGCGTCGGCGTTGGCGGCGTTCAGCAGCGGCACCGCCGGCCGCCAGCGCAGGACGTCACCGGGCTTCCCGGCCGGCAGCGGCGACGGCGCCGTGTAGAACGAGTCGTCGAACGGGCCGGGCAGGATCGGCGCCGCCACCGCGCCGGCGGGCGGGCTCGCCGCCACGACGCCCAGCGCCGCCAGGCAGACGCCCAGGAGTGCGGACAGCACTCGTCGCAAGAGGACAGACTTCACCACAACCTCCATCGGGGGAAAAGCTCTATCATTCAAAGGAAGGCTCAGGCGGGGAGGCCGAGCGCGCCGGCCAGCACCGGCCACGAGTTGTGCAGGGCCCGCTGCCAGTACGGCCAGCTGTGCGTGCCCGGCCCGTAGTAGTCGACGGTCGCCGGGATGCCCGCCTGCTGCAGCTTGTCGGTGAAGCTGCGGGACGAGAGCAACGCCGACGGTTCCAGGATGTCGGACTGCCCGGGCGGGTCGAGCGGCCCGGTCTGCCCGTTGCCGCAGGAGAGGTAGAGCGCCATCCCGCGCAGGTCCTGGACGTGGTCGTACGGGTTGTGCGACGACCAGATCGGCTGCATCCCGAAGGAGTCGCCCCAGAGGTTCAGGTAGTTGAAGATCCCGGCGCGGGCCAGGATGCCGATGATCCAGACCGGGATCCCCGGGTAGAGCGTGTTCGGCACGCCGCTGTAGGACGCGGCCGCGGCGAACATCCCCTTGTGCTGGAAGGCGTACGCGAACGCGCCGTAGCCCCCGATCGACAGCCCGGCGATCGCCCGGCGCGTCCCGCCGTGGTACCCGCGTTCGACGATCTGGCGGACCTCCGCGGTGTGGAACGTGTCCCAGTCGGGCTTGCTCGACAGCCCGAAGTTCCACCACTTCGTGTACATCCCGGCCGGGCCGTCCGTCGGCATCACGACGAGCGCGTCCTTGTTCGCGGTGAACGCCTTCACGTCGGTGAACTGGTCCCACGACCGGTAGTCGACCGGCTCGCAGCAGCCGTGCAGCAGGAACAGCACCGGCCACGTCCGCGTCGGCTGCGACGCCCAGCCGGACGGCACGATCAGCCGGACCATCCCGGTGGTGCCCAGCGCCGGGGAGTCGATCTTCAGGTCGACGGTCCGGGCGTCGAGCCAGGTCTCCTGGACGACTTTGGCGCCGTCGTCGGCCACGACCGGGCTCGCCTGGGCGGCGGTCACGCCACTGGCCAGCAGGACCACGACGGCCAGCATCAGCAGGGTGGCTCTCATCGGAGTCTCCTTCACAGGGGGATGTTTCCGTGCTTCTTGGCCGGCAGGGTCTGGCGCTTGGTCCGCAGCGTCCGCAGGGCGCGCGCGACCTGCAGCCGGGTCTGCGACGGCGTCACGACCTCGTCGACGTAGCCGCGTTCGGCGGCCAGGTACGGGCCGGTGTGGCGCTTGCGGTACTCCTCGGTGAGCCGCCGGCGCGCCGCGGCCCGCCGCTCCGGCGGCAGCTCGGCCAGCTCACGCCGGTAGAGCACCTGCACCGCGCCCTCCGCGCCCATCACCGCGATCTCCGCGGTCGGCCAGGCCAGGCACACGTCGGCGCCGAGGTGCTTGGAGCCCATCACCGCGTAGCCACCGCCGTAGGCCTTGCGGACGACCACGGTCACCTTCGGCACGGTGGCCTCGGAGTAGGCGTAGATCAGCTTGGCGCCGCGGCGGATGATGCCGCCGCGCTCCTGGTCGCTGCCCGGCAGGTAGCCGGGGACGTCGGCCAGGGTCACCAGCGGGATCGAGAAGGCGTCGCAGAAGCGCACGAACCGCGCGGCCTTCTCCGACGCGTCGATGTCGAGGACGCCGGCCTGGTGGCGCGGCTGGTTGGCCACGATGCCGACCGTGCGGCCCTGCACTCGCCCGAACGCGCAGATCATGTTGGCGGCGAACGCGCTGTGCACCTCGGTGAAGTCGCCGTCGTCGACGAGCCGGAAGATCAGCTCGGCCATGTCGTAGGTCTGGTTCGGCGAGTCGGGCACGAGCCGGTCGAGCTCCAGATCGGCCGGGGTGACGACGGGGCTGGTGTCGTCGGCGTACTCCGGGGCGGGGTCGAGGTTGTTCGAGGGCAGGTACGCGAGCAGCGTCTGCACCCACTCGATGGCGTCCTGCTCGTCGGCGGCCCGGTGGTGGGCGTTGCCGGCGACCTCGCTCTGCACGGCCGCGCCGCCGAGTTCCTGCGCGGTGACCCGCTCGCCGGTGACGGCGTGCACGACGTCCGGGCCGGTGACGAACATGTGCGAGGTTTCGTCGACCATCACGGTGAAGTCGGTGATCGCCGGCGCGTAGACGGCGCCGCCGGCGCACGGGCCCATGATCATCGAGATCTGCGGGATCACCCCGGACGCGTGGGCGTTGCGCCGGCCGAGTTCGGCGTAGTAGGCCAGCGAGACGACGCCCTCCTGGATGCGCGCGCCGCCGGAGTCGTTGATCCCGACGACCGGGCAGCCGAGCGACATGGCCAGGTCCATCACCTTGAGGACCTTCTCGCCGGAGACCTCGCCCATGCTGCCGCCGAAGACGGTGAAGTCCTGCGAGAAGACGCAGATCTGCCGTCCGTCGACGGTCCCGTGCCCGGTGACGACGCCGTCGCCGTAGGGCCGGTTGGCGTCCATCCCGAACTCGCCGCACCGGTGCCGCGCGAGCTGGTCGAGCTCGACGAACGAACCGGGGTCGAGCAGCAGCCCGATCCGTTCCCGGGCGGTGAGCTTGCCCTTGGCGTGCTGCCGGTCGACGGCCCGCTTCTCGGCGATCCGGACGGCTTCGTCCTGGCGCGCCTCGAGGTCGGCGATCCGGAACGCCGTCGTCGGCGTGAGGTCGTCCATCACCGCACCCCCACTCCCAGTCGAGCCGCCAGCTCGGCGGCCAGCGCGGTCACGTGCGGCGGGTCGATCATCGAGACGTGGTCGCCCGGGACGCGGGCGACTTCGAGGCCGGGGCAGTACTCGTCCCAGCCCAGGGTGTCGTCCGTGCGCAGGTAGCGGGGGTCCAATGTGGTCGTCAGGGGGTGCGGATCCCGGGCGCGCAGCAGCAGCACTCGCCCGTCGTACCGCTCCGGGGCGTACCGCTCGGCCACCCGGGCGTCCACATAGGACTCGTACTGGTGCCGCAGGACGCCGGCGCCGAGGTCGGGGACCGTCTCGGCGAGACTGTCCATCACCCACCGGATCTGCGCGTGCTCGTCGAGCCCGGCCAGCGTGTCGCGCGGGATCGCGAACGGGACGCCGTACGTCCGCGACACGTGCTCGGCGAACCGGTCGAAGCGGTCCAGCAGCAGGTCGGCCGGCTTCCCGGGCGCCGGCAGCGGCAGGATCGTGTCGATCAGGAACACGAGGTCGACCGGCCCGTCCAACCGCCGCGCCGTCTCGTACGCCAGGCAGCCGCCGAACGACCAGCCGCCCAGGCGGTACGGCCCCTGCGGCTGGATCTCGCGGATCAGCTCGACGTAGCAGGCGGCCTTGGCCTCGACCGTGTCCTCGTCGTCGATCCGCTCGAACCCGTACACCGGCTGGCCTTCCGGCAGCAGCCGGACCAGCTCGCGGTACACGCTCGTCGGGCCGCCGGCCGGGTGGAACAGGAACACCGGCTCGCCGACGCCGTCGCGCAGCAGCCGCACCGGGCCACCGCCGTGACCTTCCAGTTCCGCGCGCAGCAGATCGGCGATCGCGGCGACGGTCGGTGTCGCGAACAGCCGTTCCACGGCGGGCACGGCACCCAGCTGCTCCGCGAACACCGCTCGCAGCCGCCTCGCGTGCCCGGGGTCGCCGCCCACGGCGAAGAAGTCGTCGTGGACGCCGGGTTCCGGGCCGCCCAGCTCGGCCCGCCAGTGCCGGGCGACCCACCGTTCGGCCGGATCGCGCGGCCCGGCCGTCACCGCTTCGGCTTTCGCCGTCCAGAAGCCGGCCTGCTCGGCGAGGTGGCCCGCCAGCTCGGCGAGGCTGGCGCCGCGCAGGAGCAGCGGGATCGGCAGGGGCAGGCCGAAGTCGCGTTCCACCGCGCCCCGCGCGCGCATCGCCGACAGCGAGTCGAGGCCGAGCCGGGTGAGCGGCACGTCCCGTTCGACCTCGGCGTAGCCCAGCAGTCCCGCGATGATCCCGGCCAGGTGGTCGGCTATCGCTTTTCTCGCGATCTCGGGTGATCGGGTCCGCACCGTGTCCAGTCCGTCCCAGGTGGACGGTCCGGTCCGCGGCGTGAACAGTCCGAAGAACGGCCGGTCGGCCAGCCGCGGGAACAGCTCCAGCACCGTTTCGGCGTCGACGCGGGCGACTCCGGTGGCCGCCCGGTCGCGCGCGAGGACGACGTCCAGGGCCGACAGCGCTTCCCCGGTGCCGAGCGGTTCGAGCACCGGGTTGCGCGACCCGGCCGCGGCGCCCACCTCGCCCCAGACGCCCCACCCGATCGTCGCCGCCGGGAGACCCTGGGCCCGGCGCCACGCGACGAGGGCGTCGGCCCACGCGTTCGCCGTGGCGTAGGCGGCCTGGCCGGGCGAGCCGAACAGCGCGGCCGCCGACGAGTACACGAGCCACCAGTCGAGGTCGTTCCCGGCGGTCGCCTCGTGCAGCCGCCAGGCGCCCTGCGCCTTCGGCCGCCAGACGGTGTCGAGCGCGCCGGTGTCCAGGCTGATCGCGGCGCCGTCGGCCAGGACTCCGGCGGCGTGCAGCACCCCGCGAAGCGGCACACCCCCGTCGACGGCCGCCGCGACCAGCGCCTCGGCCGTGCCGGGCCCGGCGATGTCGCCGGGCACGACGCGGACGTCGATCCCCAGGTCCGGCGCGGGGGCGGCGCGGCGGCTGTTCAGCACCACGCGCGTCGCACCGCGGTCGGCCAGCCACTTCGCCGCGACCAGGCCGAGGCCGCCGAGCCCGCCGGTGATGACGTAGGCGCCGTCACGGACCGGCTCGCGCACCGCGTCAGCCGGCTCGGGCCGGCCCAGCCGCCGCACGTGCCGGACGCCTTCGCGCCAGGCCACCTCGTCGTCCGGCCCGTCCGCGCGGACCTCGTCGCGCAGCTGGCCGACCCACAGGCGGGCCGGGTCCGGGCCGGCGTCGAAGTCGAGGACGCTCACCCGCAGTTCGGGGTGCTCGAAGGCCAGGACGCGGACGAGCCCGCGCAGCGCGGCCAGGTCGGGGTCGCCGCGCTCGCCGGGTTCGACGCTCTGCGCCCCGGCGGTGACCAGCCACAACCTCGGCGGCGCCGGCAGTTCGGCCAGCTCGGCGACGACCTCCGAAAGGGTGCCGACGCGGGCCGCGGCCCGCCCCGGATCCGGCGTGTCCTCGCCGCCGAGCAGGACGACGACCGCCGTCACGTCGCCTTCGCGGAGAAGGCCGGTGAGCGCGGCCCGGTCACCGAGCCGGGCGGTGCCGAGGTCGTCGTCCACTTCGGACAGCACGATCCAGTGCTCCGCTCGTTCCGGCGAGCCGGGCAGGTCCACCGGCTGCCAGGTGGCCTCGAACAGCAGCCGGTCCAGGGCCGCGTCGCGGAACCGGCGGCAGTAGACGTCGCGGAACTCCACCAGGACGACGTCGTCGGCGTCGACCAGCTGGACGCTGCCGAGCAGGCCGTCACCGGAGGGGTCCTTCGACGTGAGCGCGGCGTCCACGCGCACGCCGCGCCGCGGTTCGCCGGCGAGCACCACCTCGCCGATCGTGAGCGGCAGGTAGAGGGCGTCCGCGTCGCCGACGGCCGCGGCGAGCGCGTGCAGGCAGGCGTCGGCGAGGGCGGGGTGCAGCAGGTAGGCGGGGTGATCGGCGTCGGGCAGGGCGATCGACGCTGAGGCCCGCCCGCCGGCGGCGGTGACGCGACGCAGGCCGCGGAAGGCCGGGCCGTAGTCCTGGCCCAGGTCGGCCAGGACGCGGTACAGGTCGAGCGGTTCGCCGGTGACCTCGCCCAGAGGGGTCACCGGAGTGCCGTCGCTGTCGATCCTCGCGGTCGCGTGGCGGACCCACTCGCCGTTCGCGGATTTCGCGTGGACGCCGAACTCGGTGCCGGTGAGGCTGGTCGTCACCTCGGTGTGCTCGCCGAGGGTCAGGACTTCGCGGAGCTCGAGGTCGCGGATCCGCCCGGTGCGCGCGGCGGCCAGCGCCAGTTCGAGGAAGCCGGTGGCGGGGAACACCGGAGTCCCCCGCACGGTGTGGTCGGCGAGCCAGGGCAGTGCCTCGGTGCCGACGTCGCCGCGCCAGAGGTGGCCGTCCGGGTGTTCGATGTGGACACCCAGCAGCGGGTGCCCGCCGTGGGCGTGGGTCCGGCGCTTCGGCCAGAACCGCTCGTGGCGCCAGACGGGACCCGGCAGGTCGACCGGCGCGGTGCGGGGCCGGGCGTCCAGGGCACCGCGGTGGCCGCGGACGTGCAGCCGGGCGAGGCTGGTGAGGAACGCGGCCCGTTCGTCGATCCGGCGGCTCGCGGAGGGCAGGGCGTGTTCGCCGGTGGTCTGTTCGACGGCGGCGAGGGCGACGGGATGCGGGGACACTTCGACGAAGACGGTGTGCCCGTCGTCCGCGGCGGCGGTCAGCGCTTGGCTGAACCGCACCGGACGGCGCAGGTTCGCGGCCCAGTAGCCGACGTCGAAGGCCGGAGTCTCCCGGGGATCGTCGAGAACCGTGGTGTAGCAGGGTATTTCCGGCTTCCCGGGCCGGATGGTCCCGATCTCGCCGCGGAAGCGGTCGAGCACGGCGTCGACGGCGGCGGAGTGCCCGGCTCCGCCGACGGCGAGCCGCCGGGCGAGCCGTCCTTCGCGTTCGGCGTGCTCGACGAGGGCATCGACCTGGTCCGCGGCGCCGCTCACGGTGCACTGGGTGGGCGACGCGTAGACGGCGACGGTGACTTCGGGGAAGTCCGCCAGCTCGGCGGGCGACAGTTCGACGACGGCCATGGCGCCTTCACCGCTGCGGTCGAGTTCGGCGAGCAGCCGCGCCCGGGTGGCCATGACGCGCAGGCCATCGCGGACGTCGAGCGCCCCGGCGACGACGGCCGCGGCGACCTCGCCCATGGAGTGGCCGAGGACCGCGGCCGGCGTGACGCCGTGGGCGCGCCAGAGCGCGGCCAAGGCGAGCTGCATGCCGAAGAGGGCGAGCTGGGTGGTGGCGAGGTCGCCGGGTTCGCGCTCGAGAAGGTCCCGGAGGGAGGCGCCGGTTTCGGCGCGGAAGGCGGGATCGAGCGCCTCGACCTCGGCGCGGAAGGCGGGTTCGGAGCCCAGGAACCGACGTCCCATGCCGGACCACTGGGAGCCGTAGCCGGAGAAGACGAAGACCACCTCGGGCTCTCCCGTGGCCGGTCGTGAGTGAGAAACAGGGTTAGAACACTGTTTCTCACTCACGACAAGCCGCGGCAGACCACCCACCGACCCCTGCCCATACAGACCGCCGCCCGCGGCCAGCTCCCGCAACCCCGCCACCACCTCCTCACGGCTCTCCCCCACCACCGCGCCACGGACCGGCAGGTGCTCGCGCCGATGGGCGAGCGTCGACGCCACCGCCGCCAGCGGCACCGACGACCTCTCGACCCACTCCGCCAGCTCAGCCGCCCGCGCCCGCACCACCTCCGCCGACCGGGCCGACAGGGCGAACACCGATGGCCCTTCGACCCCGTCCACCCGCACCGGGAACGACGCCGCCGGCCACTCCTCGACCACGACGTGCGCGTTGGTCCCGCCGAAGCCGAACGCCGACACCCCGGCGCGCGCCGTCCCCGAGTAGCGGGGCCAATCCGTGCCCGACGTCACCACCCGCAGCCCGGTGAAGTCGATGTGCGGATTCGGTTCCCGGAAGTGCAGGCTCGGCGGCAGCCGCCGGTGCGTCATCGCCAGCACCACCTTGAGCAGCCCCGCGATGCCCGCCGCTCCTTCGAGGTGGCCCAGGTTGCTCTTCACCGACCCCAGCAGCAGCGGACGACCGGCCTCGCGCCCGAGCACCGCCGACAAGGCTCCCGCCTCCAGCGGATCACCCAGCGGCGTACCCGTCCCGTGCGCCTCGACGTAGTCCACAGAGGACGGATCGACGCCGGCCGCCGCGTAGGCCGAACGCAGCAGATCGGCCTGCGCCAGCGGGTTGGGTGCCGTCATGCCGTTGGACCGGCCGTCCGAGTTCACCGCGCTGCCGCGCAGGACCGCCAGCACCCGGTCACCCGCCCGGCGCGCCGCCCGCAGCGGCTTCAGCACGACCACCCCGCAGCCCTCGCCGCGCGCGATGCCGTCGGCGCCCGCGTCGAACGGCTTGCAGTGCCCGTCCGCGGCCAGCACCCCGGCGCGGTGGAAGCCCGCGGTGATGCCGGGCGACAGCAACACGTTCACCCCGGCGGCCAGCGCCAGCTCGCTCTCCCCGGACCGCAAGCTCTGCACCGCCTGGTGCACCGCGACCAGCGACGACGAGCACGCCGTGTCGAGCGTGAGACTCGGTCCGCGCAGGTCCAGCAGGTACGACAGCCGGTTGGCGGCGATGCTCGCGGCGGCGCCCGTGCCCGACCAGACGTCGACGCCGCCGACGTCGGTCATCGTCAGCGAGCTGTACTCGGTGGCCGACAGCCCGACGAAGACACCGGTCCGGCTGCCGCGCAACCCGGACGGCGGGATCCCGGCGTGCTCCAGTGCCGCCCACGCGACCTCCAGCAGGAGCCGCTGCTGCGGGTCCATCGCCGAGGCCTCGCGCGGGGTGATGCCGAAGAACTCCGCGTCGAACCCGGCGACGTCGTCGAGGAACCCGCCCCGCAGCGGCAACCCGGCGAGGTCCGACGCCGGCGCGAACGTCTCCCAGCGACCTTCGGGGACGTCGCCGATGCCGTCACCCCCGGCCTCGAGGAACCGCCAGAACGCCTCCGGCGAGTCGATCCCGCCCGGCAGCCGGCAGCCGAGGCCGACGACCGCGATCGGCTCGTCGACGGCGTCCGGGAGCAGCGCGACCGGCGATGATTCCCCTGTGGACAGATGGGCGGCCAGCGCGGAGATCGTCGGGTACTGCCAGACGAGCGTCACGTCCAGGGGCCGGCCGACGAACTGCCCGAGGTCGGCCGCGAGGGCCGTCGCGTCCCGTGAGGACAGTCCCGTCTCGTTCAGCGGCCGGTCGGGGTCGACCGGGCCGAGCCGGGCGAGCAGCCACGCGCGCACCGCGTCCGTCGTGGTCATCCGAGCCGCCGCCCGGCCAGCGCACCGTCCAGGTAGGACGCCCGGCTGTGCGCCCGGCTGATCTTGCCACTGGACGTCCGGGGCACCTCCCCGGGCGCCAGGACGACGACGTCGTGCAGGCGCAGGCCGTGCCCGGCCGACACCGCCGACCGCACCGCGGCCGTCACCTCGGCGACGTCGGCGTCGGAGTTCTTGGCGCGTTCCAGCGCGACGACCGCGGCTTCCCCGCCGTCGGTGCCGATCGCGAAGACGGCGGCCGAGTGCGGCCGGACGGCCGGGTGCTCCTCCACCGTCTGCTCGACGTCCTGCGGGTAGTGGTTGCGGCCGTCGACGACGACCAGGTCCTTCAGCCGGCCGGTGACGAACAGCTCGCCCTCGAACACCACGCCGAGGTCCCCGGTCGCCAGCCAGCCCTCGCCGGTCTCCGGGTCGAGCGGCGGCAGGCCGAAGGTCGCCGACGAGTCCCGGCCCCAGTAGCCGCGACCGACGTTCGGGCCGCTGACCCGGATCTCGCCGACCTCGCCGGGCTCGAGAGCTTCGCCGGTGCCGGGATCGGCGATCCGCACGCGCTGCCCGGCCGGGCGGCCGCACGAAACGAGGGTCGACCCGGACGCGGCCGGCACCGCGGTCCCGGCGGCGAGCCGGTCGCGGTCGAACGTGACCTGCCGGGCCGGTTTTCCGGCGTCGGACACGGAAACGAGCACGGTGGCCTCGGCCAGGCCGTAGGACGACCGGTGGACCTCCGGCCGCAGCCCGCATTCGGCGAAGGCGGCCTCGAACTTCGCGATCGTGGCCGGCAGCACCGGTTCGCTGCCGTTGATCAGCGAGACGACCCGGCTCAGGTCCAGGTAGCTCTTCTCGGCGTCGGACACCCGCGATGCGCAGTAGGCGTAGGCGAAGTTGGGCGCCGCGCTGATCGCACCCGGGCTGGCCGACAGCGCGCGCAGCCACCGCGACGGCCGCTCGAGGAACGCCAGCGGATCCATCAGCACCGACGCCATGCCGCCGACCATCGGCGCGCCGATGCCGAGGATCAGGCCCATGTCGTGGAAGAGCGGAAGCCAGCTGACCGTCGAGGTCGTCCGGCTCTCCACACCGTAGGCGGTGCACGCCTGGCGGGCGTTGGCCAGGACGTTGCGGTGGGTCAGCACGACCCCGGCGGGCGAGCGCGTGGAACCCGACGTGTACTGCAGGTACGCCACCGCGTCCGGATCCGGCGAAAGCCAGTCCCGCGGTTCGGCCGGCGTCAGCGCGTCGACGGCGACCACGGCCGGTGCGGCCGCACCGGCGAGAAAGGCGTGCACCGCGTCGAGGTCGCCGGTCGTCGTGAGCACGACGCGGGGGGCGCAGTCGGCGAGCGTCGCGACCAGCCGGCCCGCGTGCCCGGGCAGGCCGGGAGCGAACAGCGGCACGGCGACCAGCCCCGCGCGGATCGCGCCGAGGAACGCGACGACGTAGTCCACGGACTGCCCGGCGAGCACCGCCGCCCGGTCCCCCGCGACCGCGATCCCGCTCAGCCGCGCGGCGACCGCGCTGACCCGCTCGTCGAGCTCGCGCCAGGTGAGCGTGACCGCCCGGCCGTCCCCGCCGGCGCGGTGGTCCAGGTGGGTCACGGCGGCCTCGTCGCCGAGCACCCGGGCCCACCGGCCCAGGAGGGTCGCGAAGGACGCACGGTCGTCGATGGTTTCCCCGGTGACGGGAACCGGCTGGGAAATGGTTTCCATGGCTCCTCGCAGATAGCGTTTACCGGCGCAGTGAATAGCTGCTCCGGGACGGTTGTCAATCAAGGGAATTCCGATACTCACCGGCACACGGATTACGGCACCGCGCGTTTGTCACGCGGCGACGAGGTCGCGGCGGACGGGCCGCCCACCACGCGCACGGCCAGCAGCGCGCCGGCGAGCGTCAACCCGGCCGCGGTGAGGAGGCCGGCGGTGTACCCCGTGGCCAGCGCCACTCCCGCCGGCGCGCCCGCGTCGAGCCGGATCGCCCGGACCGCCGTCAGGACCGCGCCGATCAGCGCCACCCCCAGTGCGCTCGACAGCTCGCGCGACGCCGTGAGCAGCCCGGACGCCGTGCCGGACCGCCGTTCGGCCACGACGTCCAGCGCGTGCGACGTCAACGGCGTCGTGAACGCCGAACCGGCCCCGATCAGCACCAGCCCGGGCACCCGCGGGCCGATCGCCGGGAGGTGGTTCACGGCGGCGAGCGCGAGCAGGCCGCCGGCGACCACGGCGAGCCCGGCGCCGACCGTCCGATGTGGACCGAACCGGGCGACCGCCCACGGCACGGGCGGCGTCGCGGCCACCACGGCGACCGCGACCAGGGCCAGCGGCAACCCCGCCCGGACCGGGTCGAGACCGAGGAACTCCTGGTGCAGCAACGGCGTGAAGAAGACGATGCCCGAGATCCCCAGGCCCCACAGCACCTGCACGGCGAGCGAGCCGGCGAACACCCGGTTGCCGGTCAGGTCCGCCGGCACCAGCCGGTCACGCGCCCGGCGCTCCCGGAGCACGAACCCGGCGCCGAGCGCGAGGCCCGCGGCGAGCAGCGCGACCCCGGCCCGAGGGTTCTCACCGAGTTCGACGAGCGCCGCGGTGAGCAGGACCAGGCTGGCCGTCACGACGGTCATCGCCCCGATCGCCGGACGCGGTCCAGGCGGTTCGCGGCCGGCCGGCACCGTCCCCGGCAGCAGCACGAGCATCGCCGCCACGAACGGGAGGTTGACGAAGAAGATCCAGGCCCAGCCGAGGTATTCGCTCAGCAGCCCGCCGAGCGCCGGGCCCAGCGCCAGCGCGGCGGCCAGGCACGCGGTCCACACGGCGGCGCCGAGCGTCCGGCCCCGCGCGTCGAGGTTCGACCGCAGCAGGCTGAGCAGGCCGGGCACCAGGAACGCGGCCGCCGCGCCCTGCAGCACCCGGGCGGCGACGAGCAGGCTCGTCGCCCCGGCGAGCCCGCCGGCGGCCGCGCCGATCCCGAACGCGAGCAGCCCGGCCAGCAGCGCCGGGCGCCGGCCCCAGCGGTCGATCAGGGTGCCCGCCACCAGGAGCAGGCCGGCGAACGGGAGCATGTAGCCGAGGGCGACCCACTGCAGCGTCCCGAGGTCGAGCCCGAGATCGCGGGCGATCGAGGGCGCGCCGGCCGCGACGATGGTGTTGTCCAGGGTCGTGACGAAGGCGCCGAGCGCGATCAGCACCAGGGTCCGCCGGGTCATCGCGCGCTCCCCACCAGTTCGCGGGCGGCCGGGGCGCGCGAGCGCCGCGGGAACCACCAGTTGGCCTCGCCGAACCACGCCATCACCGCCGGGACCAGCACGCACCGGACGACCACCGCGTCGAAGAGCACCGCGACGGTCAGCCCGGTCCCGGCCTCCCGCACGACACGCGCGTCCACGAAGGCGAACGCCACGAACACCAGCGCCATGATCAGCGCGGCCGCGGTGATGGTCCGGCCGGTCGCCGCGACGCCCTCGACGACCGCGGCCCGCGTGTCACCGCGGCGGCGCCACGCCTCCTGGATGCGCGCGATGAGGAAGACCTCGTAGTCCATCGACAGGCCGAACAGGCCGGCGAACAGGAACACCGGCAGGTACGGCTCGATCGGCCCGCCGAAGGCGAACACGACCGCGCCGGTCGTCGCGGCCGCGGTCAGCAGGTTCATCACCGCCGCCGTCAGCGGGATCACCACGCTCCGGAACACCCAGGCCAGCAGCAGCACCGAGATGCCGACGACGCTGAAGAGGAACAGCGGGAGCCGCGCGGTGATGGCCGCGGAGAAGTCGGCTCGGGCCGCGACGAGCCCGCCGACGTGCGTGTCCGGGCCGCCGATCGTCGTGACCATCGCCCTCGTCCAGGTCAGCAGCTCGCCGGTGGCCGGGTCGCCGGGCGCGGTGCGCGGGGTGACGGTGAGGAGCCAGCCGCCGTGGGGCAGCGTCGCGGGCGGGCCGACGTCGGCGCGGGCGAGGAGCGCCTCGCGCAGCGTCCCCAGCGACGGGTCGCCGGTGCCCACCACCAGCAGCGGAGCGTCTGCGCCCGGGCCGAACCCGTCCCGGAGCAGTTCGGCGGCCGTCCGCGTGACGCTGCCGGGCGGGTCGAGCGCGGCGTCCGGCACGCCGAACCGCAGGCCGGTCATCGGCAGCGCGAGCACGGCCACGACCAGCACCGCGGCGAGCGTGTACGGACCCGGCCGCCCGGTCACCGACCGCGCGAGCCCGGCCCAGCGGCGGCCGCTCCCCTCCGCCGGGATCCGCATCCGCGCCGCCACCGGCCGCAGCAACGCGGGCAGCAGGGTCAGCGCGGCGGTCGCGGTGAGCAGCACGGAAACCGCGGCGGCGACGGCGATCCCGTCGAGGAACGGCAGACCGACGGTCAGCATCCCGGCCAGCGAGACGCAGACGGTGACCCCGGCGAAGACCACGCTGCGACCCGACGTCGCCGCCGCGACGGCCAGTGCCGCCGCGGTTTCCGCGCCTTCGCGGCGGCCCTGCCGGAAGCGGGTGAGCACGAACAGCGCGTAGTCGACGCCGACCCCGAGGCCCAGCAGCGCGGCGATCTCGGTGCTGATCTTCGGGACGGTCATGACGTGCGACAACAGCGTGACCGCGGCCAGCGCGCAGCCGACGGACACCGACGCCGTGACGACCGGGAGCAGGACGCACGCCGCCGAGCGAAACGTCACCAGCAGCACCAGGGCCGCGGCGAGCAGGCCGATCGCGGCGTTGCCCAGGTCGGGCGCGGCCGCCGTCATCGCGGCCAGCTCTCCGGTCGCGCCGGCGGTGAGGTCGCCGGCACCGCGGACGACGTCGGCGAAGGCGTCCGCGGTGCCCTGGCCGAGGTCGGCGGCCGGCGCGTCGAACCGGACGGGCAGGACCGCGGTCCGGTGGTCGGCCGACACCTGGCCCGGCGGCGGGCCCACGGCCACGACGTGCGGAATCGTCGCCAGCCGGGCGGCGAACGCGGCGAGCCGGGCGCGGCCGGTGCCGGTGTCGACCGGGCCGTCCGGCACGTGGACGACCACGCGTTCTTCGGCGCCGGTGCGGTGCAGCAGACGGGCCGCGGCGGTGCTGTCGGCGGCGGGCAGGTCCACCGTGTCGCGGAAGTCCGCGCCGGTGTGCAGGACGGCGGCGACGAGCCCCGCCAGCGCCGTCAGCCACAGTGCCGCGACCAGGCCGGACCAGCGGAAGCACCACGAAACGACGGCCGTCATCCCGTTCTCCTTCCGCACACCCCTGTTGATCACGCTAACAACGGAATGGGCCGCGAAGATACGGGCCGGGATCACAAATCGAATTCCGGAAACCCTTGCGGCCGTGAGTGTTCCGCCGCTTGTCGGACGCGTGACAAAGATGTGTGCGACCCTTGGCCCCGGCATGACAGAACCGGGTCCGGACGCAGGCCCGGCGGTTGCCAATCTCGTTTCCGTGTGAGTACATGACCCTTCGCGCCGAAGCGGAAAGGGGTGGCCATGACCCGGACGATCACCGTCCCGCACCCCCGCGGCACCGGCCGGGCGCAGCAGCTGTGGTGCTCGCTGCCCACCGAGCTCGCGCGGCGGTTCCGGGCGCACGCGGACCCCATCGCCCGGCGGATCCTCGAAGAGATCCAGCGGGCCGTGCCCGAGTACGCCAAGCCCCTCGAGGGCGAGTTCGGGAAGATGATCGTGCTGGCGATCGAGCAGGCCGTGCTCAGCTGCATAGACAGCATCGACACCGTACCGTCCACAGAGGACAACTGGCCGAAGCTGTTCCGGGAGGTGGGAAAGCGCGTTCACCACGACGGCGGCAGCCTGAACTCGCTCCAGGCCGCGTACCGCGCGGGCGGCCGCGCGGCGTGGCGATACGTCGCGGAGCTGGGCCAGGCGCACCGCTTCCCCGCTGCCGTGCTGTGCGTCGGCGCGGAGGCGATTTTCGCTTACGTGGAAGAGATTTCGTCGTACTCCGTCGAGGGGTACACCCTGGCGCAGGCGATGGCGACCGGCACGCTCGAACGCCGTCGCCGCCGGCTGCTCGAACTCCTCCTGGCCAGCCCGCCGTCGTCCCCGGCGACGATCGCGACGATGGCCGAGGCCGCGAAGTGGGCCATGCCGAAGTGGGTCACGGTCGTCGCGCTCGACCCGCGCAGCGACCAGCACCTGACCCCGGCTCCCCAGGTCGCCGACGACGTCCTGCTCGACCTCGAAGGCACCGAGCCCTGCCTGCTGACCCCGAACCCGGACCGCGACCTGCGCGGTCTCGAAGGTCGGCTGCCGGGGTGGCGCGCGGCCGTCGGCCCCCGGGTCCGGCCGGCCGACGCGGCGACGTCGGCACGGTGGGCGCGCCGCACGCTCGACCTGGTCCGCCGCGGCCTGGTCGGCGACGGCGCGGTGACGCACACGGCCGACCACCTGGCGACGCACTGGCTGCTGCTGGACCGGTTCCTGCTCGACGAGCTGTCGGCGAAGACCCTCGCACCGTTCGCGGGCCTGACGGTGAAGCAGCAGGTCCGGTTGGCGGACACGTTGCTGAGCTGGCTGGAGCACAACGGGAACACGCCGGACATCGCGCAGGCACTGGGCGTCCACCCGCAGACGGTGCGCTACCGCGTGAGCCAGCTGAGCGACCTCTTCGGCGACCGGCTGACGGATCCGGCGCAGCGCCTGGAGATCCAGATGACCCTCCGGGCGCACCAGTTGCTGGGCACGCCGCCGCCGGGCGAGCAGTGACCCTTGACCGCGCGGTGCGGCGTCCTCCATGCTGTTAGCGCTAACAGTGCTGGGGAGGCCCGTCGATGACGCTTACCGAACTCACGCGGGAGTTCTTCGGCCGCGCCGGCGACACCGACGTCCACCGGTACACGCTGTCCCGGCCCGACGGGCCCACGGTCCGCGTGCTCGACTACGGCGGCGTCATCCAGTCCGTGGAAGCCCCGGACCTGTCCGGGCGGCGGGCCGACGTCGTCCTGGGTCATCCGGACCTCGACGGGTACTTCGCGAACAACCAGCCGGGCGCCGCGCGGGTGTTCCTGGGCGCGGTGATCGGCCGGTTCGCCAACCGGATCGCCGGCGGCGCGTTCGCCCTCGACGGTGTCCTGCACCGGGTTCCGGTGAACGACGGGAAGAACAGCCTGCACGGCGGCCCGGCCGGGTTCGACACGCGGGTGTGGTCCGCGAGGCCGGTCCCCGGCGGCCTGCGGCTGACGCTGGTCAGCCCGGACGGCGACCAGGGCTACCCCGGCCGGCTCGCGGTCGAGGTGACGTACCGCCTCGACCCGCGGCTGCGCATCACCTACCGCGCGACCACGGACGCGCCGACGGTCGTCAACCTGACCAACCACACGTACTGGAACCTGGCCGGCGGCGGTGACGTGTACGACCACTCGCTGGCGATCGCCGCCGGCTCGTTCTGCCCCACCGACGAGAACCTGATCCCGGTGGGCGATCCGACGCCGGTCGAGGGCACGCCGTTCGACTTCCGCCGGGCGACGACGATCGGCGCCCGCCTCGGCGACCCGGACCCCCAGCTGGCGATCGGGCGCGGTTACGACCACAACTGGGTCCTCGACGACGGCGCGCCGTTCGCCGCCCGGGCCTGGGAGCCGACGTCCGGCCGGTTGCTCACGATGTGGACGACCGAACCGGGCCTGCAGTTCTATTCGGGCAACCACCTCGGCCGTCCCGGCGCGGGGTTCGCGCTGGAGGCCCAGCACTTCCCGGATTCGCCGAACCGGCCGGACTTCCCGAGCACGGTGCTCCGGCCGGGCGAGGTCTACCACCAGGAGACGGTCTTCGAGCTGACGACGGCGGACCGGCCGCCGGTGGCGTGAACGACATTCCCGCCTTTTCCGGCCGCTCTCGCCATTACCCTCGCCGGTCATGGGAGATCTTTCCGCCGACCTCGCGCCCACCGGTGTGCTGCGCGCCGCCGTCAACCTCGGGAACCCGGTGCTCGCCCACGGGACGCCCGACGCGCCCGGCGGTGTCACCGTCGACCTCGCGCGCGAGGTCGCGGCGCGGCTGGACGTGCCGGTGGAATTCGTCTGCTTCGACGCGGCCCGGAAGTCGTTCGAGGCGCTGACCTCGGACGCGGCGGACCTCTGCTTCCTGGCGATCGAGCCGGCGCGCGCGGCTTCGGTGGCCTTCACGGCGCCGTACGTCGTCATCGAGGGCGTGTACGTGGTCCCAGCGGATTCGCCGTTCCACGCTCCCGAGGACGTCGACCGGCCGGGCGTCCGGATCGGCGTCAAGGAGGGGTCGGCGTACGACCTCTACCTGACCCGGACGCTTTCCCGGGCGACGATCGTGCGCGGCTCGGACGGGGTGGCGGCGTTCGAGGCGCAGGGGCTGGAGGTGGCGGCCGGGATCCGGCAGCCGATGACCTCCTACGTCTCCTCGCACCCCGGGACACGGGTGATTTCCGAGCGGTTCATGCAGATCCAGCAGGCCGTCGGGACCACGCCGGCCCGGCGTCCCGAGACGGTCGCCTTCCTGCGCGAGCTGGTCGAGGAGCTGAAGGCGAACGGGTTCGTCGCCGACGCCCTGCGCCGCGCGAACCAGCCGGACGCCACGGTGGCGCCGCCCGCGTAGACCGTGGCGGCCGTCACTCTGCGCTTCCCCCGGTCGACGGAGTGATATCGCTTTCTCGTTGCCGCCGTCATCGGTGCGACATAGCGTCTTCTCGACGGTCGCAACGAGTGCTACGTTTCTCGTGGTCCAGGTCGATCCGAGGAGCTGCGATGAGGCTTACTCCCAGCGCTCACACCGACTCGTTCTGCCGCGACCGGCTGCCGCCCGCCGAGCAGTGGCCGCGGCTCGTCTTCGACCTGCCCGAGCTGGCCTACCCCGACCGCCTCAACGCCGCCACCGCCCTGCTCGACGGTGCCGTGGAGCGCTTCGGCGCCGATCGGCCCTGCCTGCGGTCCCTCGAGGACAGCTGGACCTACGGCGAGGTGCTCGCGCGGGCCAACCGGATCGCCCACGTCCTCACCGGCGAACTCGGCGTGGTGCCCGGAAATCGCGTGCTGCTGCGCGGCACCAACACGCCCTGGCTGGCGGCCTGCTGGCTGGGCGTGCTCAAGGCCGGCGCCGTCGCCGTCTCGACCATGCCGATGCTGCGCCGTCACGAGCTCGACAAGATCGCCGACCGGGCGCGGCCGGCCGTCGCCTTGTGCGACGAGCACCTGCTCGACGAGCTGCCACCCGGCCTGCCCGTCGTCTCCTACGGCGCCGAGCTCGCCGCACGCTGCGCCCGGCACCCGGCGACCTTCGACGACGTGCCGACCGCCGCCGACGACGTCGCGCTGCTCGCCTTCACCTCCGGCACCACCGGGACACCCAAGGCGACGATGCACTTCCACCGCGACCTGCTCGCCATCGCCGACACGTTCTCGAGGCACGTGCTGCGACCCACCGCGGACGACCTCTTCTGCGGCACCCCTCCCCTCGCGTTCACCTTCGGCCTCGGCGGCCTCCTCGTCTTCCCGCTGCACGCCGGCGCGTCCGTGCTCCTGCTGGAACGCGCCACCCCCCAGGAACTGGCCTCGATCGTCGCCGAGCGGTCGGTGACGGTGCTGTTCACGGCGCCGACCGCCTACCGCGCGATCCTCGGCTCCGGCGACGGCCCGCTGCTCAAGGGGGTGCGCCGCGCCGTCTCCGCCGGCGAAGCCCTGCCCGCCGCCGTGGCCGAGCAGTACCGCGACCTCGTCGGCCGCCCGCTCATCGACGGCATCGGCAGCACGGAGATGCTGCACGTCTTCATCTCCGCGGCCGACGACGCCGCCCGCCCCGGCACGACCGGCACCGTCGTCCCCGGCTTCCGCGCCGCCGTCCTGGACGTCGACGGCACGCCCGTGCGCGACGGCACGCCCGGGCTGCTTGCCGTGCAGGGCCCCACCGGCTGCCGTTACCTCGAAGATCCGCGGCAGGCCGACTACGTGCGCGACGGCTGGAACATCACCGGTGACACCTACGTCCGCGAACCCGACGACTATTTCCGGTTCGTGGCGCGCAGCGACGACATGATCGTCTCCTCCGGCTACAACATCGCGGCTCCCGAAGTCGAAGAAGTGCTGCTGAGCCACCCGGACGTCGACGAGTGCGCGGTGGTCGGCACGCCCGACCCGGACCGGGGCGCGGTCGTGACGGCCTTCGTCGTGCCGCGACCGGGAGCCACCCCGGGCCCAGCCCTCGCGCAGGCCTTGCAAGAGCACGCCAAAGCCGTTGCGGCGCCGTACAAGTACCCGCGCCGGGTGCGGTTCCTCGACGCATTGCCGCGCAACGCGAGCGGGAAGCTCCAGCGCTTCCTGCTGCGCGAGCGGTGACGGGGGTGACGGGCCCGCTGCCGAGGTGGGGTGGCGGTGGGCCCGTCACGTCTGGGGGATGCCGGGGACATGGCTCCATCCTAGCCACGGATTCGAACACGTGTTCGCGTCTCTTCGAGTGATTCCCGGCTACGAAAAGTCACCATCGCCCGGCTGATTCGCGCCGTGGCAACACTTCCGGGTGACACGAAGTCCTCAATGGACACTTGCGGACCACAGCAAACGCCCCGGAAACCCCCGTCCGGGGTCTCGTCACGCGCCGGCGGACCGGGCGCCGCCGTCGGCAGAAGTCCTGACCCCGCACTGACCTGCGCCGGAGGAGCATCACCCCGACGCGCCGCGGAGCCGGTGCGCGACCCGGAATCCCGGTCCCATAAAGTCTTCGCGCAGCCATCCGGAGGTGAACGCCCGCGTGCCCGAGGTCGACTACTACGAGGTGCTCGGCATCCGCCGGAACGCCACGGCGGCCGACGTCAAGACGGCCTACCGCCGGCTGGCGAAGACCATGCACCCCGACGGCGGCGGGACGGTCGGCACGTTCCGGCTGCTCCGCGAAGCGTACGAGGTCCTCGGCGACCCCGTCGCCCGCGCGCGGTACGACTCCGGCGGCGCGACGGTGGTCCCCGTCCCGGTCCGGCCGCGGCCCCGGCGGCGCTTCGGGGACGAGCCCGGGTTCGTCCCCGACCTGCCCGACCTGGACGCCGAAGACCTCGACTGGTGGCACTTCGCCGGGCAGGACACCCGGATGCGCCACGGCCGCCGTCGCGGACCCGGGCACACGCCGGTCGTCGCCGCGGTGGGCGGGATGGTGCTGGTGCTGCTGCCGCTGGTCACCGGGGTGGGGTTCAGCACGCCGGTGCTCATCGTCTGGCTGCTGCTGACCGCGAGCACCGCGCTGCTCGTCCAGCGCCTCGCGCGCGGCTACCTGCGGGCGAACAAGGCCCGCGAGGCGTACGCGGAGGAGTTCGGCGGCCGCACAGTGTTCGGCGCCCCCGGCACCGAGCGCGACGAACTCGCCGAACGCCTCACTGCCGACCTGCTCGAGACCTACCTGACCCGGCTGCCCGGCGCCCGCATCTTCCACGGGCTCGCGTGGCCGGGCTCGGTGTTCGCCGACGTCGACCACGCGGTGCTGTGCGGCAAGCGGCTGGTGCTGATCGAGTCGAAGCTGTGGCTGCCCGGCCACTACGAGACGGCCGAGGACGGCAGGCTGCTGCGCAACGGCCGCCCGTTCCGCGGCGGCGGCAGCAGGCTGGCGGAGAGCCTGGCCGCGTACCGTGATCTGCTGCCGGGCGTGGCGCTGCGCGGAGCGATGATCGTGTACCCGAGCCGCAGCGGCGACCTGACCACGGCCGACCCGGGCGACCTGCCGACGGCGCCGATGACGCCGGAGGAGTTCCTGCACGAGATCGGCGAGTGGCTCGCGGCCGATCCGTCCACAGTGGATCATTCAGCGCTGCGGACCATGCGGGACCAGGTCGTCGGCGGGGGCGGCCGGGCGGCTTGAGCCGCGTCGGCGGGCGGCGCAAGACGGGCCGCGCGTGCTGCCGCCCGAGGGGCCGGGTTGCGCGGTGGGAGGTCCGGCGCCGCATCGGGTGCGGTGCATGCCGCTCGCCGGGCCGGTCCGCGTCGCGGGAGCTGGTGCCGTCGGCCCGGGGGCAGGCCGGCGTGTCAGGCTGGGTCGTGTGAATCCTGCCGCCACGCTGGGTACCGTGCTGCTGGCCTACCTCCCGGCGGCCGTCTCGCCCGGTCCGAACTTCGTGCTCATCGCGCACACTGCCGCGGCCGGTACGCGGCGGGCCGCGGTGGCCGTCGCGCTCGGGGTGGTCGCCGCCGGTGGGGTGCTCGCCGCCGTTGCCGTGTTCGGGCTCGGCGGTGTCCTCGCCCGCGCGCCGTGGCTGGCCGCCGCCCTACGCGTCGTCTGCGGTGGCTATCTCGCCTGGCTCGGTGTGCGACTGTGGTGGCAGGCCCGCCGATCGAAGAGACCAGACCGAGGTGAGGAGTCCCCCTCCACCCGGGCCGCGGCGCTCGACGGCGATGCCGCACCGGGCCACTTCCGCCGAGGCGTGGTCAGCAACCTGACCAACCCGAAAGCCGCCGCGTTCTTCGGCAGCGTCCTCACCGCGACGCTCCCGCCGACCGAACCCACCGCCGTCAAAGCCGCGGCCGTCGCGCTGATCCTCGTGATCTCGACGGCCTGGCACCTGAGCGTCGCCCTGCTGTTCTCCGCTCCCGCGACCCAGCGCTGGTACGCCCACGCGAAACCCACCCTGAACCGCGTGGTCGGCTCGATCCTCGTCGTTCTGGGCGTCATCCTCGCCGTGACGCCGTGAAGGCCTCCCCGCCGCAGCGAGAAGGCCTCCACGAACGAACAGACGAACCTACCGGACCCCACCCGAAGCACGCTGCTTCTGCGCGTGCGCGGAGCGGGTGCAGACCTCACCGACGTCGACCGTCTGGCCGCGGTCGGCGTACACGTCCGCCACGCCGACGAGCTGGCCCTTCGGCGACGTGCAGGTCAGCTGGTAGGCCTCCTTCGGCCCGTACGTCGGCGGGATCGGCGACGCGAACGACACGTCCCCGCTCCAGTCGTCGACCGTGGCCGGGTCGGCCTGGTCGTAGTTGACCACCACGGCCTTGTAGTCGCCGGCCGGCGGGTCGAACAGCACGGCGTGCTCGGACGTCGTGCCGCCGTTCGCCGACGAGCTGACCAGGTTGCCCGCCGCGTCGTAGATGAACAGGTCCCAGTCGGTGGCGGTGCTGGCCCAGTTGATGTTCACGCTGAACTTCCCGTTGTCGACCTGGGGCAGGCCGTTCACGTGGAAGGTGAACGAGTCACCCGCCGGGTCGGCCGGGTAGTTCTGGTTGATCGGCGGCACCCCGGCCGGGTTGGTCACCGCGAAGCCCTGCTGCGCCGGGCCCTGCGGGTCGCGCCCGTAGCGGCCGGCCACGTACGGCCGGGTCGACGGGTTGACCGACCAGGCGAACCGCCCGCCGGTGGTCGTGAACTTCGAGTTCAGGTCGTCGGTGACGTAGATCGGCGGCTTGGTGGAGCCGTCGGCCTGGATCACCGGCGACGTCGGCGTCTGGAACGTCTTGTGCAGCTTGAGCTGGTAGCCCTTCGGCGCCGAACCGATCAGCGTCGAGTGCTGCTGCGGGTCGGCCGCGCTGCCCAGCTGGTCCAGGAACGCCTGCCGGTTGCCGCCCTTGCCCGCGCCGGCGGCCGGCGCGAGGCCTTCGTACTCCGCGACGACGCTGTCGGCGTAGGGGCCGTGGAAGCCGTTGCCGCCGACCTCGATGGTGAAGCCCCAGCCGCCGGTGGCCCAGTACGACCAGTCCTCGGTGGTGCCCGTGGTGTCGTACAGCGCCCAGCTCGGCTCACTGGTGTAGCCGTTGCGCGAGGCCATCTTGTCGCCGAGGGCCTTGTAGGCCGGCTCCTCCAGCGGCGGGCGGACGTCCGCCACGCCCGGCGGGCGCAGCACCAGCGCGGCGACGGTGTGCATCGTCATCAGGTTGGTCACCTGGCGCGAGGACACGATCGAACGCACGTTGCGCACTTCGGGCTCACTGAACGGCGCGGACCCGCGGAAGGTGTCGCCGCTCCAGGCGATCTCGGCGCCGTTGCCGCCCCAGAACCCGGCGTAGTTGCGGTTCGGGTCGGTGCCGCGCAGGCGGCCGGCCGGGTTGGCCTTGCAGACTCCGGTGGAGTACTGCGCCGGCGAGTCGTTGACGTTGCAGTTCTTGCGCTTCATCTCGTAGTCGAACCGGGTGAAGTCACCCTTCGGCTCGGCCTCGCGGGAGATCTCGAAGCCGTCCGGGTTGATGATCGGCACGACGATGTTGCGGGTCTTGCCGACGAGGCTGCGGATCGCCGGATCGTGCGCGTACCCGTTGATCAGCTCGTACGCCCACTCCATGACGTGCTCGCCCGCCGGCCACTCCCGGGCGTGGTGCACGCCCATGGTGAAGTTGACCGGCTTGCCGTCGGTGACGTTCTTGACGTCGGTCGCGATCTCGACCCCGACGACGTCGCGGCCTTCCCACGTCGACTCGGGCATGGTGAACGCCGAGACCAGGCCCGGGTTCTTGCGGGCCAGCTCCTTCAGCTCGTAGTTGTAGTCGTAGAGGTGCCGGTAGCTCGTGCGCCCGGACGGCAGCGCCGAAGCGGCCGTGGTCGCGGCGTACTGGCGGTCCGTCTTCGCGTCCTGCACGGACTTGGCCGAGAGGTCGGCTTCGATGACCTTCGACTTGAAGCCGTTGTTCTTGAGCGTCTGGCGGTCCGCGTCGTCGGCGAGGACGACCTCGACCCCGGTCGCGTCACCCTTCTCCGTGACGTCGAGGCCCAGGGCGGTCAGCTTGTTCTTGTCGGTGCGCGTCGGCGTCTCGACGCGGACCAGCTGCGCCTTCTGCACGGTCGTCGGCGTGCCCTGCGGGGTCAGCGCGAGGAAGTCGACGCCGAGCTGGGCCCGGTCCGCCGACCCGCCGTAGCGGCAGCCCTGGACGATGAGCTCCTGGTCCTTCTTCACGAAGCTTTCGGCGAGTTCGCGAGTGCGCAACGCGGCCGAAGCGGCGACCACGGCACCGGTCGCCTTGTCGAACACGGCGACGTCCCAGTCGCCTTCGGTGCCCGAGGCCGGCTTGAGCCGAGCCTGGACCAATCCGTCCACAGTGGACTTGAGCTCGCGGCGATCGGTGCCCGGCGTGCCCTTGGGCAGCGCCTTTGCGAAGCACGAGCGTGGTACCGACTTGTCGGCACGCAGGATGTTCTGGGCCGCGCCGGCGGTACCGGCCGGTAACGTGACGAACGCCGCCGCCAGCGCCACGACCGAAGCCGCCAGCACCAGTCTTCTTGGTGAATTCCCCACAGGCAAAGACCTCCTTGACCGAGGCCGGCACAGCACGGACGTACCGGTAGCGAGTGACCGTAATGGACGAAAACCGGCTACGGTAACCGCCGTAAGTCGTACAGCCCCCGCCCCGTTTTCACGCGAAGGTTCGCCCGAAAGAACCTTTACCGGGAGTTCAACGGCCGGTCGGCTACTGTCGGTTCATGGTCACGGTCCCTGCGCGACGAACGTCGCTCGCCGTCTCGCTGGGCGGCATCGCCGCCCTCGTGCTCGGTGCCGCGCTGGTGCTGCTGCTGCAGGTCATCCCGCCGACCGACGAGATCAGCGCGACCCGCCGCACGATCAGCGAGTACGGCCTGTCGGACCACAAGTGGGTGTTCGACCTCGCGGTGGTCCTGGTGGCGCTGGGCTCGGCGGCCGGGCTCGGCGTCCTGCACAGCCAGCGGCGGCTGCCCGTGCCCGCGGCCGTCCTGGGTGCACTGTGGACGGTCGGACTGCTGGTCATCGTCGCTTTCCCGAAGCCGGACTGGGCGACGGTCTCGCGCTCGGACTTCGGCGGCACGCTGCACCGGATCGCGAGCGTCGTGGCCTTCGTGGCCCTCCCCCTGGCGGTGCTGGTCGCGGCGCGCACGGCGTTCCCGGGCTCCCCCGGCCGCCGGTGGCTCGCCCGCGTGCTCGCGGTCGCGTCGCTGGCCTGGTTCGCGGTGATCCTGGGAGCCGTGGTGGTCGCCGCGGCCGACGGCGGCCGCTGGTGGACACTCATCCCGCTCGGCCTGGTCGAACGCGGGATGGCGCTGACCGAGCTGATCGCGCTGGCTGTGCTGCTCGCTCCGGCGCGAAGTCAGGCTCGGTAGAGCTCGGTCAGCAGGGCGGCGGCCAGGTGCGTCGCCGGGTGCGCGTCGCGGTGGCGCCAGATGAGCCGGACCGGGATGCGGCCGGCGTCGCGCAGCGGCCGGTAGCGGATGCCGTCGCGCCGGTACTGCGCAGCGGTCGCCTCGGGCGTGACGCCGACGCAGCGCCCGGTCGCGATGGCCGCCAGCCAGTCGTCGATGTCGTGGGTGTACTCCACCGCCGGTCGCGCGCCTTCGGGCCACAGGTCCGGGGACGTGGTGCCGGTGCGCCGGTCGACGACGAGCGTGCGGCCGCCCAGCTCGGCGAACGGGATCACGCGGCGCCGCGCCCACGGGTCGTCCGAGGCGAGGGCGACGCACCGGCGTTCGTGGCCGACGACCGTGTGGGCGTAGCGGCGGGTGTCGACGGCGGTGCGGACGACGGCCAGGTCGCAGCGCCCCTCGGCCAGGCCGCCGGTCGCCGTGTTGGTCCGCACCAGCTGGAGTTCGACGTCGGGGTGCCGGTCGTGCCAGCGCCGCTGGAACTCCGCGGTGTGCCGGCCCACCGCCGACCACGCGTGCCCGAGCCGGAGCCGGGTGTGGCCGGTCGTGACCTCGTGGACGAGCGTCCCGGCGTCGGCCAGCAGGACCCGCGCCCGGGCGAGGACGGTGACGCCGGCCGTGGTCGGCTCGACGGTCCGGCTCGTGCGGTGCAGCAGCCGGACGCCGAGGATCCGCTCGAGCGCGAGCAGCGTCCGTGACACCGTCGCCTGGGAGACACCGAGCTCGAGCGCGGCGTCGGTGAAGCTCCCGGCGTCCACCACCGCGACGAAGTGCCGCAGGTGGCGCAGCTCCAGAGCGGACTCGGCATCCATGCGCTCAGCGTATAGGTGGCGTGTCGGATGCATTTTGCGTATGCGTCAGCGCCCGTGATAGTCGGGGCATGACGAGCACGGGCGCGGGGCGCTGGCGCGGAGCGGCGCTGATGACGGGCAGCGGGCTGTCCAACCAGGTCGGGGCGTCGGTCGCGGCCCTGGCCTTCCCGCAGCTCGGGCCGGCCGGGGTCGTGGCCGTCCGCCAGTGGGTCGCGGCCGTGGTGCTGCTCGCGACCGCGCGGCCGCGGCTGCGCGGGTTCACCGCCGCCCAGTGGCGGCTGGTCCTGGCCCTGGCGCTGGTGTTCGGGACGATGAACCTCTCGCTCTACAGCGCCGTCGACCGCGTTGGCCTCGGACTGGCCGTCACGCTGGAGTTCCTCGGCCCGCTGGCCGTCGCCCTCGCCGGGTCACGACGGCGGGGCGACCTGCTGTGCGCGCTGGTCGCGGCGGCGGCCGTCGTGGTCCTGGTCCGGCCGCGGCCGAGCACCGACTACCTCGGCATCGGCCTGGCGCTGCTGGCCGCCGGGTGCTGGGCGGCCTACATCCTGCTCAACCGCGCGGTGGGCGCCCGCATCCCCGGCATCGCGGGCTCGGCGGCGGCCGCGGGCGCGTCCGGGCTGGCGTACGTGCCGGTCGGCGTCTGGGCGATGATCGCGCACCGGCCCGAGCCAGGCGCCGTCCTGGCCGCGGTGACCGCCGGTGTCCTGTCGTCGGCCGTGCCGATGCTGGCCGACCTGCTGACGCTGCGGCGGGTCCCGGCGTCGGTGTTCGGGACGGTGATGAGCGTGAACCCGGTCCTGGCGGCGCTGGTCGGCTGGGTGGTGCTCGGCCAGCGTCTCGACGTGCTTTCGTGGGTGGCGATCGGGGTGATCGTCGCGGTCAACGTCGCGGCGGTGACTGGGCCGAACGGGTAACGCGGCTCAACCCGCGGGCGTGGTGGGGCGTGAAGCCTGCGCTGACCGATTCCGAGGGGGAATTCGCATGTTCCGACGTGCTGCCGCGCTCACGTTCGCGGCACTCGCACTGGGCACCGCCGTCACCGCACCGGCCGCGACCGCGGCCGACGCGTGCACCTGGACGGCGCACAGCATCGCGGCGCCCGACGGCTACCTCGCCGCCGACGTCGACATCAGGGGGACCGACAGCCACGGCGGCTACTCCGGCACGGTCTCCGACCGGAGCGTCAACATGAGCCGGGTGGTGCTCTGGACCGGCGGCGAGCCCCGCATCCCGGACGCGCTCGCGAAGTTCGTCTACCCGAGTGTCGCCGACGAGAACTCCGCGGGAACGGTGCTGCTGGACGGTGGCTCGCCGTCCGCCGAATGGGGCGTCTACCTGTTCAGCGGCGGTCACCTGGGCCCGGGCACGCTCACGCGCCTGCCCGACCCGCCCGGCTACCGGCTCGAATCGGCCGTCGGGCTCAACGACCGGGGCGACGTCCTCGCGTCCGCCACCGATCTCAAGGACGGGCACCGGGTGAGCGTCCTCTGGTCGGTCCTGGCCGCGGGACCGCGCATCATCGACATCCCCGACCGGTTCGGGCTGGACCTCGACGACGACGGCACGGTGCTGCTCCGCGCCCCGGACAACCAGCTCGGCGGGCTCTGGCGGGCCGGCGTCGTCACCCCGCTGACCGGCGAAGACCGTCCCGTGCTGATCCGCCAGATCCGGAACGGCGTCGTGGTCGGCACGGCGATCGACTCGTGGCCGGCTTCGCGCGCCTTGGCGTGGCACGGCCCCGCCGACCCGCGTCCCCTCGAGCAGGGCGGGACGGCGGAAGCGACCAACAAGCACGGGCTGATCGCGGGCAGCCTGACCAACCTGATCGGACCGGCCGCGGTCTGGCAGGACACCCGGCTGCTGGGCCGGCTCCCGTTCCCCGACGGCGGCGACGCGGACGTGTTCGTCATCGGCGACGACGGCGTGATCTTCGGCAACACCAGCAACGCGCCGGCCGCCCTGCGGTGGACCTGCGACTGACGCGTCAGACGGGACGGAGGTCGGGCTCCGCGGTGTGCACCAGCCGCGGGTCCGGCTCCTCCCCCGCCATCGCGAAGAAGCCGCGTGCCACCCGCAGCAGCAGCGGCCAGTTCTTCGGGTTCTTCTTGTCCACCCCGCCGATCAGCTGCTTGAGCATCGAGAGCGTGTCGAAGTAGATGCGCTCGCACACCAGCTTCTCGTCGGCGTCAAACACGAAGTACGCCGCCATGCGGACGCGGAAGCGGGACCCGGTCGCCGGGATCGCGCCGAGCGGGCCGAGGTGCGTGCCCAGCAGCCAGAACTCGACGACGACCGCGTCGGCGCTGTGCCGCAGCGCGATCAGCTCGTGGTGCTGGTCGGGGAACGCGGTGCGGGTGTCCTGGTAGTAGCCGCGGACCGCACCGTCGCCGTCGTGGACGGTCATCGTCGCGATCACCTCGTAGTGCGGGTGCGGGAACGTCGAGAGCGTGGCGTCCCAGTCCTGAGCGACCTCGTCGCGGAAGTGGTCGAGCACCAGCTTCTGCCGCGCCGCCAGGACTTCCGGACCGGGGATGTCGAACTCGCTCATCGCGCTCCTTGAATCCACGACGTAGGTAATCGACGATAACCTACACTGTAGGCACGCCGATGGAAGGGGACGCCGTGCTCGAAGGAACCCTCGCCCGCGCCAAGCCGGTGATCAGGTGGGGGCTCGGCCACGCGCTCCCCCGGACCGTGCTGCGCCGCGAAGCCCGGCGCGGCGACCTCCAGGGGCGGATGGTCGTCGCCGCGGCCGGCGGGCGCGACCTGACCGGGCTGTTCGAGGAGATCCGCGCCGCCGGCCCGCTCGCCCGCACCCGCTTCGGCTGGATGACCACGACGCACGCCGCGGTCCGGGAGGTGCTCTCCAGCGACGACTTCCGCGTCGGCGTCATCGGCTCCGACGGCTCGCCGCTCGGGCGGCTGGTCGAGTGGTCGGCCGGCGAGCACCTGCACCCGGTGCGGCCGCCGTCGCTGCTCGCGGTCAACCCACCCGAGCACACGCGCTACCGCAAGCTGGTCACCGGCGTGTTCACCGCGCGCGCCGTCGAGCAGCTGCGCGGGCGGGTCCAGGAGATCGCCGACGGCCTGCTCGACGGCCTCGACCCCGGCCGGCCGCTCGACCTCGTCGAGTCCTATTGCGGCCTGCTTCCGGTGACCGTCATCAGCGAGATCCTCGGCGTGCCGCCGTCCGATCTCGGCAAGGTGCTGTCGCTGGGCGCGGCGGCCGCCCCCAGCCTCGACCTCGGCCTGGGCTGGCGCACGTTCCGCGACGTCGAGACGGCGCTGGGCGAGTTCGACGCCTGGCTCGGCGAGCACCTCGACCACCTGCGCCGGAACCCCGGCAAGGACCTGTTCAGCAAGCTCGTCGCGGCCCGGGACGACGGCGTCGGCCTCACCGAGACGGAGCTGAAGTCCACCGCGGGCCTGGTGCTGGCGGCCGGCTTCGAGACGACGGTCAACCTGCTCGGCAGCGGGATCGCCCTGCTCGCGGACGACCCCGGGCAGCTCGCCGTGCTGCGCGAGCGGCCGCAGCTGTGGGGCAACGCCGTCGAGGAGGTCCTGCGGTACGACCCGCCGGTGCTGCTGACCGGCCGGGTGGCGACGCGGGCCACCGAGGTCGCCGGGGTGCCCGTGCCGCGCGGGGCGCTGGTGACGACGGTGCTGGCCGGCGCGAACCGCGACCCGGCGGTGTTCGCCGATCCGGGCACCTTCGACGTCACGCGGGAGGGCGCGCGCGACCACGTGGCGTTCGGCGCGGGACGTCACCACTGCCTGGGCGCGTCGCTGGCGCGCATGGAGGGCGAGATCGGGTTGCGCACGATCTTCGACCGGTTCCCCGGCCTGCGCGTGCTGCCCGGGGGCCGGCGCCGGGAGACGCGCATCCTGCGCGGCTACGAAAGCCTGCCGGCGGTGCTCGCCCCGTGACGACCCGGCGGGGCCGTCCCCCCAGGGACGCGGACGTCTTGTCGCGCGCGCGGATCCTTCGCGAGGCGCTCGTGCTCATCGACGAAGAGGGCTTGGCCGCGGTCAGCATGCGGAAGCTCGCGCACCGGCTCGGCGTCGACCCGATGAGCCTGTACAACCACGTCGACGGCAAGGACGCCCTGCTCGACGGGGTCGCCGAGGTGCTGCTGGCCACGATCCCCTCGCCGGTCGCGGGAGCGGGCCTGCGGGAGACGATGTCCGCGCTGGCGCACGGGTTCCGGGCCGCGATGCTCGGCCATCCGCGCGCGGCGCCGCTCGTGCTGACCCGCCGGCTGGCGTCGATGACGGCGCTCGCCCCGGTGGAGGCCGTGCTCGGCCCGCTGCTCGCGGCGGGCTACCCGCCGGACCGCGCGGTGCACGGGCTGCGGGCGGTGCTGGCGTTCTTGATCGGGACGCTGATGCGGGAGGTCGACGTGGCGCCGACGTTCAGTGGTGCCGGCGACGAAGGCCGGCTCGCGGACCTCTCGGCGTCCGGACTGCCCGCCGTGGTCGCGGCGGCGCCGTACCTCGCGGTGTGCGACCACGAAGCGGAGTTCGAGTTCGGGCTGGGGATCCTGCTCGACGCGCTCGCGCCGTGACTCAGCGGATCCGCTCGTGCAGGGCGGCCATCCGGGCGTCGAGGTCGGCCGCCGTCCTGGCCGCGGCGGCCAGCTCGCCCGCGAAGTCGTCCGGGACGCTGTCGGCGTACTTGTACGAGAGCTTGTGCTCGACCGCGGCCCAGAAGTCCATGGCGATGGTGCGCAGCTGGACCTCGACCTTGACCTTCTCGACCCGGTCGGACAGGAACACCGGGATCCGGACGATCAGGTGCAGGCTGCGGTAGCCATTGGCCTTCGGCTTGGCGATGTAATCCTTGGTGCGCAACAGCTCGACGTCGTCCTGCGCGGTGAGCATGCGGGCAACCTGGTGGACGTCGGAGACGAACGGGCAGACGACCCGGATGCCGGCGATGTCGTCGAGGACGTGCGCGGCGGCGATCCAGTCGTCGCCGAGGCCGCGGCGGCGGACCTTCTCCTTGATCGCCTCCGGCCGCTTCACCCGGCTCGTGATGTGCTCGATCGGGTCGTGGCGGTGGACGAAGTCGAACTCCTCGCTGAGGATCCGCAGTTTCGTCATCAGCTCTTCGATGGCGAACTTGTACATCAGCAGGAAACGCGGGAGCTGCCCGGCGACGGCGAGCTCGTCGGCCGCCTCCCGCAGGTCCTCGGCCGCCGGATCGGTGGTCACTGAAGCCTCAAGCTGTCGTCGGACGTTTTCGAGCACCAGGTTACTGCGCTCCACCCGATCAACGACCACCGGCGGGCCGGAGTTCCCGCCGGTCACCGGATCGGGTCACCCGATCGGGCGGCAGGTCGACGAGGTCCCGGGGTTTCGGTGAGGCCGGACAGCTTGGCTCGGGCGCCGTCTGCGGTGGGGTCGCGGACCGGCCGGTTGCCGGGGGATGGGTGTGGCGGAGATGCCGCGGTCATCGAGGAGCCGTGGTCGCCGACGTGGGTCTCGCCGGAGCGGGGCTGGGTGCGGCACGGGATCCGGGTGGCGGGGACCCCTGGCGGAGGGTGTGCACCGGCCCGCCGCCGGTGCACACCCTCCTGGTCTTACTTGCCTTCCGTGGCGGACTCGGTGACGGATTCGGTGCTGGTTTCGGTGGTGCTGTCGGCGGTCGCGGTGCCGGTGCCGGCTGCCGCTGCTGCCTGATCGGCGACGCACTTCTCCGCCACCGCCGCCGCGGCTGCCTGCTCCGCTGCCTTGCCGGCGTTCTTGTTCTTGCCCTTGGCCTTCTGCTGGTCGTTGCCGTTCTGCTCGGCGGCCATGCCCTGCTGGTCCGCGGCGGCGCCGGCGGTGGCTTGGGTCACGCAGTCGAGGATGGCGGTGCAGTCCTGTGCGGAAACTTCGTTCTGCGCCGCGGCTTCACCCTGCGCCGCCATGCCCTGCTGGTCGGCCATGCCGTTCTCGTCGGCCATGCCGTTCTGCTTGGCTGCGCCATTTTGCTTGGCCATGCCGTTGCCGTTCGCCATACCGTTCTGGTCGGCCATGCCGTTGCCGTTCGCCATACCGTTCTGGTCGGCCATACCGTTCTCGTTGGCCATACCGTTCCCGTTGGCCATACCGTTCTGCTTGGCCTTGCCGTTGCCGTTCTCGTCGGCCGCGCCGTTCTCGGCGGCCATTCCGTTGGCGTCGGCGGCTCCGGCGGCCTGGGCCACGCACTGCTCGACCACGCCGCAGGCCTGAACAGCCGCGGCGTCCTGAGCGGCCGCGGCGTTCTCGTCGGCCGCGCCGTTCTTGGCGGCCTTGCCCTTCTGCTTGGCCTTGCCGTTGGCGGCCGCGCCCTGGTCGGCGGCTTCCTGCTGGTCGGCCATCCCGTTCCCGGCGGCCATCCCGTTCTCGTCGGCCGCGCCCTGCTGGTCGGCCATGCCGTTGCCGCTCGCCATGCCGTTCTCGCCGGCCGCGCCCTGCTGGGCGGCCATGCCGTTCTCGTCGGCCGCCGCCTTGCCGTTCTTGGCCTTGCCGTGGCCCTTGGCCATGCCGTTCTCGCCGGCCTGGGCGTCCTCTCCGGCCGCCGCGGCCTCTCCGGCGATCGCCGCGCACTGGGCCGCTACCTCGTTCGCCGCCACCGCTCCGCCGCAGCCGGCCGCCGCGCGGCGCTGCTGGATCTGGTCGACCACCGCCTGGCGGTTGGCTATCCGGGCCGCCGACTGGGCGTCCGGGGCCGCCTGCTGGCCCGCGATGAACGTGAGGTTGTTCTGCAGCGCCGTGTCCAGGCCGCCGCAGCTTTCCGTCGCCGCGTTGCTCGCCGGGCTGCTGAGGGCGATCGCCGTCGCCGTCGCCCCCGCGACTCCCAGCAGCGCCGCCAGCCCGATCGTGGCCTGTTTGCGGTGTCGTCCGGTACTGCGTCCGTGGGGCATCAGCCCCTCCTCTCGGGTCGCCACCTCACCCAGGCACACGGGGCGCCGCCGTGAATGGTTCACCGATCACCGGAAGGAAGTCACCGGAACGTCCACTGTGGACACACGATCGGGCTTCGACCAGCTGTCGAGCCGAAATTTTCAGCCGAGGTCGGCCAGCTGCGGTACGGCGGGAGCCATCCCTTCGATCCACGCGGCCGGCGAGCCCGTGGTCGGGGTGATGATCGCCGCCTGGATGCCGAGCTTCGCGTAGTCGGCCATGGCGCGCACGAAGTCGTCGCGGGTCTCCGGCGTCGGACGCGGGTTGTTGGCCAGGACCGTCTTGCGGATCGCGTCGTAGTCGCGGCCGACGTCGTCGCAGTGGCCGCGCAGCACGTCCAGCTTGTGCGCCACGTCTTCAGGCGACGACGCGAACAGGTTGCACGCGTCGCCGTACTGCGCGACGAGCCGCAGCGTCTTGCGCTCCCCGCCGCCGCCGATGAGCACCTTCGGCCGGCTGATCGGCTGGGGCGAGCAGAGCGTCTCGGCGAGCTGGTAGTGCTTGCCCTCGAACGGGCCGTTGTTCTCGGGGTCCCACATCTGCCCGCAGATGCGCAGCGTCTCCTCCAGCCGCTCGAACCGCTCGGCGATCGGCGGGAACGGCACGCCCATCCCCCGGTGCTCGCGCTCGTACCAGGCCGCGCCGATGCCGAGCGCGGCCCGGCCGCCCGAGACGACGTCGAGGGTGGTGACGATCTTCGCGAGCAGGCCGGGGTGCCGGTAGGTCACGCCGGTGACGAGCAGGCCGAGCTCGATCGTGGACGTGTGCGCGGCGAGGAAGCCGAGGGTGGTGTAGCCCTCCAGCATGTTCGACTCGGCGGGCAGGCCGGTCGGCTCGATCTGGAAGTAGTGGTCCATGAAGGACAGCCAGGTCGCCCCGGCCGCCTCCGCGGCGCTGCCCACCCGGGCGAGCTCACCGGCGATGGCGGTGGTCCCGCCGTCGATGTCGAAGATGGGGAGGTGGAAACCGAGCTCCATGAAAAGTTCTCCTGACGTGCGGTCGGCGTGCCCTCACGCTAGAGCCTGGAGCGCGCTCCAGGTCAAGTCAGCTCGGCCACCAGGTCCGTGGCGATCCGGTGCTCCACCGGCGCCGGGACCGGCTGGACCTCGGCCGCCAGCCCGCCCGCGGCCACCGCCGCCAGGCTGCGGACCTGCAGGGTCAGCCCCAGGTCCATGGCCTGGATCGAGTTGCCGTTCGCCGCGGTCAGGTTGAGCATCCGGCCTCGGTCGAGGACGACGATCTCCCGGCCGTCGGCCAGCACGTGCCCGACCCGGCGACCCGGCGCGCCGTACTCGACCGTGCGGACCGTCGCCGCCCGGAGCGCCGCCGCGTCGATCTCCCACGCGAAGTGCCCGACCCCGGCGATCACCGCGCCGTCGGGCAACGCCGCCAGCTCCGGTGCGCCGACGACGCCGGGAGCGCCGGTCGCCGTGAAGACCGACTGGGCGTCGGACAGGACGTCCGGGGCGGAACCGACGCGGTGACCGTCCAAAATGGCCTGGAGGGCGCGCATCGGGTCGGTGTCGCAGACGGCGACCCGGGCGCCGAGGCGCGAAAGCGTGTCCGCGACGCCTTTGCCGCACGGCCCGTAGCCGAGCACCGCCGCACGCATCCCCGGCACCATCAGGTTGGTGGCGTTGAGGAATCCCTGCACGACGCTCTGGCCGACGCCGAACTCGTTCTCCACCAGCAGCTTCAGCCGCGAGTCGTTGATCACGACGACCGGGTGGCGCACGGACGCCTCCCGCAGCCGCAGGCCGCCGGTGGTGGTCTCTTCGGTGCCGCCGAGGTAGCCCGCGGGCGTGCCGGAGGCCAGCAGTGAGAGCGTGAGGTCGGCGCCGTTGTCGAGCGTGAGGTCCGGCTCGCACTCGAGGACCGCGGCGACGTTCCGGGCGTGCTCGGCGTCGTCGTCGGCGCGCCGGGTGTGCACGACCACGCCGATGTCCCGCAGCGCGTCGGCGACGTCGTCGTGGGTGGTGCCGGGCGACCCGGTCAGCGTGACCTCGACGCCGGCGCCGGCCAGCAGGGTGACCAGGGCCGCGGTCTTGGGTTCGACGTGCAGGCACATCGCCAGCCGCCGCCCGGCGAGCACGGGCGCGACCTCCTCGACGGCGGCCGCGGTCAGCGGCATGTGCTTGAGCGCCCAGTGGGTACTGGCAGACATGACTATCCTTGCGGTTGACGAGAAAAGGGACCCGGAGCGGGGTTCGTCAACCGTAGAAGTCGCAGCGGTAGGAGTGGTCGCCGAAGATCGGCGCCACGAGTCCCCGACCGCTCATGCTGCCAAGCTACCGCACGTCAGGCGTGGTAGTCCTCGAACTCCCAGTGTCCGTACCGGCTCAGCTTCGTGGCGACCTCCGACCAGTCCCGGCCGGTGCACCTCGCGACGAGATCGTCGAAGTAGGCGACGAGCGCGGGCCAGTCGAAGCGGTCGACGATCACGAGGTGACGGCCCGGGAACGGCCCGTTCCGCGCCTGCTCCCGCAGCCAACCCGGGCTGCAGACCTCGAACTGGAACGACTCTTCGCCCTTCTCGCCCGCGGGCCCGGCGATCATCTCGACCAGGAACATGAACCGCTCCGGGTCTTCCGGGACGTACGACTCCGGTTCGATGTCCGGGGTCAGCAGCCAGCGGATCTCCGCGCGGGCCGGGCCGTTCGTCGTCATGCCCCCAGTGTGACGGCCAGGAAGTCCGCCACCTCGGCCGGCTCGCCGGCGCCGGTCGTCACCCGGACGCCCGCCGCGCGCAGGTGGTCCACGAGTTCGCCCGACTTGCGGCCGCCTTCGATCAGGAACGGCGGCGCGCCCGTGCCGGCGTACGTCAGGGGGCTCGCCTCGCGCAGCGTTGCCGGGTTCCGGCCCAACGCCAGCAGGATCGATGCCCTGGTCAGCGGGTCCAGGCCCGCGAAAGCGAACTCGGCGGGGGCGTCCAGGGCGGCCACCGCCTTGACCCCCGGCACCGCGGTCACCCCGAGCAGCGACGCCAGCGTGCCACCCGTTCCCGTGCCCACCGCCGTGACGCGCGCCGGGTCGACGTTCAGTGCCGCCGCGTTGGTCTCGAGGAAACGGACCGCGCACTTCGCATCCGCCAGCGGTGCCGGCCAGCGCGCCGCCGGTGCCAGGCGGTAGTCGATCGAGGCGACCGCGAACCCCCGCGCCGTCAAGGCGTTACGCAGGGGGACCAGCCGCGATCCGGCGAGCAGCGCGCCCGGGCCGGCCGGCTTGCGGTTGCCGAAGACGAGCCCGCCGCCGTGCAGGAAGAGTGCCACCGGGGCGGCGCGGGCGTCCGGGCGCGGGCGGGTGATGTCCATGACCAGGGGGATCCCGTCCGGACGGCAGTACTCGACCGTGCTGCCGTCGAGCAGCGTCGACGTCGTCTTGCCGGTGACGTTGTCGCCCGCCGCGACCGTTCCCGCCGCGCCGGTCGCGAGCACCAGCAGCAGCACGGGGAACAGCACGATCCACGCCGACACGCGCCGCGCGGTCGACGGCCGCGGGTGCGCCCGTCGTCGCGCGACGACCAGGAAGCCGAAGACGGCGATGACCTGCAGCGCGGCCGCGGCGTAGTCGGTGAAGCCGACGACGGTGTCCGCCGGCTGCCAGGGGTCGAGCCGCGTCAGCAGACCCAGCGGCCGGCTCGCCACCCACAACGCGAGGCTCGCGGCCGCGACGAACGCCCCGGCCCGGGCGGTCTTGCGGGTCGGCCAGCCGAGCACCGCGACGAAAGCCACGAACTCGACGGCGGCGAACAGGCCGAACAGCATCGCGTAGAACTGCCAGACCCGCCAGAGCGCGGCCAGCGACGCGGCCGGGATCAGGGCACCGCCGAGGGCGGCGAAAGCGGCCGTGACCAGTACCGGACCGCGTCGCAACGGCGGCGGAAAGGTCGCCGGCGGGCGGTACGCGCTGCGCTGCCCGTCGACGACCTTCATACCGCCAGTGTCACCCCGGCGCCGGGTCCGCCGCCACGGATCAGGCGAACCCGGCGAGCGGGCGCACCTCGATCGGGGCATGGATCGCGGCGGTGACCCGCCCGGCCCACCCGAGCGCGGCGTCGAGATCGGCGGCTTCGATCAAGTAGAAGCCGCCGAGGTGCTCCTTCCCCTCGGAGAAGGGCCCGTCGGTGGTCAGCAGCCCGTCGACGGCCTCGCGGACCACCCGCGCGGCGGCGGGCTCGTCCAGCCGGGCGCTGAAGACCCAGGACCCGGTCGCCTTGAGGTCCCGCTCGACGTCGCCGAGCCGCCGCTGCGTCTCCCGCATGGCCGCCTCGGACGGCGGTTCGCGGACCTCACCCTCGACGCCGTGCACCGACAGCAGGTAGTGCGCCATGACGCTCCTCCTCGCGGGGCGGGCGGGTCCCGCCGCTCGACCCTTGTACGAACGAGCCCGCCCCGGATCGACTACTTGCGCGCGGCCGTGTAGTTCCGGAACAGCAGGTAGGTGTCCAGGATGTCGGACGAAGCGCTCTGGACCGAGCGGTAGATCCCCCACTTGGGGCGCACGTAGTCGCCTTGGTCGGGGATGTTCACGCTCGACATGCTGCCCTGCGCGGCGACGGGCGCGCCCGAGCCGGTGCCGTTGCGGATGACACACGACGCCTTGCCCTTCGAGCCCGGCGTGAACGTCCACTCGATCGTGATCCACTTGTTCCGCAGCGGCGACAGGTCGGTGGCCGCGATGCTCGGCGAACCCGAGTTGGCGTACGCGCGGGCGTTGAGCATTTCCTTGCTGCCGCTGCGGGTCAGGTCGAGCGTCACCCAGGGGCCGCCGTTGGTGGACGGGGTCTTGGTCTGGAAGATGTGGGTGAACTTGCTGGTGCCGTGCAGGGTGCCCGGGATGTACATCTCGTAGGAGAGCGTCCAGGTCTCGCCGTCGTGCATCTTCAGCGTGGAACCACCCTGGACCATGCCCTTGGACTCGGTGCGCTGGCGGTCGCCGCCGCCGGTGGTGTCGCGGTCGTCCTTCCAGATGTTGAAGCGGTAGTGGTCGCCTTCGACCACCACGTACTTGCGGTCGGGGTGGTGGTTGCCGCGGTCGGCCTCGATGCCCTCGAAGGCCTTGAGGCCGTCGGTGGCGGGGTCGGGGTGCCACAGCGGAGCCGCTTGGGCGGGCAGCGCGGTGCACAGCATGATCGGGACGACCAGGGCGAGGGCCATCCTGCGGGAGAATTCCGGCATCGTCGGTGTGTCCTTCCTGACAACGTACGACAGGGGTGCACATCGGCCGGCGGAGGAGCCCCGAACGAGGCTTGGACATCCGATGTCTAGCGTCACGAAGTTAGAAGGACAGCGGCGTCTTTGTCAACGCCTGGCGAGTTGTCGGCACGCTTGGTCGACGATTCATCTGATGGATAAGCGGCCGACATGCCTCAGGCGTAGCACTCCGCCAGCGCGGTGAAAGCCGCCTTCGGTTCCCAGGGCACGCCTTCGTACGTCTCCCCCAAGCCCTCCTCCAGCACCTTCACCACACCCCAGCTCGCCATGTCCAGGTCCGCCCGCGGATCGGCGCGGTGGACCAGCCCGTAACACACGAACGTGCAAGCGAAAGCCGCGTCGACGCCCTCGGTCGTGAAGATCTCCAGCAGCTCGCGGAAGTACCGCGCCTGCTCCTCCTCGTCACGCACGTACGAACCGTCGAGCCGGACCGGGACCGCGCCCTCGTACTCCAGGATTTCGCCGCAGCGGGCGCCGAGGTCGGCCGCGCCGCGGTACGGCGTCACGCCGAACTCCGTGATCGCCACCGGCTTGCCCGACGCCACCAGCGTGCGGACGCCCTCGCGGTACCCGGGGGCGACTTCCTTCGAGCGGTGCGCGTCCACCGAGATGATGTCGAACGGCGCCCAGTCGACCCGCTCCAGCGGGATCGCCGCGTACGTCACGCGGCCGCCGAACCGCTCGCGCACCGCCGCCACCGCGCGGGCCAGGAACTCGTTCACCCGGTCCGGCAGCCCGGCGATGAGCTCACGGGACGCCAGCAACCCGGCCAGCCGTTCCTCGATGCCCTCCCCCGGCAGGAAACCGTGGTTGAACAGGCTCAGCTCGGCGCCGGTGACGACCACGATCTCCGCACCCGCCAGCCGCAATCGTTCGGCTCGCGACGCTCCGTCGGCCAGCATCGCGAGGATCTCCTCCGGGGTGCGGTCCCAGGGGAACGGCGAGAACCACACCTCCAGCCCGAGCGCGGCGGCCTCGCGGGCGGCGTGCTCGATCCGGTCCAGGTCGGTGCCGATCAGCCGGACCGCCGTGCAGTGCAGGTCGTCGCGGATGATCGTCAGTTCGCGGCGGACGAGGTCCGGGTCGAAGGGCCGGTTGAACCCCTCGCCACGCTCGATGCCGGTGTCGTAGCCGATGCCCTTGGCGCGCACGTTTCCTCCGGAAGTTTAGGGTACGGTCCGTACCGTACCCTAAAGTAGTAGACTGCGGCGCATGGACGGGAAGACCCGGCGCCGCGGCGCCGAGCTGGAGGACGCGATCCTGCGCGCCGCCGCGGACGAGCTGGCCGAGACCGGCTACCCCGGCCTGACCATGGAACGGGTCGCGCAGCGGGCCGGCACCAACAAGAACGCGATCTACCGCCGCTGGCCGAACCGTGCCGCGCTCGGTGTCGCCGCCTACCGCCACTTGGCCGAGGACACGCTCAAGCCACCCGACACCGGCGGCCTCCGCGAAGACGCGCTGACCCTGCTGCGGGCGATCAACTGCGGCCAGTCCTCCCCCGCCGCCCGGATCCTCCGCGGTCTCCTGACCGGCGTCGGCGACGAGCCGGAACTCCGGGAACAGCTCCACGAGCAGGCCGCCGAAGGCGCCGCGAAAACCTGGCTCACGATCGTCGATCGGGCCGTCGCACGCGGTGAAGCGCGTCCCGAAGCCCGAAATCCGCGCGTGGCCACCGTGGCGCTTGTGCTGCTCCGCAACGAAATTCTCACGCGCGGACTTACCACAGTGGACGACGACGTGCTCGTCGAGATCGTCGACGAGGTCTACTTGCCGCTGGTCGGCGCGTAGATCGTCAGCCGCAGCGCGGGGTCCTCGTTCGCCTGGAAGGTCGCGTAGTCGAACTCCTCCGGCGCGGGCCGGTACAACGTCTTCCGCCCGGGTCCGATCCGGCCGACGTCGTGGCGGTCCCACCACGGCGCGAAGTCCGGGCAGCCCTCGCGCAGCCGGGCCGCCAGCCCGGTGAACGCCGGGTCGCCGGCCCACAGGTCGTGCGCGGCGCGGAACTGCGCCACCGCGTGCTCGGCCTGCGCGGCCCAGCCGCCGCCGAACAGGCTCCGCGCCCGCTCGTCGAGCAGCAGGTACACCAGTACGTTCCGGTCCGCTTCGGCCAGCACGCCGAAGTCGGTGAACAGGGCGGCCGCCGCGGGGTTCCAGGCCAGCACGTCCCAGCGGCGGCCGGTGACGTAGGCGGGCTGGGCCAGGCCCTCGACGAGCCGCCGGGTGGCCTCGGGCACCCGCTCGCGGTGGAACGCCGTGCGGGCCGGGTTCCGCGCCAGGGCCCGCAGGTGCGCGCGTTCGGCGTCGTCGAGCCGCAGCGCGCTCGCGAGCGCTTCGACCGTCGCGGACGACGGGCTGACCGTGCGGCCCTGTTCGAGCCGGATGTACCAGTCGACGCCGATGCCGGCCAGCTCGGCGACCTCTTCGCGGCGCAGGCCCGGGGTGCGGCGGCGGCGCCGGTCGGGCAGCCCCAGCGCCACCGGGCTCAGCCGCTCGCGCCGGGACCGCAGGAACTCCCCCAGCCCGGCCCGGGTCGCGTCCGGCATGACGGCCTCCGTGGCACTCGGCAGTCCCAGGACAATACCAGGTCTGGCTACCCGTCCCGGTTTCTCCGACGATCACCGCATGAGAGCCGCAGTACTCGAAGAATTCGGCAAGCCGCTGTCCGTGCGCGAACTGCCCGACCCGGTGCTGGGCACCGGGGAAATCCTGGTCGACGTCGTCGCCGCGCCCGTGCTGCCCTACGCGGCGGAGGTGTTCCGCGGCGAGCGCGACTACTTGCTGACGCTGCCGGTCGTGCCCGGCGCCGGCGCGGTCGGGCGGGTGCGCGCGACCGGCCCGGACGCGACCCGCCTGGCCCCCGGCGACTGGGTGCTGTGCGACCCGGTCATCCGCTCCCGCGACGACGCGCTGACCCCGGACATCACCCTCCAGGGCCTGAGCGCCCGCGGTGAAGGCGGGCTCTTCCTGCAGCGCCACTTCGGCCACGGCGCCTACGCCGAGCAGGTCCTCCTCCCGACCGAGAACGCGATCCCGCTCGGGGCGATCGACCCGGGTGACGCGGGCCGCTGGACCGCGCTCGCCCTGTGCCTGGTGCCGTACGGCGGTCTGCTCGCCGCCGACCTGCGTCCCGGCGAGACCGTGCTGGTCAGCGGCGCCACCGGGAACTTCGGCAGCGCGGGTGTCGCGGTCGCGCTCGCCATGGGCGCGGCGTGCGTGGTGGCTCCGGGCCGCGACGAGGCGGCTTTGGCCGACCTGGAACGCCGGTTCGGCGCCCGCGTCCGGACCGTGCGGCTCACCGGCGACGACACCGCCCGCCTGCGCGCGGCGGCGCCCGGGCCGATCGACGTCGTCCTCGACCTGCTGCCGCCGTCGGCGAGCACCGGGCCCGTGCGCGCCGCGGCGATGGCGGTCCGCGAGCGCGGCCGGGTCGTGCTGATGGGCGGCGTCGGCATGCTCGGCGGCGACGACCTCGCCCTGCCCTACCCGTGGCTCATGCGCAACAGCGTCACGGTGCGCGGCCAGTGGCTGCATCCGCGGTCGGCGAACGCGAGCCTGATCGCGCTGGCCCGGGCCGGGTTGCTGGACCTCGGCGGGTTCGCCGTCACGGAGTTCGGTCTCGCCGACATCGCGGGCGCCCTCGACCACGCGGCGAGCGGCCGGACGCGGTTCGCCCTCACGGTGGTCCGTCCTTGAGTAGCTTCGAAGGATGACCCGGCTCGCCCGCCACGACAAGCTCACCGCCGCGCTGGCCGAGGCACCCGACGACGTCCTGGCCGGCGCGCGCCCGCTCGGCACCGGGATCGGCGGGTCGACCTGGCTGCTGACCGTGGCGGGCGAGCCGGTCTTCGTCAAACGGGTCGCGCTGACCGACGTCGAGCTGCGCCACGACGGCTCGACGGCCGACCTCTACGGGCTGCCGCCGTGGTCGCACTACGGGGTCGGCTCGGCGGGCGGCGGAGCCTGGCGCGAACTGGAAGCCCACCGGACGGCGACCGAATGGGTGCGCACCGGCGCGTGCGAGCACTTCCCGCTCCTGCACCACTGGCGGATCCTGCCCGGTCTGCCACGTCCCCGCACCGACATCGAGCGGGACGTCGCGTTCTGGCACGGCGATCCGGGCGTCCGGCGACGGCTCGAAGCCCTCGCCGGCGCCACCACCGACCTCGTGCTGTTCCTCGAACACCTGCCGCACGACCTCGCGCACTGGCTCACCGCCAATCCCGGCGGCCTGGCCCTCGCCCACCGCGACCTGCGCCACATCACGGATTTCCTGGCCGGCCGGGGCGTCCAGCACTTCGACGCGCACTTCGCGAACATCCTCACCGACGGCGACCGGCTCTACCTCACCGACTTCGGGCTGGCCGCGATGCCGGGCTTCGCGCTGTCGGCGGCCGAAGCGGAGTTCCTCGCCGACCACTCCGAGCACGACCGGGCTTACGTGCTGACCCGCCTGCTGAACTGGGCCGTCCGGCACCAGCTCGACGACACCGGCCTTCGCGGCTACACCTCCCTCGCGAAGGTCGTCAACGACTTCTACTTCGCCCTCCACACCGAGAGCCGCCTGACCCCGTACCCGAAGGACGAAATCGCTCAGCAGTCGGAACGCGCCGGCTTGCCCGCGAACCGGTCGCCCAGGTAGGTCACGACGTCGCCGGCGGAGAACGCCAGCGTCGTCACGTGCTCGCCGACGTAGGTGCCCCACGTGACGTCGACCCCGGCCGCGCAGTATTCGCGACGCAGCGTCTCGGCCTGCGACAGCGGGATGATCTCGTCGAGGCTGCCGTGGAACAGGAAGATCGGCGCCCGCGGCGGGCGGGTACCCAGCTCGTTCTCGGCCAGCCGAGCCTGCCACTTCGGGGTCGTCAGCGGGTTCGCCGTCGTGTAGTCGGCGATGTGCCCGAAGGCGTAGCCGAACACGGCCTCGACGCACGCGTCCTGCTGTGTCTCGTACAGCGTGCGCCCGCGGTCGTTGAGGTACGCGGGCAGGTCCAGCTCCGGATAGGCGGCGTCCAGGCCCAGGGCCGAGAGCAGCAGGAAGCCGAACCCGATCCCGCCGTCGAGGCTCTTCGCGACGACGTTCAGGTCCGCGGGCGTCCCCCCGGCCGTGATGCCCGCGACGTGCAGCTCCGGCGCGTACGACGGCGCCAGCTCGCCCGCCCACGCCGCTCCCCCGCCGCCTTGGGAGTAGCCGGAGAACGCGACCGGTCCGCCGGCGGCCAGGCCCGCGGCCGGCAGCCGGGTGGCCGCGCGGGCCGCGTCGATCACCGTGTGGCCCTCGGACCGGCCGACGACGTAGGTGTGCAGGCCGGGCGTGCCGAGGCCCTCGTAGTCGGTGATCGCGACGGCCCAGCCGCGGCTCAGCATCGCGTCGACGAACAGCGGCTTCTCGTAGTCCGGCTGGAACTTCGACGGCGCGCAGCGGTCGCCGATGCCGCGGGTGCCGCTGGCCACCGAGACGATCGGGCGCGGGCCGGCGCCGGTCCACGGCTTCGCCGGCACCAGGACGCGGCCCGACACCGCGATCGGTGTGTCCGTCGCGGACCGCGACCGGTACAGCACCAGGTAGCCCTGGGCACTGCCGGAATCCGGCAGTGGCCGCCACCAGACGACGTCGCCGTCGGCGCCGGCCGGCAGCGGGGTCGGCGGCGTGTAGAAGGCGTCGCCGTCCGGGCCGCGCGGTGGCTCGGCCGCGTTCGCCGGGCCGGCCGTCGTCAATACCAGGAGGATGGCCGGCAGGACCGTCCACAAGCGACGCATGAGAACTCCTCGTCGAGTCCGGCAGGGTCAGAAGGGGTCTTCGGCGATCAGGTGGTCCAAGGCCCGCTCGGCGATCGCGGCGATGGTCATCGACGGGTTGCAAGCGGCGGTCGTGCCGGGCATCAGGGCGCCGTCGAGCACGTAGAGGCCGCGGTGGCCGAGGACGCGGCCTTCGAGGTCGCAGACCGAGCCCATCGCGGCGCCGCCGAGCGGGTGCCAGGTGCTGGGCGCGACGGCCGTCGTGTCGAGCAGGATGCCGAGCGGGCCGGCGATGCGAGAGATGCGTTCGTGGATGCGCGCGCTCAGCTTCGCGTCGGCGTTCGACGGCCAGTGCAGGACGGCGTCGTCCTTCGCCGCGTCGTAGACGAAGCGGCCGCGGCCGGCGCTGATGCCGTACCCGACGAGCATCGTGGTCCGCAGGTCCGGCAGCGGCGGCAGCGACGCCTGGATGACGGTGTTCGCGATCGCCGGGTCGTCCCATTCCTTGCTGCCGTAGACGACCGGGCCGCCCTGGGGTGCGCCGAAGTCGTCGGCGAGGTTCGTCCAGGTGTAGATGCGGTCGCCGTTGGTGCCCCAGCCGGCGCCGAGCGCGTCGGGCAGGTCGGGGATGTCGCCCTTCGCTCCGGCGCGCATCAGCAGCCGGGTCGTGTTCGCCGTGCCGGCCGCCATGACGAGCGCCTTCGCCGTGAGGACCTTCTTCTCCAGCACGGTTCCGGTGGTGTCGATGCGGTCGACGCGGATCTCCCAGCGGCCGTCGGACGCGAGCGCGACGTCGGTGACGTGGTGCAGCGAGGCCACGGTGCAGCAGCCGGTGGCTTCGGCGGCCGCGAGGTAGGTGACGTCGACCGAGTGCTTGCCGCCGTTGTTCACCCCGAGCGCGCAGTCGCCGTTGGTGTAGGACGGTTTCATCTCGCCGTCGAGCTCGCGCAGGGCGTAGTCCCAGTCGATCGGCATCGGGATCTTCTCGACGGCGTAGCCCGCATTGCGCGCGTTGCGGGCGAAGACCCGGGACGCTTGGTACGTCCTGCTTTCGACGAGGGCGTCCGGCGCGGTCTCGATGCCGAGCATGGCGGCGACGCGCGGGTAGTACTCCGCGTCCAGCCGCGCGTAGTCGAGCTGCTCGGGGAAGCAGGCGTGGAAGAGCTCGGCCGTCGGCTGCAGCGTCATGCCCTGGTAGACCAGCGAGCCGCCGCCGACGCCGGCCGCGCACATCATGCTCATGCCCTGGCCGGTGACCTGTTCCAGCAGTCCGGTGTACCGCTCGAACGGCGGCAGCGACGGCAGGCCGGGCAGGGCCGGCGCGGAGCCGAGCCAGAAGATCCGCTTGTCGGGCGCGGTCGGGTGCGGGAACGTCTCGGCGTCCGGCCCGGTCGGCCAGCGACGGCCGCGTTCGAGGACCAGCACCGGCACGCCGGTCTGGGCGAGCCGCAACGCCGTGACCCCACCGCCGAACCCGGAGCCGATGACCACGACCCGGTGCTCCTCCCGCGTGGTCGGGACCCGGCCCGCACCGAGCGCGGCGACGCCGGCGACGGCGGCCGCGCCCCGCAGGACGGTACGGCGGTTCAGGCTGCGCATGGGCGGCTCCTTCGGCATCTTCTACGTCGACGGTGACTGTCGGTGAAGGTAGGACTGCGAACCGAGAGATGGAACGGATTGCCGGTCTCACTACTCGCGAGTAATATCCGCCACCATGCGTGCTGTCCGACCGTCCGCGGCAGTGCCCCGGCGCGTCGACGCCCGCCGCAACCGCGAGGCGATCCTGCGCGCGGCCGACGAAGCCTTCAGCGAAGACGCCGACGTGGCGCTGGACGACGTGGCCCGCCGGGCCGGCCTCGGCCGGGCGACGGTCTACCGGCACTTCCCCGACCGCACGGCGCTGGCCCTCGGCGTCGCGGCCCACCACCTGGCGGCGCTCAAGCTCCAGGTGCGCGGCCGGGAGCCGTTCCGCGAGCTGCTGCGGGTGGTGCTGGCGATGCAGGCCCGGCGACGCCCTCTCGTCCGGCTGTTCCGCGAACTGCCGGAGCGCAGCCAGCGCCAGTACAGCCACGCCCTGGTTTCCTTGCTGCGCCCGGCTTTCGAGGAGGCGCAACGGGAAGGCAGCGTGCGCGCGGACCTGGAGCCCGTGGACCTGGTGCTGCTCTTCGAGATGCACGAAGCGGCGCTGGTTTCGGGACTGACCGCGCGGGAACCGGCGGAACAGGCCGAGCGCCTGGTGCGGGTGTTCCTCGACGGCCTCGCTTGCTCCGAACGTGTGAACACGCTTTCCCGGAACGAAGATCCGCAGGTCGAACCACAGAAAAGTGATTGACCGCCGGAAAGCGTGGGTACTTCCGGGACACGGCACCGGAGCCCGGATCCCAGGTCTCCCCGCACCGGGCCGCACCCTCCGCCCGTGACCGGGTCCGCCCCCGGCACGGCACCGTCACGCACATTTCTCGTCCACCGGAGAACACCATGACCAACGACTCAGGAGCATGGCACGCCAAACTGCAGCGCGAACAGGAAGCCATCGAGCGGAAGCGGGCGCGACAGGCCTCGCGAACGCCGACCGGGGCAGCCGCCGCGCCCCGCTGATCCCACCGTCCACAAAGGATGCCGCGGTGCCCCGGTCGAGGCGCCGCGGCATTCGTCATTCCGGTGGGGTCAGCAGACCTTCCGCGTACTTGCGGAACGCCGCCACGAGCCGGTTGCGCTCGCCCGCGCGCGTCGCCACCGCCACCTGGCTCGGCTCGACACCGGTCAGCGGCACGGTCGTCAGGTCCGGGCGGAAGCCGGTGACGTTCCCCGGTGCCGCCGGGATGATCGCGACCGCCTGACCGCTCGCCACCAGCTCGATCTTGTCCTCGATCGCGTCGATGAGCGGGCCGCCGGGGGCCGGGCGGCCGTCCGGACGCGGGTCGACGCGCCAGAACGCGTCCCACTCCGGGTCGAGGGCGCGCGGCAGCGGCTCGTCGGCGATGTCGTCGAGCGTCACGGATTCCTTGCCCGCCAACCGGTGGTCGGCGGGTAGCAGGACCACGCGGGGCTCGTCGTAGAGGATGGTGACGTGCAGCCCCGCCGCTCGCAGCGGGAGCCGGACGACCGCCGCGTCGACGCGGTGCTCCAGCAGCGCCGCGCGGGCGTCGTCCCAGGCGAGGTGCTGGGCGCGGACGTCGGCGCCGGGGTGGTGGCGGCGCAGCTCGCGCAGCGCCGGCGTGACGATCAGGTTCCCGGTGTAGCCGACGGTGATCCGGCTGGGCCGCGCGACCGACCGCGCGTGGGCCACCGCGTGCGCCGCCGCCCGCAGCAGGTCCGCGGCGAGCGGGAGGAACGCCTCGCCGGCCTCGGTGAGCCGCGTGCCCTGCGGCGTGCGGTCCAGCAGGCGGGCACCGACCTGCTGCTCCAGCCGCACGATCTGCCGGCTCAGCGACGACTGCGTGAGATGCAGCTCAGCGGCGGCGCGGCCGAAGTGCCGGTGCTCGGCGACGACGGCGAAGCCGCGCACCAGGTGCAGATCGAGGTCGGCCATGGTCCCAGCGTAGCGCCATGAGCTGTGGTGATGCACAAACCGCGTCACGTCGTGCGAAACGTTCATTGGACCTGGCGCCCTCGGCGGCCGCACGGTGGAAGGACCACACCGTCTGAGAAGGAGTTCCATGGCGACCTTGGGGCCCGTCGGCGTCTACCTGCCGATTTCGTTCACCCGCACCCCGCCGGCCGAGGACCAGCGCGAGGCCGTGCGACGGCTGGAGCGCGCCGGGTACCGGACCGTCTGGACGAACGAGGTCGTCGGCGGCAAGGACGCCCTCGTCCAGCTGGCCGTGCTGCTGGCGGCGACCGAGCGGCTGACGTTCGGCACCGGCATCGCGAACATCTGGGCCCGCGAGCCGCAGACCCTGCACGCCGCGGCGGCCTTCCTCGCCGACGCGTACCCGGACCGGCTCGTGCTCGGCGTGGGTGTCGGTTACCCGCAGCAGGCCGAGGGCACCGGCCGGGACTTCGGGAGTCCTCTCGCGACGATGCGCGACTACGTGGCACGGATGGACGCGGAGACCTGGCCGCCGGCGCCGGTCGCCGGGTACCCGCGGATCCTCGGCGCGAACGGGCCGAAGATGCTCGCACTGGCGGGGGACATCGCCGACGGCGCGCTGCCGGCCAACCTGCCCCCGGCGTTCACCGCCGAGGCCCGGTCGGTGCTCGGCCCGGACAAGCTGCTCGTCGTCGGCCTGGCGGTGGTCCCCGACGCCGACGCCGATCGCGCGAAGGCGGCGGCGATCGAGAAGATCTCGGGGACGCTGAACCTCCCGCCGTTCTCGAAAGCCCTGCGCCGCTTGGGTTTCGCGCTGGACGACGTGGCCGGGATCGCCGACGCCGTCGTGGCCCACGGCGGGCACGACGCCATCGCGGCCAAGGTCCGCGAGCACCTCGCCGCGGGCGCGGACCACGTCCTGCTGATGCCCCCGACGACCGACGACTTCACCGCCGACGTCGCGGTGCTGGAGGGGCTCGCGCCGGCGTTCGACGGCCTCGGCTGACAGGCGCCGGCCCTCGGCCGGGCTCTTGACCAGTGGGCACGCGGACTTTACAGTCAGCGTGCCCCGCCTGATGTTAACGTTAACATCGCCTGGTCCCCGACGCGCTCCGAAGGATCGACAACGATGAAGTTGTTCTCCCCGCGCCGTTTCGGCGTCGTGCTGGCCGTCGTGGCCGCACTCGTCCCCTTCGGCACCGCCGGTGCCGGTGCCACTCCCCCGGCCAGTACCTCGCCTTCCGTACGAGATGCCGCGAGCACGCTGTCGGTGCCCGGCATCGACGACGTCCGCGGCAACCTGACCCTGCCGACGAGCGGCGCGGGCGGCGCGAGCGTCGCGTGGACGTCGTCCGCTCCGGCCGTCATCACCCCGACCGGCGAGGTCACCCGGCCGCCCACGGGCGCCCGGCCCGCGAAGGTCGTCCTGACCGCGAAGCTCAGCCTCGGCCACGAGAGCACCACGCGGAAGTTCACCGCCACGGTCGTCCCGAAGCCGGCCCCGCAACCCATGGCGGGCTACAGCTTCTTCTACTTCACCGGCGAAGGCACCTCCGACGGCGAGCAGATCTACTCGGCACTGAGCAAGGGCAACGACCCGCTGAACTGGACCGAGCTGAACAACGGCCGTCCGGTGCTCAAGTCCAGCCTCGGCGAGCTGGGCGTGCGCGACCCGTTCATCCTGCGCTCGCCCGACGGCGACAAGTTCTACCTGCTCGCCACCGACCTGCGGATCTACGCCGGCCGCGGCTGGGACGCCGCCCAGCGCTCCGGCAGCCGGTCGATCATGGTCTGGGAGTCCACCGACCTCGCGCACTGGTCGCGCCAGCGCAGCGTCCAGGTCTCACCTCCGACCGCGGGCAACACGTGGGCACCGGAAGCGTCCTGGGACGCCGAGCGCGGGACCTACGTCGTGTACTGGGCCTCGAAGCTGTACGCCGACAACGATCCGAACCACACCGGCGACAGCTACAACCGGATGATGTACGCGACCACGCGCGACTTCGTCACCTTCAGCCCGCCGCAGGTGTGGAACGACCCGGGCTACTCGGTGATCGACTCGACGGTCATCAAGGACCAGGACACCTACTACCGCTTCACCAAGGACGAGCGCAACAACACGTCCTCGACGCCGTGCAGCAAGTTCATCACCGAGGAGAAGTCCGCCGACCTGCTCGACCCGCACTACGGCTTCGTCGCCGACTGCATCGGCAAGGCGACGGCCACCAGCCCCGGGCTCTCCGCCGGCGAAGGGCCCACCGGGTTCAAGTCCAACACCGAGAACAAGTGGTACCTGTTCATCGACGAGTTCGGCGGCCGCGGTTACGTCCCCTTCGAGTCCACCGACCTGAACTCGGGCCGGTGGACGATGTCGGCGGGCGCACACCTGCCCGCGTCGCCGCGGCACGGCACCGTCCTGCCGGTCACGCAGGCGGAGATGGCCCGGCTGAGCGCTCCCCCGGCGCCGGTGCGGGCGGACGCGAACGGCCTCGTCGCGCACTGGCCGCTGGACGCGAAGTCGGGACAGGTCGCGACCGACACCACCGGCCACGGCTACGACGGCGCCCTCGCCGGTGACGTCTCCTGGGCCGACGGCTCGCTGACGTTCGGCGGCGGAGGTGGGCACGTCCAGCTGCCGAACAACCTGCTGACCGGGGCCGCCGCGGCGACCGTGTCCGCCGACGTCCTGGTCGACCCGGCGCAGCAGACGCCGTACTTCCTGTGGGGCCTGGGCAACACCGCGAAGGACGGGGCCGGCGACGGCTACCTGTTCACCACCGGCGGCACCGCGAGCGGCGGCCTGCGCGGCGCGATCGCGACCGGGAACTGGACGACCGAGCAGCAGGTGGCCTCGAGCGGCGGGCTGCCGCGCGGGGTCTGGAAGAACCTGACGCTGACCGTCGGCGACGGAGTGGCGGTGCTGTACCTCGACGGCGTCGAGGTGGGCCGCAACGCCAGCGCCACGATCAAGCCGTCGGACCTCGGCGGCGGCGTCACGGCGGCGAACTACCTCGGCCGCTCGATGTACGCGGGTGACAAGTACTTCCGCGGCAAGATGAAGGACGTGCGGCTCTTCGACCGGGCCCTCACGGGGCTCCAGGTGGCGGCGCTGCCGTCGAACAGCACGACGATCCGGTCGGTGGAGCTGGCTTCGCTGAAGACACCGGCCGTCATCGACACCGGCGCGTCGACCGTCGTGCTGCCGGTGAAGCCGGGAACCGACCTGCGGCGGCTGTCCCCGAAGTTCGGGCTGGCGCCGGGCGCCACGATCAAGCCGGACCCGCGGACGGTGGACCTGAGCCGGCCGCGGCCGTTCACGGTGACCGGCGCCGGCGGTGACCGTCGCGTGTGGACGGTCGAGGCGCACGAGACGCGCAGCCCGGTGCTGCCGGGCTACAACGCCGACCCGAACATCGTCGCGTTCGGCGACACGTACTACCTCTACCCGACGACCGACGGCTTCGACGGCTGGAGCGGCACGAAGTTCTCCGCGTGGTCGTCGAAGAACCTGGTGGACTGGACGAACGACGGCGTCATCCTCGACCTGGGCCCGGACGTGAGCTGGGCGGACAGGAACGCCTGGGCACCGACGATCGCGCAGCGCAACGGGAAGTACTACTTCTACTTCTGCGCCGAGGCCAAGATCGGCGTGGCGGTGAGCGACTCGCCGACCGGCCCGTTCGCCGACTCGGGCAAGCCGCTGATCGCGGCGAACCCGGACGGCGGCCAGGCGATCGACCCGGCGGTGTTCGTCGACTCCTCCGGGCAGCCGTACCTGTACTGGGGCAACGGCAACGCGTACGTGGTGCCGCTGAACGAGGACATGGTCTCGTTCGACCCGGCGAAGATCACTCGTTTGACCGGGCTGGACGATTTCCGCGAAGGCCTGTTCATGGCCGAGCGGAACGGCACGTACTACCTGAGCTGGTCGATCGACGACACCCGCAGCGAGGACTACCGCGTCGGTTACGCGACGGCGCCGTCGCCGACCGGGCCGTTCACCAACCACGGCCTGATCCTCGGCAAGGACGCCCACCTGGGCATCCTCGGCACCGGCCACAGCTCGATGCTGCAGGTGCCGGGCACGGACGACTGGTACCTGGCCTACCACCGCTTCGGCATCCCGGGCGGCGACGGCACCCACCGCGAGACGACCATCGACAAGCTGACCTTCCGGCGCGACGGCACGATCGTCCCGGTGACGCCGACATTGGAAAGCGTGCGGCCGGAGCGGATCCCACGGGTTTGGGTGAAAGAGTGCCGGGGGAAGGTCCGCTACAGCTGAACGCGGTGGTCCCGGGCTTCGCCGTGGCGGTCGCACGGCTGCCCGGGATCCCGCGGGCACAGGACCCACCGCTCCGCCGCGACCACCGAGTACATCCGGTAGGGCGACGCCCCGGTCACGTCTTCGAGGGTCAGTTCCGAAGCTCCGTCGCCGTCGCCGCGGGGATAGCTCGCCAAGGCGCGGTCCAGTGCCTCGCCCGACAGCTCCCGCGCCTCGCCCACCGCGTAGACGGCCCGCCCGTGGTACGGCGCGACCGTGGAGTCGAAGACGACCAGGCTGACCCGCGGGCGCTCGGCGAGGTTGCGCGAGTGGCGGGCACCGGTCTCGGAGACCCACACGAACGTGTGATCATCGGCCGCGGCGAAGTAGACCGGGCACGTCCAGGGACTGCCGTCGTCGTCGGTCGTGCCCAAGGTGAGGTAGGCGTTTTCAGAGATCAGGGCGCGGGCGTGGGCCACGAGGTCGTCGTCTGTCATCAGGCTCACAATTCTGCCACCCGGTCGACGAGATGGAGATCACCAGCGCGCGCGTTTGGCATGGATGAGGCGGGGTAACCGACCGCCGTCCAGGATCTTCAGCTTCTTCCGTGCAGGAGTCGTTTGATGACCAGCGTTCTCGAGAACGCCCGCCCCGTCCCCGCACCGCGCCGCCGACCGGTCGCGCCGGATGCGCTCGCCGAGCTGACCCGGCTGGCCGCGCTCGCGGAGCTCGCCCGGACCTCGTCGCCGTCGCTGATGCACCACGCGATCCTCGCCGGCACCGGCCCCGCGACGGTGGCCGCCGCGGCGAACGTCGACGTCGCCGAGGCCCACGTCCGGTGGCACGCGTGGGCGGAGACCGCGGTGGGCCTCGACGAGTACCTCCGCGTGCACGCCGCCTTCGCCGAAGCCCTCATCACCCGTCACGAAGCCTTCGAGGACGCCCAGTGAAGACCCAGGCCGTGGAGACCCCGGAGACGACTCTCGCCGACCTCGAAGCGCTCGGCGACGCCGCTGCCGAGCTGCTGCAGAAGATCACCGAGGAGCTCGCGACCGCCGCGTCACGGCTCTGAGCCAGCGCGGGCCGCCACCGCCGCCAGACCGCCACGTGCAGGATCACCGCGAGGCTGAGCGCGTTCAACGTCGTGTGGGTGGTCCACCCCGCGACCAGTGACTCCGGCACCCCGGCCCAGCGCGCGAGCAGCGGCAATCCGGCCGCCAGCACCGCGGTCAGCACCGCCACCAGCACCAGCACCAGGCTGCGGCCCGGCAGCGGGGTCAGCCGGATCGCCGGCCACGCCTCGAACAGCATCGCGACGACGAGCACCGACGCGATGGCCGCCCCCGAGACCGGCGCGAGCCGATCCGGCGGCGCCGGCGCGTACGTGATGGCAGCGCAGGCGAGGACCGCACTGTGCGCCATCGCCAGCCGGACCGCGCGGCGCCGGATCCGGGCGAACGGCCAGCCGCGCAACGCCACGTACCAGACCATCTGCCAGGCACCGAGCACCGCGAACCACGCGCCGTAGTCCTCGCCCGGCACCAGGCCGGTCCGGACGAGGCCGAGGTACACCGCCAGTCCCGCGACCCAGCACACCGCCAGGGCCGCGACGCCGGGCCAGTGCGTGCCGCGTCCCCGCAGTGGCCAACCCTCCCCGACCAGCGTCAGCTGGAGCATCAGCGTGAAGATGCCCGCGGCCAGGGGCACCGCCGCCGTCCCGGTGACGGCCCGGCCGAGCAGCGTCAGCGCCGCTCCCCCGGCCACGACGAGCGCCGTGTCGGACAGGCCGGACCAGCCGCCGCGCAGCAGGCTGCCCGGCCAGTCCTCCCACCAGAACGCGATCATCGCGACGATCGGCAGCGCGAACGTCACCGGCGGCCCGAGCACCTCCAGCGAGCGGGCCGGGCCGCCCGCGCCCACCGCGAGCAGCGCGGCCACCGGCAGGACGAACGCCAGCCCGACGAGCGCCCGGCGAGGCTGGTTGCGCCGGGCATCGGCCAAGGCCTCGGGCGTGAGCGCGTCCGGCTTGCCGACCGCCGGGCGATCGTCCGCGAGCTGCCTAGAGGACGTCATCGAGGCGGATCGGCAGCCGGTGGTGACGCTTCCCGGTCGCGTGGTGGACGGCGTTCGCCACGGCCGCCGCGACGCCGACCATCGCGACCTCGCCGAGCCCCTTCACCCCGACCGGGTTGAACAGCAGGTCCGGCTCGTCCACGAACCCGACGTCGATGCGGTGGACGTCGGCGTTGACCATGATCGGGTACTCCTCGAGCGTCGCGTTGAGGAAGCCGCCGAACCGGTCGTCGGCCAGGCTTTCCTCGCGCAGCGCGCCGCCGATGCCCCACACCACGCCGCCGCGCACCTGGCTCGCCGCGGTCACCGGGCTGGCCACCCGGCCGCAGTCGACGACGCTGACCACGCGCGGCACGCGGATCCGGCACGTCGTCGGCTCCACGCGGACCTCGACGAAGTGGGCGACCCAGCTGAACGTGCTGAACTCGGGGAACACCGGGCCGGAGATGGCCAGGTGCCCGGATTTCGCCTGGTCGAGCGCCTCGGGCGGCTGGCCGGGGCCGAGCGCGCCGGCCTCGGCCTCGACCGGGCGCCCGGCGCGCTCGACGGCCGCGGCGACGTCGACGTCACCGGTGCCGGCGGCGTTCAGGTGCTTGCGCAGCTCCCGCAGCCCGGAGTGGACGGCCGGCAGGGCGGACGCCGTCCCCCATGACCCCGCGGTGAGGTGCTGCGCCGCGAACCGGGTGTCGCCGACGCGCACTTCGACGTCGCGCACCGGGATACCGAGGTCCCTGGACACGAGCAGCGCGACCGCCGAACGGATGCCCTGGCCCATTTCGTGGCCGTCGACGCCGACGGTCACGCGCCCGTCCGCGCCGGCGGTCAGGTGCGCGACGGCGGGCACGATGCTGCCCGGGTAGGTGCCCGCGGCCACACCCCAGCCGATCAGCGACCCGTCGTCGGCGCGCATCGAGCGAGGCTCCGGGTTCCGGTCCGCCCAGCCGAACTCTTCGGCGCCGCGGCGGAGGCATTCGGCGAGGAACCGGGTGGAGAACGGCCGCCCGGTGACCGGGTCGGTCATCGTGTCGTTGGCCAGCCGCAGCGCGACCGGGTCCCGGCCGGTGGCGTACGCCAGCTCGTCGACGGCCGACTCGAAAGCGAAGGCCGCCGAGCTTTCGAACGGCGCCCGCATGTACCCCGGCGTCTGGACGTCGGTCTGCACGAGCCGGTGCCGGCCGCGGAACGCCGGGAAGCCGTAGAGCCGCGACGTGATCTCGGTGTGCATCGCCGGGAACAGGTCGTGCCGGGACGTCTGCTGGTCGACCTCGTGGACGGCGGCGAGGATCTTGCCGGACGCGTCCGCGCCGAGGCGGACGCGGTGGCGGGTGGCCGGGCGGAAGCTCCCGTTGTGGAACGTCTGGGTCCGGGCCAGCACGAGCTTGACCGGCCGGCCGAGCCGCCGCGCCACCAGGGCGAGCGGGCCGAGGTGGGGCTGCAGCGAGTTCTTCTGGCCGAAGCCGCCACCGACGTACGGCGAGCGCACCTCGATGTCCGCCGCGTCGATGCCCAGCTGTTCGGCGAGCCCGTGCCGGAGGGCGGCCGCGTTCTGGGTGCCTTCGTGCACGACGAGCGTGTCGCCCCGCCACTCGACGACGGCGCCGTTCAGCTCCATCGGCACGGCGTGCTGCGCCGCGTACTCGTAGGTGCTGTCGATCCGGACCGGGCTCGCGTCGACCGCCGCGTCGGCGTCGCCGACCTTGATGTCGGCCAGGAACGGCAGCGGAATCGCTTCTTCTTGGACGAGGGTGGTCGCGCCCTCCGCGTCGAGGTGGACCGCGAACGCCTCGGTGTCGTACTCGGCCGTGACGAGCTCGGCCGCCTCGGTCGCGGCGACCAGCGTCTCCGCGACGACGAGGGCGATCGGCTGGCCGCGGTAGGCGATGTGGTCGTCCAGCAGCGGCTGCAGGCTCTGGAAGGAGAACCCGCCGCCCATGATGAACCCGGCGCCGCGCAGCTCGTCGGCGTCGAAACGGGTGACGGCGAGCAGGACGCCCGGCACGGCCTCCGCCGCCGTGGTGTCCACATGGGACACCCGGCCGCGGCCGATGCGGGCCACGGCGAGGGTCGCGTAGGCGACGCCCTCGGGAACGCGGTCGGTCCCGTAGGCGGCTTTGCCGGTCACCTTTTCGTAGGCGTCCACACGGCGCGTGTCGGTCATCGTGCGGCCCTCTCCCCGGCCATGAGCACGGCGTCGGCGACGGTGCGGATGCCCAGCTCGACCCGGAATCCGTTGTGGGTGCCCGGCCGCGCGCCGGCGAACGCGACTTCCCCGGCGTGGCGGGCGGCTTCGGGCGTCAACGGTGCTCCCCGCAGGGTCCGTTCGGCGTCTTCGGCCCGCCACGGCCGGGTGGCGACGCCGCCGAGCGCGATCCGGCAGTCCCCGACCACGCCGTCCTCGACGGTCACCGCGACCGCGGCCGAGGCGAGCGCGAAGGCGTAGGACTCGCGGTCGCGGATCTTCAGGTAGGTGGAGCCGCGACCGGCGGGCGTCACGGGGACGCGGATGCGCAGGATCAGCTCACCGGGGTCGAGGGTGTGCTCGCGCGTCGGGTCGTCCCCCGGTTCGACGTGCAGCTCCGCCAGGGAAACCGTGCGCTCCCCGCGGGGCCCGACGACGTCGACGACCGCGTCGAAGGCGAGCAGCGCGATCGCCCAGTCGCCGGGGTAGGTCGCGATGCACGCGTCGCTCGTGCCGAGCAGCGCGTGGGTGCGGTCGTGGCCTTCTCTCGCGGCGCAGCCACTGCCGGGTTCGCGCTTGTTGCAGGGGAACTCCGGGCCGCCGCGGAAGTAGCCGCAGCGGGTGCGCTGCAACAGGTTCCCGCCGACGCTGGCCATGTTGCGCAGCTGCTGGGACGCGGCCCGCCAGAGCGACTCGGACAGGGCCGGGTACTCGTCGCGGACGACCGGATGGTCGGCGACGTCGGCCATCCGGGCGCCGGCGCCGAAGACCAGCTCGTCCGGGCGGGTCTCGATGGTGGCCAGCTCGGGCAGCCGGTGCACGTCGACGACGGCGGGCGGGGTCTCGATGCCGAGCTTCATGAGGTCGTAGAGCGTCGTGCCGCCGGCGAGGACCTTGGTGCCGGGCGCGGCGTCGCGGAGGGCGTCGACGGCGTCGGCGAGGGTGCCGGGCGCGACGTAGGCGAAGGAACGCATCAGCCCTCCTTTGCTTCGGCGGCCTGCCGGACGGCGGCGACGATGCCGGCGTAGGCGCCGCAGCGGCAGAGGTTGCCGCTCAGGTATTCGCGGATCTGGTCGTCGTCGGCCGTGTGGCCCTCGGCGATGCAGGCGAGACCGGACATGATCTGGCCGGGCGTGCAGTAGCCGCACTGCAGCGCGTCGTGGTCGACGAAGGCCTGCTGCAGCGGGTGCAGCGCGCCGCCGGGGCCGGCGACGCCCTCGATGGTGGTGACAGTCAGCCCGGCGGCCTGCACGGCGGGGGTCAGGCAGGAGACCACGCGCCGCCCATTGAGGTGCACGGTGCAGGCGCCGCAGTGGCCCTGGTCGCAGCCCTTCTTGGTGCCGGTGAGGCCGAGCCGTTCCCGCAGCACGTCGAGCAGCGACTCCCGCGGATCCAGCTCGAGCCGGACGGCCTCGCCGTTCACGGTCGCTTCGACGGTGGTTTCTGGAGTGGACACGCGGCGACGCTAACCCCGCGCGGGGTGGTGCCGCTTTCCCGTGGTTGCTGCCGGGGCCGTCGTTTATTGCTGGTGCCGCACCGTGGCCCGGTAGCCGGAAGGCGAGAGCCCGATCTGCGCCCGGAACGCCGAAGCGAACCGGGACGGCGTCGCGAATCCGCACGTCTGCGCGATTTCCGTGACCGAGAGTTCGCCGCGTTCCAGGTGCCGGCAGGCGCGTTCGACCCGCACGCGCGTCAGGAACCGGTACGGCGTCTGGCCGGTCGCCGTCTTGAAGACGCGCAGGAAGTGGAACGGGCTCAGCTCGGCCGCGGCCGCCATGTCCCCGAGGGTCAGCGGGAGGTGGTGGTTCTCCCGGATGAACTGCACCGCCCGCCGCGTCCGCAGCTCGTCGCGTCCGAGCGCTCGCGGTCTCGGCGCCTCGGCGTGGCGGGTCAGCAGGTGGACTGCCAGGAACGCGGCCGCCGACTCGGCGTAGAGCTCGTCGGCCCCGGCGAGGGCGGCGGCCTTGAGCGCGGTCAGGACGGAGGCGAGCACGGGGTCTTCGACGGCGAGCGCGTCCGGCAGGCCGAGCCGGGTGGCGTCGCGCCCCCAGAGGTCGAGGGCGGTGCGGTCGACCAGAGCACCGGGAAGGTGCACGTGCGTCGTCTGCAGTCGATCCGTTCCGCACCAGCGGATCCGCGTCGGATTCCCGGGCGCGGTCAGGCCGATCGAGCCGGGCCGGTAGTCCGCGCGCCGCCAGTGCGCGCCGTGCCGCGACTCGATCGTCGTGCTCCCCTGGCTGACCAAGACGATCGTCTGGTCGTCGACGGGCGGCAGGTCGAGCTCGGCTTCCTCGGCGTTGTCCAGCAGCCGCACGAGCACGGCGGACCAGCCGTTGTCCCGGCGGCTGCACAGCCGCAAGCGGGCAGCGGCCCCGGGATCGAAGGTCAACGCCTCGGACACGCGACTCCCCGGTGGACTCCGGCCGGATACCGACGTGTCGACACTAACAGGCGCTCTTCGGAGGGTTCGAATTTGAACTAAGCTGGGGACCATGGGCCGGTTGAGCACCGAGGAGCAGCGGGCGTGGACGGCGCTGCGCACGACGTACGCCCTGCTGCACCAGCGCATGGACCACCGGCTCAAGCGCGACGCGGGAGTGTCCCACCTGCAGTACGAGATCCTGGCGCGGCTGGCGGCGGCCCCGGAGCGGGAGCTGCGGATGACCGAGCTGGCCTGCGCGGTCGTCGGGTCCAAGAGCGGGGTGACGTACCAGATCGGCCAGCTGGAGCAGGCGGGCCTGGTCCGGCGGCGGACGTGCCCGAGCGACGTGCGGGCGGTGTACGCGGTCCTCACGGAGGAGGGCTCGGCCCGGCTGGACCGGGCGGCGCCGGGGCAGGTCGATCTGGTGCGGGAGTTGCTGGTGGATGTGTTGACGCCGGAGCAGTTGCGGGCGGTGGCCGACGGGCTGGGTGAGGCCAACCGCCGGATGCGGGATTCCGGGGACCACGGTGGCTCGCCCGGGTGATCCGCGGTGAGCAGCCCCCGTTTTCCACGCTACCGGAGAGCACCGACAGTCCCGGGCCGGTTCACGGCCGGAGAGCGTCGTAGCCGTAGATCCAGCCGTTGTCCCGCAACGGATCCCCCGCCGCGAACGCCGCGTCGCGCGACTCCTGCTCCGGGCCGTCCGGCAGGTGGTTCACGTGCGCGCGGGCGTGGCTCGCTTCCTGCAAGCGCGTCGTGCGGGGCTTTCGCAGCTTCTCGTAGCGCTGCAACGCCTCCTCGGGTCCGGTGGACGCCAAGCACCGGGCCAGTACCGCCGCGTCCTCCACCGACTGCGCCGCGCCCTGGCCGAAGAACGGGAACATCGGGTGCGCCGCGTCGCCGAGGAGCGTCACCGGGCCGTGGCTCCAGCGCTCGAGCGGGGCGCGGTCCAGCAGCGCCCAGCGTCCCGGCGTCCCGCCCGCGCGGATCAGGTCGAGCAGCCGCGCGTCCCACCCTTCGAACTCCGCCAGGAACTCCTCGACGGTCGCCGTCGCCGTCCAGGACTCGACCGAGAAGCCGCCCGCGGGCGCGAAAGCCACCAGGTTGACCAGCTTCCCGCCGGAGACCGGGTAGTGCACCAGGTGGTGGCCCGGCCCGATCCACAACGTCTGCGCGCGCCGCCGGGCTGCCGACGGCGCGAGAGCGGCCGGGACCAGCGACCGGAACGCGCAGATCCCCGAGTACACCGGCGCCGCCGACTCGACGAACGCCGCGCGCACCACCGAATGCACGCCGTCCGCACCGATGACGACGTCGGCTTCGGCGCGGGAGCCGTCGTCGAAACGCAGGGCCACGCGCGAGCCGACCTCGATCGACACGCAGCGCTTGCCGAGGCGGACCGTCCCGGCCGGCACCGCCGAGGCGAGCGCGGCGAGCAGGTCGGCCCGGTGGACGGTGTACGTGCGCTCGCCGTACAACGCCTGGCACGACTCGCGGAGGTCCTCGCTCGAAAGCACGGTCCCGTCCTGCCACCGGCGGAACTCCCAGCCGATGTCGAGAGGCACCGCTTCGGCGGGCAAGGCGTCCAGCTCACGCAGCAGCCGCGCCAGGTTCGGCGCGGCCACCAGCCCGGCACCCACCTCTCCGAGCTCCCGCGCCTGTTCGTACACAGTGGACCCGAGCCCGGCCCGGCCCAGGAAGGCGGCGGTGGCGAGACCGCCGATCCCGCCTCCGAGCACGGCGATTTCGGGTGCGCTGCGCATCCCGCGAGGATACGGCGGCCCTCGCGCTCCTGGGAGTGACAGGACCAGGCGCCGGCGACCGGCGCGACCTACAGTCGAGGCATGACCGACGAGCCGAACCTCCTGGGCGACCACCTGCGCGCCCGCCGTGAGCTGCTCACCCCCGCCCAAGCGGGCCTCCCGGTCGCCGGCGTGCGGCGGGTGCCGGGCCTGCGCCGGGAAGAGGTCGCGATGCTGGCCGGCATCAGCGCCGACTACTACCTGCGCCTCGAACAGGGCCGCGACCGCAACCCGTCGCGTTCGGTCCTCGAATCCCTGGCCCGCGTGCTGCAGCTCGACGACGACACCACGGCGTACCTCATCGGCCTCGCCGACCCGAAGCCCCGCCGCCCGCGCCGGCGTCGCAAGGAGACGGTCCCGCCGGGCATCGTCAAGTTCCTGGCGGCGCTGTCGCTGCCCGCGTTCGTCGAGGGCCGCTACCTCGACGTGCTCGCGGCCAACCCGCTCGCCGCGGCGATCTCGCCCCGGCTCGTGGCCGGCGCCAACCGGCTGCGGGACGTCTTCCTCGACCCGGCCGAGCAGGCGCTCTTCCCGGACTGGGAGCTCGCCACGCGCGGCCTGGTCGCCGGCTTCCGCCAGTCCGTGGGCACCGAGACCACCGACCCCCGGTTCATCGAGCTGGTCGGCGAGCTTTCGCTGGCCAGCCCCCGGTTCCGGGAGCTGTGGGCCCGCCACGACGTCGCGAACCGGCGGGGCGCGACCGTGCGGTTCGACCACCCGGTGGTCGGCGAACTGGTGCTGAACCGGGAAAAGCTCCTCGTCAGCGAGGCTCCGGGGCTCGTGCTCGCCGTCTACCACCCCGACCCCGGCACGGACGCCGCGGACAAGCTGGCTCTCCTGGGCTCCGCCGCGCTGCCTCCGGCCACCCGCACCACGACCGAACAGGACAACCACGCATGAGCAAGCTCGCCCTCGTCACCGGCGCCACGTCCGGTATCGGGCAGGCGTTCGCCGAACGCCTCGCCGCCGACGGCCACGACCTGGTGATCGTCGGCCGGCGCCAGGAGCGCCTCGACGAGTTCGCCGCCGCCCACACCGAAGTCAAGGTCCGCGTCGTGGCGGCCGACCTCTCCAGCGACGAAGGCATCGACGCCGTCGCGGAGATCGCCGCCACCGAGCCCCTCGACCTGCTGGTGAACAACGCGGGCGTCGCGCACTACATGCCGCTGGCCGACCTGCCCGCCGCCCAGGCCCGCGAACTGGTCAAGGTCAAGGTCCTCGCCCCGACGATGCTCGCCCGCGCGGCTGTCCCGGGCATGCGGGAACGCGGCCGGGGCACGATCGTCAACGTGGCCGGCATGATCGCGTTCAGTGGACCCGCGCCCCACGCCCAGATGCCGCGGCGCGCGGTCTACGCGGGCTCGCTCGCCCACCTGGTCACGCTGTCGCAGACGCTGAGCGCCGAGCTGGAAGGCACCGGCGTCCGCGTCCAGGTGGTGTGCCCCGGCGTGGTCGCGACGGAGTTCCACGAGCGCCAAGGCATGGACCTCAGCGCGATCCCGCGGATGAGCGCGGCCGACGTCGTGTCCGCTTCCCTGCGCGGCCTGGAGCTGGGCGAGGTCGTCTGCGCTCCCGGCGTCGAGGACACGGGTCTGCTGGACGCGGTGTTCCGGGCCGAGCTGGCCGCTTTCGGTGGCCAGAGCCCGGAACTCGCCGCGCGCTACCGGGGCGGTCAGATCTCGTAGGTGACCTCGGCGAGCCCGATGTTGTAGCTCTTGACCCGGATCTCCAGGAGCGACAACGTGTTCGCGGGCCAGTCCACCCGCCCGGTGGCCCCCTTGCCACAGCCCAGCGACTGCCACGGACGTTGCTGGTGCACGCTGGCCATCCGGCCGTCCACGCAGCCGCGCTGCTGCGTGCCCGCCTCCACGAACCAGGTGACCTCGAGGTACCCGCGCCACTGCGGCGGGCTGGTGAAGCTGCACGATTTCGACACCGCGCCCCACTTCCCCGGGAACCCCACCGCGTTGCCGCGGCAGAAGACGTCCGAGCGGGTCGACGCGGCGGCCGGGACCACCGCCGACACCAGCGCCAGCAGGACGGCGGCCAGCACTCCCCAAGATCGTTTCATGGTTCGAGGCTAGCGCCGGGGCGCGGTTTTCCCTGTCACTCGAACGGTTCTTTCTGCTCAGGGAACCACGAGCACCGGCCAGTGACCCGCCCTGATGAGCTTCGTCGCCACGGAGCCCGCGAAGCGGTGACCCGCCTTCTGGGACGCGCCCACCACGACCGTGTCCGCCTGGCAGCGGTCGGCCGTGTCGCGCAAGGCCGTGTACGGGTCGCCGTAGGTCTTGACCAGCGCCACCGGCACCCGCAGTTCCTCGGCCGCCTCCCGCATCTGGTCACGCAGCTCGGCGTACAGGTGCGTCGCCGTGTCATGTTCCAGGACCGTGGCCACCGCCGGCCGGAGCGGGGCCAGCGGTGCCGGGCAGGCCACGAAGACGACGATGAGCCGGCTGCTCTGGCGCCGGGCCATGCCGAACGCGAACGCCGCCGCCCGCATGGCCGTGTCCGTGCCGTCGATCCCGGCGAGGATGGCCTGCCCGGGGACTTCCCGGCGCGGGCCGAACCGCTCCACAGTGGACTCGTAGGCACCGGGGCCGCCCATCGTCGTCTCCCCTATCCCACGACCGCGGGCTCGTCCGCCTGCTCCACCACGTCGATGGTGGTGCGCAGGGTGATCGGCTTCAGGAACAGCGCCGCGATCACCCCGACGACGGCCACCGCCGCGGAGATCAGGAAGATGTGCGCGGTCGCGTCGCCGTAGACCGTGTGCACGACCGCTTGGACCTGCGGCGGGAGCGCCTTGAGGTTCAGCGCGCTGACCCCGCCGGTCGACGCCTGTCCCGCCGGGACGTGCAGCGCCGCGGCCAGGTCGGCCGAGACGCGGTTGGCGAGCACCGCCCCGAGCACCGAGACGCCGATCGTGCCGCCGAGCGACCGGAAGAACGTCACCGACGCGCTCGCCGAGCCGAGGTCGCGCAGCGGGACGTCGTTCTGCACCGCGAGCACGAGGTTCTGCATCGTCATGCCGACGCCGATGCCGACGACGGCCATCGCGACGCCGACGATCCACAGCGGTGTGGCGTGGTCGACCATGCCGAGCCCGAGGAAGCCGAGCACCAGGATCACGGCCCCGGAAACGATGTACGGCTTGATCTTCCCGGTGCGGCTGATCAGGCGGCCGGACACCGTCGAGGACACGAGCACGCCCGCCATCATCGGCATGGTCAGCAGGCCGGCTTCGGTCGGCGTGTAGCCGCGGCCGATCTGGAAGTACTGGCCGAGGAACACCGCGCCGCCGAACATCGCCATGCCCACCGCGAGGCTCGCGATGATGGCCAGCGCGGGCGTGCGCTGGACGACGATGTGCAGCGGCACCACGGGTTCGCGGACCTTCTTCTCCACCACCACCGCGACGGCGAGCAGCAAGATCCCGGCCGCGACCATGACGGCGGTCTGCCATGACAGCCAGTCGAACGTGTTGCCCACGAACGACACCCAGATCAGCAGGACGCTCACGCCGGCGGCGATGAGGCCGGCGCCGACGTAGTCGACGCGGACGTTCTCCCGGCGCACGGTCTCCAGCTTCAGCGTGCGCTGCAGCACGACGAACGCGAGGACCGCGATCGGCACGCCGACGAAGAAGCACCAGCGCCAGCCCAGCCACGGGACGTCGACGATCAGGCCACCCAGCAGCGGTCCGCCGACGGTCGCCACGGCCATGACGGCGCCGAGGTAGCCGTTGTACCGGCCGCGTTCCCGCGGCGGGATGATCGCGGCGATCACGACCTGGACGAGTGCCTGCAGGCCGCCGACGCCGATGCCCTGGAACGCCCGCGCGGCGATCAGCTGGCCGGTGTCCTGGCTGAAGCCGCTGATCATCGACCCGGCCACGAAGATCACGATCGCGACCTGGACCAGCGTCTTCTTGTTGAACAGGTCGGCGAGCTTGCCCCAGATCGGGGTGGTGGCCGTGGCGGCCAGCAGCGTCGCCGTGACGACCCAGGTGTACTGCGTCTGCGAGCCGTTCAGCGAGCCGATGATCAGCGGCAGCGACGTCGAGACGACGGTCGAGCTGATCATGGCCACGAACAGCGCGAGCAGCAGCCCGGACAGCGACTCGAGCACCTCGCGGTGCCGCATCGACCCGGACGAGCCGGTTGTTTCGGACTTCATGGGATCCCTTCGCACGTTCCGGACCATCATTGCTCACTGGGCAAACTTGCACAATGGGCAATTTACGCTCCGGTCGCTACGCTGGGTCGCATGGACACCCTCGACACGCTCCGCACCCGCAAGAAGGCGGCGACGCGGCAGTCGTTGCACGAGGCCGCGCTGCGCCTGGCGATGGAGCGCGGGCTGGACGGCGTGACGGTCGAGGACATCGCCGACGCGGTGGGCGTGTCCCGCCGGACGTTCTCGAACTACTTCACGAACAAGGAAGACGCGATCCTGCACGCCGACCGCGAACGGACGGGCGTGCTGGTGTCCCTGGTCTCCGGCCGGCCGGCCGGCGAGAGGCCGTGGCAGGCACTGCGGACGGCGAGCCGCGAGCTGTACCACGGCCGGGCGGTCCCGGACCGCGAGTGGGTGGCGCAGCTGCGGTTGCTGCGGCGGCACCCGTCCCTGCTGGCACAGCAGGCCGGCGACCAGATCACGTTGGAGCGCGACCTGGCCGCGGTGCTGGTCGCCCGCGGCCACGACCTCGACGAGCCGTTGGCCCGCCTCATGACGGCGACGTTCCTGGCGGCGGTGCGGACCGCGAGCGTGCTGTGGCTGGAGGATTCGGCGGAGCGGCCGCTGCCCGACCTCATCGACGAGTTGCTGGGCCGCGTCGACTTCCGCTGACCCGCCGGAGGCCGCGTAGGCGACGCCCGACCAGGAACGGCTCCCGCGCGCGGTCGCACTCAACGCCGCGCAGCCGACCTGCCTACGAGCGGATCGCCTTCGACGCCTCCGCAACCCGGGCCCCCGGACAGCTTTCGATCAACGGGCTCGCGCGCAACGGCCGGCGCACGAGCGCGGCGTTCATGTCCACGGCGCTCGCGCCCGGCTTGGCGATGGAGAACTGGACGATCCGGGACCGAGGAGGCGGGCGCGGTGCTCGTTCGCCCAGCTCATGCCAGGCACCGCGCAGCCGATCCTTCTTCGCCTAGTCCATCTGGGAGGCGCCAGGTATCCGGCTGGCGGCGTCGCGGCGGGGACGAGCCGGAACCCGCACCCGCCGCGACGGAATCACGCCAGGCCCTGCTGCGACAGCCAGTCCTTCGCCACGTCCGCGGCCTTCTCACCGTCCGAGTCGACCTTCTTGTTCAGGTCGCGCATCCCCTCCGTCGTGAGCTTCGCGCTCACCGCGTTGACCGCGGCCGCGAAGTCCGCACCGCGCTCGTCGAGCACCTTCTTCGTCACCGCCGGGACCACGTTCTCGGTCGGCACCATCGACAGGTCGTCCTTCAGCGCGACGTACTTCGGGTCACCGGCCAGCGGGCTCACCGAGTCGACCGGGATGACCGTGACCGCGCCGGAGTCGAGCTGCTGCACCCGCGGCCCGAGCTCCTGGACCGTCTGGAACGTCGCGTTCGTCAGCTTGTAGACGTCCGTGAATCCCTTGAAGCACGTCAGCCGCTTCTCGCACTCCGGGCCGCCGGCCAGGACGACCTTGTCGAGCTTCTTCAGGTCGCCGATGGTCGCGAGGCCCTTCGACTGCGCCAGGTCGGCCTTCACGATGTAGGTGTTCTTGTCTTCGGCCGCGGCGTAGTCCAGCAGCGAGACGCCGCTGGGCTCGAGCAGCTTCGCCAGCTGCTCGTGCTCGCCCTTGGCGTCCTTCACCGGGTCCGCGCCGAACCCGGCGGCGATCGCCGAGCCCTGGTACTCCGGGATGAACTGCAGCTCACCGGACTTCAGCGACGGGTAGATCAGCTCCCGCGAGCCCAGGTTCAGCTTGCGCGTCACCGGGTAGCCCTTCGCTTCCAGCGCCTGGGCGTAGATCTCGGCCAGGATCTGGCTGTCGGTGAAGTTGAAGGACGCGACGACGATCGGCGCCCCGCCCTTGCCCGCCGCGGCGGGCTTGTCGTCCCCGCCGCCGCACGCTGTCAGGCCCAGAGCGGCCACCGCCACCAGCGCGGCCACTCGGATGTTCCGGGTCCAGCCCACGTCCCACACTCCTCAGTCAAGATCGGACGAGCAGGACCCTAACCAGCCCCACCGACAAAAACCACATGCTGGGATCACGACGCGAGGTGCTCACGCAGCGTCGAGCCCGCGTATTCGGTGCGGTACCGGCCCTTGCGCTGCAGGATCGGCACCACGTGCTCGACGAACGCGGCCAGCTCGTAGGGCAGCGTCGATCCCATGATGGTGAACCCGTCGACCGCGCCGGCGTCCTGCCAGGTGAGCACGTGGTCGGCGAGCTGCTCGGGCGTGCCCACGAAGTGCACCTGCCCCGCTCCCCCGGTGATCCGGCCCGCGATCTCGCGCAACGGGGCGTCCGGACGCTCCCGCGCCGCCGCGGCGAGCTGCTGCAGCCGGGAAGACCCGCCCCCGGCCCGCAGCTCGGCGGGCAGCGGGGCGTCCGGGTCGAACGCGTCCGGGTCGAGACCGGCCGTGTACAGCGCGTTCTGCCAGCGGAACTCCGGGCTGGCCAGGTCTTCGAGCCGCTGTGCCCGTGCCTTTGCCTCGGCCTCGGTGCCGCCGAGGGTCACCATCAGCGCGGGCAGGACCCGCACCCGCGAGGGATCCCGGCCGGCCGCGACGACCTGGGCGTCCAGCTCGGCGCGGAACTTCACGGCGGCTTCGAGCGACGGCGGCCCGGAGAACACCAGCTCGGCGTACCGGGCGGCGAGCCCGATCCCGGCGGCCGACTGTCCCGCCTGGACGAGCACCGGGTGCCCCTGCGGCGACCGCGGGAACGGCAGCACGCCTTCGACGTCGTAGAACCTGCCGTGGAAGCGCGGCGCGTGCAGCTTGGCGCGGTCGGCCCAGACGCCGTTCTCACGGTCGCCGACGATCGCGTCGTCGTCCCAGCTGTCCCACGCCCGGGTGACGACATCGACGAACTCGTGGGCGCGCTCGTACCGGTCGGCGTGGTCGGGGTGGGCCTTGTCGCCGAAGTTGGCCGCGGCCAGCGGGGTGATGGTGGTGACGATGTTCCAGCCGGCCCGCCCGCCGCTGAGGTGGTCCAGCGTGGCGAACCGGCGGGCCAGCTCCCACGGCTTGTTGTAGGTCGTCGACCCCGTCCCGATCAGGCCGATCTTCTCGGTGACCGCGGCCAGCGCCGACAGCACCGAGATCGGGTCGAACTGGGTCTGCGGGAGGTGCGTCACGCGGTATTCGGCGATGGCGATGTTGTCGGCCAGGAAGATCGAGTCCATCAGGCCGCGCTCGGCGGTCCGCGCGATGTTCGCGTAGTACGGCAGCCCGAGCACCCCGCGGACGTCGTCGTCGACCACCCGCCACGCCGACTCGTGGTAGCCGTTCGGCCAGATGAAAGCGTTGAAGTGCAGGGAATCTGCGGTCACAGCGCGGCTCCTTCGATGGTGCCCGCCGCATCGGCGACGGTGCGCCCGTGGACGGCGGGACGGCCGCCGTACGGGTCCTGGTCGGTCCACAGCGTCGTCGGCGCGGCCGCGCGCACCACGGGCACGACCTCGGCGGCGAAGCGTTCGAGCATGGCGAGCTGCTGTTCGTGCGGGATCATCGTGGGCAGGCTGAAGGACTGCAGGTCGTGCCCGAACGCCTCGTGCCACCACAGGATCTTCTCGGCGATCTGCTGCGGGCTGCCGACCAGCACCGGCCCGCGCGCGATCGCGTCGTCGATGGTCGGGAACTCCATCGCGTTGCCCGGTGTGTGGTTGCCGGGCCGGTTGAAGAACTCGACGATCTTCTCGTACGTCGGCCCGAAGGCCTCCCGCGCCTCCTGCGTCGTGTCGGCCAGGTAGAGGAACCCCGCCCCGGCGCCGACGAAGGCGAAGCGCGGGTCGTGGCCGTGCTCCGCGTACTGCTTGCGGTAGTGCTCGATCAGCACGGTGTAGTTGTCGCGGGGCTGGATCGCGTTGGCCGAAAAGAGCGGATCGCCCCACCTGGCCGCCAGCTCGGCCGAGGTCAGCGTGGTCGCCGAGCCGTGCCAGACGCGGGGCGCGCCGGCGAACGGGCGCGGCAGGCTGGTCGCCTCGGCCAGCGGGCCGCGGAAGCGTCCCTCCCAGGTGACGTCCTCCTCGCGCCAGAGCCGCCGCAGCAGCTCGTACTTCTCGGCGAGCGCGTCCCACTGGTCGCCGTTCGCGATGCCGAACATCGGCAGCTGGCGCAGCTCGTTGCCCTTGCCGATCACCAGCTCCAGCCGGCCGCGCGAGAGCTGGTCGACCGTGGCGTAGTCCTCCGCCACCCGCAGCGGGTCGTGGACCGACAGGACCGCGACGCCGGTCTGGATCCGGACCCGGCTCGTCGTCGCGGCGATGGCGCCCAGCAGCACGGTCACGCCGCTGCTCAGGAAGTGGCCCGCGTGGCGTTCCCCGAGCGCGACGGCGTCGAACCCGAACTCCTCGGCGTAGCGCGCCGAGGTCAGGGCCTGCGCGAAGCGCTCATCGGTGCGGACCCGGCGACCCGTCACCGGGTTGGTCAGGTGGGGCAGGATGTCCAGGACCTGGAATCTCATCGGGTGGCTCCGTCCGGGCTCGCGAGGGTCCGTCCCTGGTCAACCGGATCATCGCGGAGCTATTCCCGGACATGGCGGCGTTCCACATGGTGAGCGCGGCGGCCGTCGGCTCACGTTCTCGAGAAACAGCGACCATCGTGACCTGGCTCACTTTCACCGCCCTCCCCGGAACCCGTTCCCGCAACGGTGAGAACAGCAGATGACACTCTGCGCAGCGAGAGGCGGGCGATGACCCCGGAAGACACCGAAGCCGACGGCGACGCGAGCGTGATCGCGCGGTCACGGCAGGAGCCGAGCCTGTTCGCGGTCATCTTCGACCGCCACGCCCGGCACATCCACCGCTATCTGGTCCGGCGGCTGGGCCCGACCGCGGCGGACGACGTCCTCGCGGACACCTTCCTCATCGCGTTCGGCAAGCGCGCGAAGTTCGACCTCACGCGGCCGGACGCCCGGCCCTGGCTCTACGGCATCGCCACCAACCTCGTCTCGCGCCGGTGGCGGGCCGAAGTGCGGGAGCTGAAGCTCCGCCTGGCCGTCGGGCCGCCCGCCGTGGACGACGGCCACGCCGACCGGGTCGCCGACCGGGTCAGTGCCCAGGCGCTGGGCGCGGACCTCGACCGGGCGCTGGCCGCCTTGCGTCCGCGCGAGCGGGACGTCCTGCTGCTCGTCGCCGCGGAAGGGCTGGGCTACCAGGAGGTCGCCGAAGCGCTGGGCATCCCCGTCGGCACCGTGAAATCGCGGCTCAACCGCGCCCGCACCCGCGTCCGCGCCGAGCTCGGCGCCCTCGACCTCGTGAAGGAGACCTTCAGCCATGGATGAGCTCGACCTGATCCGCGACCGCGCGGACACCATCGGCTTCGCGCCGGCGGAGCACCTCACCCCGGCCCGGGAGCGACTGCTGGCCGCGGCCCGCGGCGAACGGCCGCACCGGTCCCGGCGCCTGTTCTGGGCCGCCGGCGCCTCGATCGGCCTGGCCGCGGCGATCACCGCGGTCGTCGCGCTCGCGCCGGCCGATCGGGTGGGCATCGGCGCCGGCGTCGCGCACGCCGACCCGGTCAAGGTGCTGACCGAAGCGGCGAGCAGCGCCCTGAAGGAGCCGGCCAAGCCGCCGCGCCCGGATCAGTTCCTGTACGTGAAGACCGAATACGCCATTCCCCCTAACCGCGAGGTCTGGCTCTCGGTCGACGGCACCCGGGACAGCCTGATCGGCAACTCCAAGGAAGGTGGCTGCCGCAACGGCAAGGCGCCGATGTACGGCACGAACGACCCGCGCGCGGAAGGGACGCTCGAGGACTGCGTACCCGAGTCGGTCTACCGGACGGACCTGCCGACGACGGCCGACGCGATGCTGGCCTACCTCTACGGAAAGGAGGCCGATCGCGACGGCCGGGCCACCTACATCGGCAAGGCCGTCTACACCCTCGCCTACGAGCAGGTCCTCCAGCCGGCGTCCTACGCGGCGCTGTTCGAGGCGGCGGCGAAGGTGCCGGGCCTGACGGCCCTGGACCACGTCACCGACGGCGCCGGCCGCCCGGGCGTCGGGATCAGGTTTCCGGTGCCCCCGGGCTCCTCGCCGAAGGCGCAGCCGATCGTGCTGGTTTTCGACGCCACGACGTACCAGTTCCTGGGTACCGAGGACAGCGCCGTGATGGTGAAGACCTACGTCGACGAGGTGGGGCGGCGCCCCTGACGTCAGCCCGGGTCGTCGAGGGCACCGTGGAAGGTCGCGAACGCCGACACCGGCTCGCGGGTCGTGCGGTGACCGGCGATCGGGTGGCTTTCGTCGGCGTACCCGAGCGCGATCCCGCAGACGATCACGTGATCGGCCGGCACACCGAGGTGCCGGCGCAGGATCGGGTGGTAGTCGAGCAGCGACGCCTGCGCGCACGTGTGCAGGCCGGCTCCGCGCGCCGCCAGCATCAGCGCCTGCAGGAACAGGCCCGCGTCGACCAGCGCGCCCTGCAGGGGCAGCCGGCTGACCGTCACGACCATGCCGACCGGGGCGCCGAAGAAGTCGTAGTTGCGCCGGTGGTGCCCGGCGCGGCCGGCGGCGTCGCCGGGCTCGATGCCGAGCGCGTCGCGGTAGAGCCCTTCGCCGAACCGGCGGCGGCGCGAGCGGAACGGTTCGCGCCACTGGTCCGCGCCGGGCTGGTAGGCGAACTCCCCGGCCGAGCGGCGGCCCTCGTCGTGCGCGCCCAGCAGGTCCGCGCTCAGCGCCGCCTTCGCCGCGCCGGTGAGCACGTGCACCCGCCACGGCTGGCTGTTGGAGTTGCTGGCCGACCGCGCCGCCAGGTCCAGCAGCCGCTCCACCTCCGCGCGCGGCACCGGGTCCGGCCGGAACGCGCGGCAGCTGCGGCGGGTCAGCAGCGCCTCCTCGACGGTGGTGCTCACTCGGCCGGCGGCGTGATGTCGTAGGAGATGCGGCCCGCCGGCAGGAAGAAGAGGGCGATCAGGGCGCCGCCCTTGACCTCCGGGTAGTGGTGGCTCCCCGGACCCGGGGCGGTCCAGCCCGGGCCGCTCCAGCCGCGCGGGCCCCGCAGCTTCGCGCTCGCGTCGAGCGGCACCACCAGGTTGAGCTCGCCGTACGGGTGCTGGTGGTACTGCCCGCGGTAGGGCTCGACGCTGTCCATGTAGACGGCGGTGACACTGAACCAGTTCAGGACGTCCAGGGGGTCGGCGATCCGGCTGCGCCGGTACTTCGGGCCGTCCACCTCGATGTTCGCCGCCCAGCCGGCCCGGACGCCGTCGGTGATCATGCGCGCCAGGTCGTCGTAGAGCGGGCTGCCGGGTCCGTGGTGGTCGTTGAGCCAGGTTTCCAGCTCCCCGCCCGCGGTCCGGTTCTTGACGGCGTCGAGGAACGGGACGCTGCGGTCGATCAGCTGCTGGGCGGTGGTCATCGTGGGCTCCTCCCGATCGGGTGCCCCGAAGGTAAGCCGTCGTTTCGTTACAGTCAAGTATCGTAACTTAACAGACAGGGATCGTAACGAATCCGCTAGGCTCCTCCCATGGCTCGAGCAGGCGAAGAAGCGACGGCCCGGCCCGGGGGCCGTCCCCGCGACGCCGCTCTCGACGAGGCGATCATCCAGGCCACCCGGGAACGCCTCGTCCGCGACGGCTATTCGCTCATGACCATCGGTGACATCGCCTCGGACGCGAAGGTCAGCCGCCCGACGCTCTACCGGCGGTGGAGCACGAAGTTCGAGCTGGTCGTCGACGCGCTGGACTACGGCTTCCGCAAGCAGCGGGACATGTACGCCGTCGACCTGAGCAGCATGGCGCCGCGGGAGGCGCTCGTCGAAGCCGTCCGCCGGCTGGACCCGGCCTACTTCAACCCGGACGCCATGGTCCTCATGGGCAACTTCGCCGGCGAGGCGAACCGCACGCCGGAGCTGCTCGGGATCCTGCGCGAGCACGCGGTCGAACCGCGGGTCGCGCTGGTCGAGAACGTGCTGACCCGGCTGCAGGAAACCGGCGCGGTGCGGGACGGCGTCGACAAGCACACCATCGCGACGATGTGCTTCGGCAGCTACTTCGCCGCCTTCTACCGCGGCGAGAGCCGGGACGACATTCCCGAATCGGTCGTTTCGGTGCTGTGGCCCGCGATCGCGACGGCGTCGCGCAAGCGCGAGTAGGTCCCTCGCACAACCATTTCGGCCTCTCATCCGTGCATTAGGAGTGTGAGGACGATTTCGGATCGACGGCGCCGCTTCCGCGCGCGGGCCGTGGCCGTCGCGGTGCTGGTGGGGGCCGGTATCGCGTTCGCCAACGCCGCCATCGGCGCGCCTGCCGGGCCGGCGCTGGCCGCGGCGCTCGGCGGGCACAGCCTGCCCGACACCACCGCACTGGGCCGTGACCCGGCGCCACCGCCGCCGGCCCCGACGACGCCCAAGCCCGACCCGATCCTGCCCTTCAACGCGAAACTCACGTCGGCGGACATCCCGGTCCCGGGCGGCGGCGTGCGCGACGGCGCCTGCAGCGGCTCGCTGGTGGCGCCGCAGTGGGTCGTCACGGCCGGGCACTGCTTCCACGACCTCAAGGACGCCCGCATCGGCGGCCGGCCGCCGTACACGATGACTGTGACGGTCGGGCGGCTCAAGGACACCGACCCCGGCGGGCAGACGGCGGTGGTCGTCGACGTCCGCCAGTCGCCGGTCAACGACCTCGCGGTGGCGAAGCTCAGCGAGCCGGTGGAGGGCATCACCCCGGTGGAGCTGGCCTCGAAGCGCCCGTCGGTCGGCGAAGAGCTGCAGTTCGCCGGCTGGGGCTCGCACTCGGCGACCGTGCTCGGCCCGTCCGACCACCTCAAGCGCGGGCGGTTCCGGGTCTCGGGCATCGCCTCCTCGACCCTGGAGGCGCTGCCGATCGGCACGCGCACCGTGGACAACGGCCCCTGCCCGGAAGACTCGGGCGGCCCGTTCTTCGTCTCGGACGACAACGACCGCACCGGGCGCCTGGTGGCGATCGTCAACACCGGGCCGCCGTGCCCCCAGCCGGGCGCGGAGACGATCGCCCGGGTCGACGTGGTGGCGGACTGGATCCGCGAGCAGACCGGCTGACCGGCCGGTTCAGGAAGCGAGCGGGATCTCGGCCCACACGGTCTTGCCGCCGTCCCGGCGGTGGAAGAGGCCGCGCCGGTCGGAGCACGCGGCGACCAGGGTGAGCCCGGTCCCCGCCGGCGCGGCTTCGGGCAGCACCGGGTCGAACCAGGCGGACCCGCCGGCGTCCTCGACGCCGACCCACACCGAGGCGTCGGCCCGGATCAGCAGGGCCCGCAGGGGCCCGGCGGCGTGCCGGACGGCGTTCGTCGCCAGCTCCCCCGTGATCAGCACGACGTCCGCGGCCACCTCGGCCGGCACGTCGCCCGCGGCCAGCCGCTCCCGCACCCACGACCGCACCAGCCTGATCTGCGCCGGCTCCGCTTCGAACTCGAAACTTTCCCGTGTCATGTCTTCGGCACCCCCAGAACGGTTCCCCCGGGTCTGGGTGACCGGACCGGAGCACTCTCACACGTGGATTAGCACGAACGGACGCATCCGCTCGTCGTTCACCTGCCATTGACCGGGCGATTCCTGCCGTTCACCGCACCCGGGGGCGCTGGGCTGTTACAGATCACGGCCGGTGCGCGACACCACCGTCGAGCATCACAGGGAGAGCGGGGGTCGATGACGGGCGAACGACAGGTGCGGCTGCAGCTGGGCACCCGCGCGGTCTCGGTCCCCGCCGGGCACGGCCGCGAAGTACTGGAATACGCCGGGGTGACCGTCCTGCGCGTCGAAGACGGCGAAGCCGTCGAACAGGCGTGGGTCCCGGTCGGGACCTGCCCGAGCTTCGCCGACGACGAGGCGCTCATCGCCGCCTGGCACTCGGCCCTGCAGTGGACCCGGTCGCCGACCGGCGCGTGAGCTGAACCACAGCTGTCACAGCGCGCGGCCCCGCGGTGTCTCCATGCCGAACCCGGCATCGAAGGAGACACCATGACCGAGCCCACCGAAGTGGTCGTGATCGGCGGCGGATACGCCGGCGTCATGGCCGCCAACCGCCTGACCCGGCGCGACGACGTCGCCGTCACCCTGGTCAACCCGCGGCCGCGGTTCGTCGAGCGGATCCGCCTGCACCAGCTCGCCGCCGGTTCCGGCGACGCGGTCGTGGCCTACGGCGACGTCCTCGCCGAGCGCGTCCGGCTGGTCGTGGACAGCGTGACCGCGATCGACGCGACCGCGCGCGCCGTGACCCTGGCCGGCGGCCGCACGCTGGCCTACGACTACCTGATCTACGCCGTGGGCAGCACCGGCGCGACGGTGCCCGAATTCGCCTACCCCGTCACGACTTTCGAGGAGGCCCGGCAGCTGCGGCCGGTCCTCGACGCCGCGTCCGCGGTGACGGTCGTCGGAGCCGGTCCGGCCGGGATCGAGACCGCGGCCGAACTGGCGGAAGCGGGCCGCGCCGTGACGCTGGTCTGCGGCGGGGAGCTCGGGCCGTCCCTGCACCCGAGCGGCCGGCACGCGGTGGCCGCGCGGCTGGCGAAGCTGGGTGTGACCGTGCTCGTCGACGCGGTGGTGAGCGCGGTGACGCGCGATGCCGTGCGGCTCGCCGACGGCCGCGAGCTGCCGAGCCCGGTGACCGTCTGGACCGCCGGTTTCGGTGTGCCGGACCTGGCCGCGCGCAGCGGGTTGAGCACCGACGCCCTGGGCCGCCTGCGCACGGACGAGACGCTGACCAGCGTGGACGACGACCGCATCGTCGCGGCCGGTGACGCGGCGGCGCCGTCCGACCTGCCGTACCGGATGGGCTGCCAGTCGGCGATCCAGCTCGGCCCGCAGGCGGCCGAGACCGTGCTCAGCCGGCTCGCGGGCACGCGTCCCGCCCCGGCCGACGTCGGGTTCGCCGGACTGTGCCTGAGCCTCGGGCGCCGCGCCGGCATCTTCCAGTTCTCCCGCCGCGACGACACCGCGATCCGGCTCCGCATCAGCGGCCGGCCCGGGGCGAAGGTCAAGGAGCTCATCTGTGCGAGCATCGTCAGGCAGCTGGCGTACGAGGCCCGCAAGCCCGGGGCCCGGAAGTGGTGGGTCAAGGACCGCCGGCGCCAGGAATCACTGCGGAAGCACCTGGTCGACGCGTGAGGAAGGGGGGTGCCGCGGCACCCCCCTTCCGTCACTTCCCGCTACGCCGTCCCGACGCGACCACGGCCGGGATCGGGGCACCGTTGATCACGAACTGCGAGCCCGGTTCGATGACGACGTCACCCTTCGCCGAACCGGAGATCGTCACGTTCGTCAGCGTCGCACTGCCCCGGGCGCCGCTCATGGCGAGGATGCCCGCACCGTTGTCCGACCGGTCGATCTTGACGTTCGAGACCGCCGCGGTCACGACTCCGCCCCCGGTCTTGAACTGGATCCCGTCGTAGGTCGAGTCGTGGATCTCGGTGTCCCGCAGCGTCACCCCCGGGATGTCCTTGCCCTGCGCGAAGAACGTGATCGCGCCGAACTGCTGCTGCTCGCCCCAGAACACGCCGCCGCAACGGTAGAGGGCGTTGTTGGCGATCGTCGTCTGCCCGGAGAACGGCAGCGGGTCGTGGTCGGTCGCCAGCATGATGCCCGGGTAGTTCATCGTGTCGTAGACGAGGTTGTTCTCGATCCGGTTGCCGTACCCGCCGTAGACCGCGATCCCGTTGGCGCGCCAGGGAAGCTGGATCGTGTTGTTGGTGAACACGTTGTCGTGCCCGATGTCGGTGGAAGGGTCCTTCACGTACTGGTTGGCCCACACCGCGAGCGAGTCGTCCCCGGTGGTGCGGAAGGACGAGTTGAACACCCGCGAGTTGCGCGTGCCGTTGGTGAAGTTGATGCCGTCGGCGTAGGTGTCGCGGATCCGCATGCCGCTGAACTCCAGGCCGTCGGCCGGGCCCCACAGCTCGGGCTTGTTGCTGTAGTCGCGGCCGACCCACACGCCGACGTTCGCGTGCTCGATCCAGACGTTGGAGATCTTCGTTCCGGTGCCGAAGCGGCCGTTGAGCCCGACGCCGCCCTCGGCGTTGCCGTCGCCGCCGCGGATCCGGCCGGAGCCGAAGATCGCGAGGTCCGAGATCTGCGTGTTCTTGTCGATGTCGAACCCGAAGTTGCCTTCGTGCGGGTGGTTGATGGTGCCCGCGTCCTGTGGCTGGATCAGCGAGTACAGCTGCGAGCGCCACATCCCGGCGCCCTTGATCGTCACGTTGGAGATGCCGATCTGGTTGTACTGGCCGCCGCCGTTGGGCACGGTCGGGTCGTCGGTGAGGATCTTCGCCTCCTGCCGCCACTGGCCCTCGGGGACCCAGACGCAGGCGATCTTGCCGTTCTGGTCGTCGGTGACCGCGCGCTGGATCGCCGGTGCGTCGTCGACGCCGTCGTTCGGCACCGCACCGTACTCGGTGATCGACGTGCACTCGGCCGGCTTCGGCAGCGCGGGCGCCACCTGTTCCAGGTCGACCAGGTCGATGACGTAGTACGCCGCGTTGTCGCCGTTGTCCCGCTGCAGCTTGAACTTCGTGCCCGGCGGGTAGGACTGCGCCAGCAGGGCGTGCGACTCGTCGAACAGCCGCCGCGCGTCTCCGCCGGGCCGGTTGGTCAGGCCCTCGGGGTCGTCGGTGGTGCCGTAGAGCCAGCTGTGCGTCGAGGACAGCGTCAGCTTCTGCGCGAAGGTTCCGTTGACGTACAGGCTGAGCGTGTAGTCCTGCCCGCCGCCCGCGGCCGCGTCGGGCACCGAGTTGCGCACCACGATCGAGTTCGCCTGGTTGGTGGACGTGACCTCCACGTACTGGCCCTGGTTCGCCAGCCGGACGGACTGGCGGCCCGAGGACTCGGTCGCGAAGTTCGTGTGCCCGAACGTGCGCAGCGGGTCGGTCTGGAGCAGTTGTCCTTGGTACTGCGCCGATTCCGCCTCGTATTCGGTGTACGGCACCGCCGCGCCGCGGCCCACGACGATCGCCCGGGAGAGGTCGTTGTTGGACTCGTTGGTCTCGGCGACGGTGTTCGTCGAGTCCGCGGTCGCGGTGAGGGTCGCGCCGCCGGTGGTGGCGGTCCACGTGCCGGAGATCGCGGCGTTCGCCGTCGCTCCGGCGGCGATCGCGCCCGTGGCGCCGGTCAGCGTGGTGGCGCCGGCGGTCAGCCGGGTCACCGAGGCGCCCGCGCCGCTCGTGCCGCGGTTGTGCACCGCGACGGTGAACGACACCGCCGCGCCGGCCGCCGGGTTCGACGTGATACCGGTGACCTCGAGGTCCGGGCCCGGCGCCTGGGCGATCACGAGCGGGGTCGGTGCGGTGAACGTGTTGTTGGTGTCGTCCTGCTCGACGATCGTGTTCGCCGGGTCGACGGTGGCCGAGACGCTGTAGGTGCCCTGCGGCCGGGTGCCCGCGTTCACGGTCACCGTCGTGGACGCGCCGGCGGCGAGGGCGCCGACAGCCGCGTTGCCGACGACGGTGCCGCCCAGGCTGACGGTGGCGGTCGTCGCGCCCGCGGCCGCGGTGCCCGCGTTCTTGACCGTCGCCGAGACCGTGACCTGGCTCGTCTCCGTCGGGTTCGCCGGCGTCCACGTCGTGCCGGTGACGACGAGGTCCGGGTTCGGCGCCGGGGCCCCGAACACCTGGAACTCCGCGACCTGCCCGCCGGGCGCGCCGGAGTTGGCGGAGAACTGCAGCCGGACGTCGGCCGTGCGGCCGCCGACCGGGATGGTCACCGTGTTCTGGTTGCCCGCCGGGTCGAACCGGTAGTCGGCGCGGGCCTTGAGGGAGGTGAACGCCGTGGCGCCCTGGTCGCGGCCGAGGACCTCGAAGGTCTGCGTCCGCGCGCCCCAGGCCGTGTCGGGGTCGAGCTTGACGACGACCTGGTCGAGGTCGGCGTTCGCGCCGAGCTTGACGGTCAGCGTGCTCGACTGGCCCGAAGCTTCCCAGTACGTGCCGGTGTTGTTGTCGTTCGCGTTGGCGGCGACGAAGGAGAAGACGCTCGACGACGCCTCGATCGGCTTGCCCGCGGCGAGGTTCTGCCCGGCCTGCGTGCCTTGGCGCACGACGTGGCCGCTGTCGGCGGACTCGTGCCCGGCGGCGTCCCTGGCCCGGACGAAGTACTCGACGCGCGTACCGGCCGGCCGGGTCTCGGTGAAGGTGGTGGCGGTGACCGTGGTGACGGCCGTGCCGTCGCGGTAGACGGTGTAGCCGGTGACGCCGACGTCGTCGGTCGAGGCCGACCACGTCAGCTTGACCTGGCCGGCGGCGGGTTCGGTCAGCGCGAGGTTCGCCGGCGCGGTCGGCGGCTGCGTGTCCCCGGTGTCGAGCCCGTAGAGCTCGAACTCCGAGAGCTGCGCGGCGGGCCACTGCGAGTTGGCGGTGACGTTCAGGCGGACGTACCGGGTCGAGGCCGTCACCGGGATGGTGACGGTGTTGGCGTTCGGGGTGAAGACGTACCCGGCCGCCGCGACGAGGTCGGTGAACGTCGCGCCGTCGCTGCTGCCGCGCACGGCGAGGGTCTGGGTGCGGGCCTCCCAGCCGGTCGGCAGCTTCAGCACGATCCGCGAGAGGGACTTCGCCGAGCCGAGGTCGGCCTGGATCCACTGCGGGAAGGCGTTGTTCGCGGATTCCCAGTACGTGGCCTGGTTCCCGTCGACGGCGTTGGCGACGGGATAGCCGGGCAGCGCGCTGCTCGCCGACACCGTCCGGGTCAGGGGCACTTCCGCGGCTGCCGCCGCGGATGAAGCGGGTGGGCCGCTCGCGGCGGACGCGAGGGAGAGCCCGGCGACGGACAGCCCCACGGCGAGGAAACCGGCGACGAGCCGGGACAGGCGCGTACGAGTCATGGCGTCTTCTCTTCTTCGAGACGGCGGGGACGGGAGCCTGAGCCACCCGAGCATGCAACAAGTGAGCGCCGTCACGCAAGAACTTGACACCGATCAGAAAATTTACGACTCCTTCGCCGTCACTCGACTGGCCCAACCGGACGAACCAGGGCGAACCGCTCGGCGAACGCCGCCATCTCCTCTCGCCGACCGTCCGGGTCGGCGCTCGTGGGGCTCACGACGACGCGGGTGACGCCTTGCCCGGCGAGCGTCTCGGCGTCCTCTTCGGACATTCCGATCGACCCCCATCGCGTGTGCTGCAACGAGTCCGGGTCCCGGCCGGCTTCACCCGCGGCCGTCCGGGCGAGCGCGAACTGGCGGCGGCGCTCGTCCGGGGTGAGCAGGCCGCCGGGGAAGAAACCGTCCCCGCGCCGCCCGGCCCGCCGCGCCGCGGCCGCGCTCGACCCCCCGACGTGGATCGGCAGGACGCCGCCGACCGGCTTCGGGAAGCTGCAGACGGCGTCGAGGGTGAAGAACTCCCCCGAGTGGCTGACGCCGTCCGCGCCGCCGGCCCAGAGCAGCCGCAGGACGTCGATCGCCTCGTCGGCCCGGCGGCCGCGAGTGGCGAAGTCGACCCCGGTGGCCGCGGCCTCGCCGGGCAGCGCGCCGACACCGATGGTGAGCAGCCGCAGGCGGCCGCCGGAGAGCAGGTCCAGCGTCGCCAGCCGCTTGGCGAGCACGACCGGGTGGTGGTAGGGCAAAAGCAGGACGCCGGTGCCGAGCAGGATGCGCCGCGTGCGGGCGGCGGCGAAGGTCAGGCATTCGAGCGGATCACCGTAGGGCAGTGACGGGTCCAGCTCCATCGGCCCGATCTTCGCGCCGGGATGGAGTGCGACGTGCTCCGGCACGTACAGCGATTCGAAGCCGAGGTCCTCGGCGTCCTGCGCGAACCGCGTGAGCGTGTCCGGGTCGACACCGAAGTGGGGCGTGCTGTAGCTGATTCCGAATTTCACAACGGGCGACGGTAAACCGTGACGTCCGCGTCAAGGCAAGGGTCAGCGGCGCGCGAACACCATCCCGATGTCGGCCGCCTGCTGGACCGGGTCCTGCTCCGCCTCGACCGTGAACCCGCGCGTCGCGAAGACTTCGCGGACGCGGTCGCGGTTTTCGCTCCACCGTTCCACCTCGACGACCGCCTGCCGGACCAGGGGCCAATGCCGCTCTTCGATCCCGCGCAGCACCTCCAGCTCGGCGCCCTCGACGTCGACCTTGAGCAGGTCGATGCGGTCGATCCCCTCCTCGTCGAGCACCGGCGACAACGGCCGGACGCGGACGCGGTGCGTTTCGAGGGTGTTCAGCACCTTCAGCTGGCGGCTGACCAGCCCGCGCAGGATCGGCGCAGGCACGCGGCGGGCGGCCGGGCCCATGCCGCCCTGGCGGATCATCGCGACGATGCTGGCGGTGACCCGCTTCCGCTCGGCCTCGACGTTGCCCTCGTCCCGCCACGACGACGAGAAGATCGTCGCGCCCGGGAAGTAGGTGAAGTCGAGCTCGTCCTCGGCGGCCGCGAGCCCGAAGGGCAGCGCTTTCAGCCGTCCCGCGAAGAAGTCCCGGCCGTTGCTTTCCAGCTTCTCGTAGAGCGGGGGCAGCGGCTCGAAAGCGTAGATCCGCACGTCACCGCCGAGGCGCTCGTAGACCGTTGCGGAGAAGACGCCGACGTTGGCCCCGACGTCGAGGACGGTCGCGCCGGGGGCGAGCTCGACGCCGTGGGCGAAGTAGCCGCCGACCTCCTCGCGGAGGAACGACACTTCCCACGGGTTGATGCTGTGCAGGTCCATCGTCACGCGCAGAGGCTTATCAGGCTCGGCGCCGGTGATCCAGCCCCATTGGTAGGTCACCCGATCGTGGACGACGGCGTGGGCCACACTGGGAGCATGACCGCGACGCTGCTCATCACCCGCCAGCTCGAGGTGCACGACCACGTGCTGGCCCGCGGCTGGCGGCTCGACGGGGACACCGGCCCCGCCGACGTCAAGTTCCTCGACGACGCCACGGCGGGCTGGTCGTACCCGGCCAGCTTCGGCGGCGAGCGGACCAACACGGTCTCCGACGCCACCCCGGTCGTCCTGCAGTGCTACTTCACCTTCGGCGACGAGGGCGAGGTCGTGTTCGCGGTCGTCCCGGCGGGCAACCTGCGCGGCAGCGGGTGCCCGGACCACGACACGCGCGAGCGGCAGTTCCCGCTGACCGGCGACGGCCGCGTCGATCTCGTGACGCTCACGGCGATGCTCGACGAACTGGAGCCGCGGGCGCGGGCGCACGACGTCCACGCGCTGGTCGAGTGCCTGTACTTCGGGCCGTGCGCTGCCAACCGACCTTGAGCCGGCACTCCGTGCCCAGCGTGAAGGTCATGACGTACCGATGGCGGGACAGGAGGTCCGCGGCCGTCGCCTGCGGTCGCGGTCCACTCGCCCGTTCGAACAGCGCACCGCCGGACGGCCATTCGCCGAACCGTCCCGACAGATCGGCCGACCGCTCCACCCAGGATTCGCCGAGGTAGCCCGGTGAATTGCAGCCGGTCGTGCCGGGCGCCGGCCCGGGCACGAGATAGCTCACCCCGGGCACGGTCCCGGCGTCGACCTTGCCCGCCTCGGCCTCGGTGATCCGGTAGTACTCGACCGAGCTCCGGAGCACGCTGCCACCCTCGAGCCAGCCCAGGGCCCGGGCGGCGGCGTCGGCTTCGTCGATGCGCGTCAAGAAATCGCCATCGAAGCCCGCCAGCCGGCTGCAGATCATCCGGCAGGTGATCGTGCCGGGGTCCCGGGCCCCGAATTCGGTGACGTAATCGACTTCGCACACTTCACGCGTCCGCGGTTCGGCCCACTCGGCCCAGCGCAGCCGCGACGACGCGTCCGTCAGGGGCTTCGCCGCCCAGCGGTCGTTGATCTCCCGGTTCGCCCGGGCGGCCGCGTGCCCGGCCGGGCACCCAGCGTGGTCCTTGACGAACCCGCACCGGCCTCCTTAGGTTGTCAGACATAGGACGTCGGACATCCCATGTCCTACCTCAACGAGGAGGTCGAACCGGTGACGCGCAGGTTCAGCACGATCCTTCTGGCGGCGGCCACGACCGCGCTGTCGTTCGCCCCCGCGGCCACGGCCGGTCCGGCGCACGGGTGCGCGTCGTCGGTGGCCTTCACCTCCGGCACCGAGGGCTACGACACCTTCCGCATCCCCGCGGTCGTCCGGGCCGCGAACGGCGCGCTGGTCGCGTTCGCCGAAGGACGGCGTGACTCGGCCGGGGACTCCGGGGCCATCCAGACGGTGTCGCGCACGTCCCGCGACGGCGGCTGCACCTGGGGACCGCTGTCGGTGGTGGACACCAACGGCGACGCGACCGCCGGCAACCCGACGCCGGTGCTCGCGCGGGACGGCGAGCTCGTGCTGCTGACCGGCCACAACGGACTGGTGTCGGAGAAGCAGATCATGTCCGGGCAGGCGTCCGCGCAGGACACCCGCCGCGTCTTCGTGCTGCGCAGCCGCGACAACGGCCGCACCTGGTCCCCCGCCCGGGACATCACCGCCGACGCGAAGCTGCCGGGCTGGCGGTGGTACGCCACCGGCCCCGGGCACGCCACGCTGCTGCGGCACGGCCCGCACGCGGGCCGGATCGTGGTGCCCGCCAACCACTCCAGCTCCCCGCCGGCCGGCTCCCCCGACGTGGGCACCGAGGCGAAGTACTACGGCGGTCACGACCTCTACAGCGACGACGACGGCCGCACCTGGCACATCGGCTTCACCGACGACCGCACCGACGGCGTCGTCGCCGCGAACGAGACGTCGGCGACCGAGCTGCCCGACGGCACCCTCTACTTCTCCAGCCGCAACCAGGGGTCCGCCGCCGAGCACCGCGTCGACGGCTACAGCGTGGACGGCGGGAAGACGCTGGTCCGGCCGTACCGGGTGCAGCCGTCGCTGTCCGGGACGAAGGTCGAGGGCAGCGTGCTGCAGACGACGATCCCGTGGCTGATGCTGTACTCGGGCCCGGCCGACCCCGCCACGCGCACGGTGATGCAGCTGCGGCTGAGCACCGACCGCGGGCACACCTGGCACGCGGGCCGCACGCTGACCAGTGGGCCGGCGGCCTACTCCGACCTGGTGCAGGCCGACCCGGCCACGGTCGGGATCCTGTACGAGAGGGGCACGGCCGGCCCGTACGAGAAGATCGTGTTCGAGCGGGTGGGTTTGGCTCCGGGACAGCTCGGGAACGTCCCCGCGAGGAGGTGATCGACGTGGCCGATCTGCTGGGTCCGCGCGTCCCGGGGCCGGCGCGGCTGCGTGCGCTGCTGGCCGAAGGCATGGTCATCGCCCCGGGAGCGTACGACGCGCTGAGCGCCCGGCTGGTCGAGGCGGCCGGATTCCCAGCGGTGTACATGACCGGTTTCGGCACGACGGCGTCGCTGCTGGGCCGTCCCGACGTCGGCCTGCTGACGATGACGGAGATGGTCCAGGCGGCGAGCCGCATCCGGTCGGCGGTGGAGGTCCCGGTGATCGCCGACGCGGACACCGGCTACGGCAACGCGCTCAACGTGATCCGCACGGTCAAGGAGTACGAAGCGGCCGGCGTCGCGGCGATCCACCTGGAGGACCAGGTGGCCCCGAAGCGCTGTGGTCACCTCGAGGGCAAGCGCGTGGTCCCGGCCGCGACGATGGTCGACCGGGTCCGCGCCGCGGTCGCAGCCCGGTCCGACCCGGACTTCCTGCTGATCGCGCGCACGGACGCCCGCGCGGTGGAGGGTATCGACGCGGCGATCGACCGGGCGCGCCGCTACCGGGACGCTGGGGCGGACATGGTGTTCGTCGAGGCGTTGCAGTCCGAAGCCGAGATCGAGCGGGTGGCGTCGACGTTCGCCGACACGCCGTTGCTGTTCAACTGGGCCGAGGGCGGCAAGACCCCGCCGCTGGGGCGCGAGCGGTTGCGCGAGCTGGGGTTCCGGTTGGTGATCTGTCCGATCTCGACCCTGCTGGCGGCGACCGAGGCGATGCGGACGGTGCTGGGCCGGATCGCGCGCGACGGGACACCGGTCGAGGCCGTTCGCGAGCTGCCGGGGTTGACGGACTTCGCGGGGCTGGTCGGGTTGCCGGAGATCGAGGAGATCGGCGAGCAGTTCGGCGACGGGTGAGGTTGTTTGTCGGTGGGGTTTTGGCGGGTGCCGGGGGCACCGCTCGGCCGCTTCAGGGCGTGGGTGTAGGCCCGCAGCCGGTGGCTGCGGGCCTTTCCCATGTCGTGTTCAGGCTGCGAACGGTAAGGGTTGATGAAGGTTGTTGCGCCTGGGTTTTCGGCGTTTGTCCAGGAACACCGGTGGCAAGAACTCGGGTAGGCCGTCGGTGGCGATGCGGACCTGCCAACCGGAACGGTGCAGCAGCCGGTGGTGGTGGGCGCACATCAGGACCAGGTTGCCCAGCTCGGTCGGGCCACCATCAGCCCAATGCCGGATGTGGTGACCTTGGCAGTGCCGAGGTGGACGGTGACAACCCGGGAACGCGCAGCCGCGGTCGCGCATGTAGAGCGCGCGGCGGATTCCCGGCGGGACCAGGCGGCGCTGGCGGCCGAGGTCGAGAGGTTCGCTCTTCGCTCCCAGGACGGCGGGGATGAGCAGGCAGTCGCAGGCGTGGATCCGGGCCTCGGCCGCGGAGATCGTGCCAAGATCGCCGAGGGTGGCTCGACCGGTGCGAGCCTGGGGTCGGGTTCCGGTGTCGCCGAGGATCGCTTGGCCGAGGTTGGACTTCAAGTCCTCCAACGACACCGTGACCATCACGTGCGCTCGCTCCCCGGCCTGCATCGGCAACTCCGGACAGCTCAACGCCAAGTCGATCGCGTCGGAGAAGGCGTCGCCGTAACGTTCCTGCGGCGAACGCAAGTCCGCGCCTTCCTCACCGCTACGACGTTGCGCGAGAGAATCCAGCAAGGCACTGGCCCGGCTGCCGGTCTCGTCGTCGAAACGGCCCTGAAGCTCCCACGTCCCGGTTCTTTTGCGGCGCAAAGAAAGTTCGCGGCTCGGCATGGCCGGTTCCGTGGTGTCAGGTTCGGCGCCGTCGGGGTCGAGGTGGGCCAGGATCCGCGCACCCAACGCGGCGACCTGCTTGTGCCCAGCATCGGAGGCGAAGGACAGCAGATGCTGCTCAGCGTCGGCGCGGTGTTCGAGTGGGACTTGCGTCATCACCCCGACGATCGTGTCGATCATCGGGGTGCTCAACCGGCCAGCCAAAGCAGCAACCCCGGTGGCGGGAGCGACAGCGGGAACGCCGTCGAGAGTGCGACCGGAGGTGAGAGCCCGAGCACGCTTCACCACAGCCTCGGCCGCAGCCTTGGGCACATCGGCCAGATGCTCGAAAAGCCGCGCCACAGAACGATATCCGAACAGCTCCACAACCCCGCGCGACTCGATCTCCGCCAGCAGCGAACCGATCTCCGCCTCAGCGGACCGCACAACAGTGAGCAGAGCGGAGATACGGTCGGCCAAAGCCACCGCATCCGCACGCCACACCGCTTCGCTGTCCACAAACCAAGATTACCGACGGTCGCACACCTGTTCATCACTCGATCAGGTGGAACCCGCAGTCGGCAGGACCCGAGCGGCAGGCAACCGCCCCAGCCGAGCCGCCTCGGGGAAACCGCCCCGACGAGCGACCCCGACGCACCGAAACTGTCGGACCCGCCCGGTAATCTCCTCCCCGTGGAAGCTCGGGAGCGCATACAGGAACTGGCCGACCGCATCGTGGTCCTCCGCGACGCGTACTACCGGGGTTCGCCGTTGGTGGCGGACGCCGAGTACGACGCTGTCGAAGACGAACTACGGGCGCTCATCGAAGCCCACCCGGACTTGACCCCGGACCCGAACCCCCTCGACCAGGTGGGCGCTCCGGCGGTGCTGCACGCCCCGATCCGGCACTCGCGGCCCATGCTCTCTCTCGAGAAAGCCACGAAACCCGAGCAGGTCGAGGCCTTCTTCGCGCGCTTCCCGGGCCAGCCGGTCGTCGTCATGCCCAAACTGGACGGTCTGTCGCTCGCCGTCGTCTACGAAGACGGTCGGCTGCGGAGAGCCGTCACCCGGGGCGATGGAACCACCGGTGACGATGTCACCAGGCTGGTGAAAGCCCTCACCGACGGCATCCCGGACCGGGTGAACGCCCCCGGCCGGGTCGAGGTGCGGGGTGAGGCCGTCATGCTGCGCTCGACCTTCGCCGCCTACAACGCCGCGCACCCCGACAAGCCGCTGATCAACCCGCGCAACGCCGCCGCCGGCACGCTGCGGGCCAAGGATCCGGCCACCGTCGCCGAACGGCGGCTGCGGTTCTTCGCCTTCGACCTCGACACCGATCCCGACAACGCCGAAACCGACCTCGGCAGCGCCCTGAACACGCTCGGTTTCACCGCCGCCGACATGCGGCGGTGCGGCGACGCGGCGAAAGCGCAAGAAGTGATCGGCGAGATCGAACGGCAGCGCAACGACCTGGACTACGACCTCGACGGCGCCGTCCTGCGGCTCGCCGACCGCACCGCCTACGCCGCCGCCGGGACCCGGTCGAGCTCGCCGCGCGGGGCGCTCGCCTTCAAGTTCGCCGCCGAGGAGAAGACCACCGTCCTGGCCGACGTCGTCTGGGACGTCGGCAAGACCGGCAAGATCGCCCCCGTCGCCTGGCTGGAACCCGTGTTCGTCGGCGGCACCACCGTCACCCGCGCCACGCTGGCCAACCAGGAGGTGATCAAGGCCCGCGGCATCAAGATCGGCGACACCGTCCTGGTCCGCCGGGCCGGGGACGTCATCCCGTTCGTGGCCGGCGTGCTCGACGCGTCGAAACGCACCGGCGACGAGCGGGAGATCGTCCCGCCGAGCGAGTGCCCGTCGTGCGGGCAGCCGCTGACCGAGCAGGGCAACAGCCGGGAACTGTTCTGCACCAACGTCGCCTGTCCCGCCCAAACCGTGCGGCGGCTGATCCACTGGGCGTCGCGGGCCGCGGCGGACGTCGACGCCATCGGCGGCGTCTGGATCGAACGGCTGGCCGAATCCGGCGACCTCGAGCACCCCTCGGACTTCTACGCGCTGACCAAGGAACGGCTGCTGGAGTTCGACCGCATCGGCGAGGTCTCGGCCACGCGGATGATCGAGTCGATCGACGGGAGCCGGTCGGTCGGGCTGCGCCGGGCGCTGATCGGGCTCGCCATCCCGATGGCGTCCGAAGGCACCGCCGCCCGCCTGTGCCGGGCGGGCTTCGGCTCACTGGAAGACGTCGTCGCGGCGGGCGTCGACGGGCTCGTCGCCGTCGAGGACATCGGGCCGAAGGTCGCCGCGTCGCTGATCGAGCACCTCACGCGGCTGCGGCCCGAGCTGGAACGGCTGCGGGAGCGGGGCGTGTCCTTGGACGTCCGCGAGGAGGATCTCCCGCCGGTCGTCGCGGCCGGCGCTCCGCTGGCCGGCAAGACGGTCGTGGTCACCGGCTCGATCAGCGACCCGCGCTCGGGCGAGAAGGTCCCCCGGCCGACGTTCCAGCGGCTCTGCGAGAAGGCCGGCGCGACCATCGCGTCCTCGGTCTCGGCGAGCACGGACCTGCTCATCACCGGCGCCGACGTCGGCGCCGCCAAGCTCACCAAGGCGGAGAAGCACGGCGTGACCGTCGCCGACCAGAGTGAAATCTGGCCGCAGCTGATCGAAGCCGGAATCATCTGACGCGGGGGCTCGTGAGATGCTGCGACGCGCAGCAGGCCCGAGGGAGAGGCGGAGCGGGTGACCACCTGGACCGATGTGATCAACTTTGTCCGGACGCGGTACGAGGTCCTGGAGGACACCGACGGCTGGCTCCGGTTCCGCCTGGAGGGTCCGGACGGCCGGACGCAGCAGGTGACCGTGCACCACGTGGAGGAACTGCACGACGGCGCGTGGATCGAGATCTCGTCACCGGTCGGCTGGGCCGACAAGATCGACCTGCGGAGCCTGCTCGAGCTGGCCGGCTCGTCGGCTGTCGGCGGCGCGGCCGTGGTGGACGGCGTGGCGCTGCTGAAGCACACCGTGCCGCTGGAGGACCTCAGCATCGAGCACGAGTTCGAGCGCCCGCTCAAGGCGGTCGTCGCGCGGGCCGACTCGCTCGAGCACCAGCTGACCCAGTCGGACGAGTTCTAGCTCCTAAACGTGCATCGCGAGCCACAACGCCATCCAGGCGAGGCACGCGAGCGCGCCGCCGACCCCGAACGCCAGCAGCACTCGCCGCAGTCCCGCGACGACCCCGGCCCGGCCCGACATTTCGGTGATCCCTGCGTCAGTCATGCCGAAGTGTTGCCGCGCACCGGCCACGGCAAACATCGGGTTCAGGATTCACCCATCACCAGCCCCTCGATGGTGTGCTTCTGGGTGATCGGCTCCAGCGCGTCGACGATCGGGCAGTGCAGGTGGGCGCGCACGGACTCCGGCAGGGACGCCCAGAAGTCGTGCGTCACCGCGGTGTCGTGGCGTTCGTCGTTGCCCGCCCCCGGCGCGTCGAGGCCCAGCACCAGCACCGGCCGGGACTTCGCCGAGTGGTTCGCGGTACCGCGGTGGACGGTCAGCGCCGAGCGGATCGAGATGTCCCCCATCCGCGGGAACTTGCGCGCCGCCAGCGAGCGGTAGCGCGGGTAGGCCGAACGCGGCGGGAACATGCCGTGCTCGAACGCACTGCCGTCGTCCCAGTGGGTGCCGGGCGCGATCTCGAACGGGCCCATGTCCGGCTCGGTGTCGACGGCGGTGACGTTAACGGCGAGCGAGTTCAGCCTGCGGTGGCGGGCCGTCTCCTCGGGCATCGGGAAGTCGCGGTGCCACGGCTGGTCGACCGCGCCGGCGAGCGGGACGTCGAACCCGACCTCGACGATCCGGTACTCCGGCCCCAGCACGGCCTCGGCCACCGCGGTGATCCACGGGTGCCCGGCCAGGTCGGCGAACCCGCGCAGCTGCTCCGGGTGGATCTCGACGTAGTAGCGGTTCGGGCCGCGGCCGACGGCGCCGCCGGGCCGGGCGCGGGCCTCGGCGAACGCCGCGTCGATGTCTTCGCCGAGCCGGTGCACCCAGTCGCGCGGGAACGCGCCGGGCAGGCCGATGATGCCGTCCTCGTGCAGCCGGCCGGTCAGGGACTCGACTTCGGCGGCGGGCAGCGGTGTGGTCAGGTCAGTGGTCATTGGGCACCTCCGAGGGGTCACGACGGCGTGGCGACTTCAGTTTGCAACGTGGCATGCCACGTTGCAAGAGGTAGGCTGCCGACGTGAACCCGAAGTTGCGGGACGTGGCCGACCACGCCGGGGTGTCGGTGCGGACGGTGTCCAACGTGGTCAACGGCTTCCGCTACGTGGCCCCGGCGACCCGGGAACGGGTGCAGGCGAGCATCGACGCGCTGGGCTACCGGCCGAACATGGCCGCCCGGACGCTGCGGCGCGGCCGGACCGGGCTGGTGGCCCTGGTCGTCCCGGAGATCGACTCGCCGTACTTCGCCGAGCTCGCCGCGCGGACGGTCCGGATCGCCGGACGCCGCGGCCTGACCGTGCTCATCGACCAGACCGACGGCGACGCCGAACGGGAGAAGGAGCTGCTGCACGGCCGGCGCAGCCAGCTCGTCGACGGCGTCCTGTTCAGCCCGTGGGCCGTGGCCCCCGCGGAGCTGGCCGCCCGTACGGACACCGTCCCGCTGGTGCTGCTCGGCGAGCACGACGGCACGACCGGGGTCGACCACGTCGCGATCGACAACGTCGCCGCCGCGCGCGAGGCCACCGCGCACCTGCTGGCCACCGGCCGCCGCCGCGTCGCCGCGCTGGGCATCCAGCCGGAGTCCCTGAACGCGACCGCCCGCCAGCGCCTCGCCGGGTACCGCGAAGCGCTGGGAGACCTGCCCCGGCTGGAGGTCCCCGTCCAGCGCCTGCACCGGGCCGACGGCCACCGGGCGATGCTCGGGCTGCTCGACCGGGCCGAGCCACCCGACGCCGTCTTCTGCTTCACCGACGAACTCGCGCTGGGTGCCTTGCGCGCGGCCGCCGACCGCGGCCTGACCGTGCCGGACGAACTGGCACTGGTCGGGTTCGACGACATCGAAGACGGCCGGTTCAGCGTCCCGGCCTTGACGACGGTGTCGCCGGACAAGGACCGCATCGCCGAACTCGCCCTGGACTGCCTGGCCGCCGAACCGGGGCCCTCACGCTCGATCGTCGCCCCGCACCGGCTGGTGGTCCGGGGAACCAGCTGAGGCGTCGCGGTTCACCACGCGCAGGATGAGCCACTGGTCGAACCACGCGCCGGCCGTGGTCACAACCAGCATGACGAGGCCGAGGATCAGGTGCGTGTAGCTGTGCAGCGGCGCCGCGCTGTCGGTCAGCTTCGTCAGCCCGATCTGCAGTCCCAGCCGCAGCGCGAAGAGCACGGCGACGAGGACCAGGGCCTGCTTGCTGCGCCACACCGCGCGCAGGTACTTGCGCCGCCGGGACAGCAGCGTGAACCACAGCGTCAGGTGCACGGCCACGAGGACGAGCGGCAGGTACACGACCCACGAGTACCGGTCGCCGAACTGCAGGCTGAAGTCGTTGCTGGCCACCAGCAACCCGATGAGCACGAAGTACCAGCCCGGCAGGCCTTCGATCTTCCCGGTCCGGGTTCCGTTCTCCACTTCGGCCTCTCGCATCAGGAATCGGTTCATGCTCCGAGCCTTCCGGGAACCGCGGCGACGGCGATCAACCGGCGGTACGAGATTCCGCCGCCGTCTCGTACCCAGGTACGAACTCTCGCCGCGAGTGGAGCGTGGAGCCGCCGGGTGGGGCACCATCGGCAGATGACCTTCGCCAGCCACCCGGGCATTCCGTGGACCGGCCGCCGCGGCCCGCTGGTGGCCGAAGCGGTCGTCCTCGGCCTGCTGACGGTGCTCGACATGGTCTTCGCGTCCCGGGCCCTGCCCGGTCAGAGCGAGCTCACCACGGTCGTCGTCGAGTTCGCGCCGGGCCTCGGCCCGGTCGTCGCGCTGCTGGCCGTGCTGCGCCGCCGGTTCCCCGACCACATCGCGGGCCTGGCCACCGCCGTCTCCGGGCTTTCGCTGCTGGGCTCGGCGGTCGCGGCCGTGCTCGCGACGGCCGGAACGCGGCTCCCGCCGCAGCCCGGCGCGGCCGAAGCCCTCGCGATCGCGCTGGTGGTCGGGGCCTGCTGCCACCGGCTCCCGCCCCGCGCCGCCACGATCCAGGCGGTGCTCGGCGGCTGCGCGGCCACCCTCGCCCCGATCCTGCGCTACGGCACCGGCTCCCCCGCCGCGCTCTACGCCGCCGGGGCCGCGGTGGTCTGGGGCGGCGCGCTGGCCGGCGGGCTGGTCCTGCGCGACGCCGAGGTCCGCCACCGCGTGGACGTCCTCGAACTCCGGTCCGCCGAACGGCTCCGGCTCGCTCGCGAGCTGCACGACCTCGTCGCCCACCAGATCACCGGCATCGTCGTGCGCGTCCAGGCCGCGCACCGCGTCGCCGAGCGTTCCGGAGGCGACACCGCGACCTTCGCCGAGCTCGAAACCGCCGGTGCGACAGCGCTTTCCGCGATGCGCCGGCTCGTCGGCGCGCTGCGGACCGGCGACGAAGACCTCTTCGTGCCTCCCGCCGATCTGGCGACGGCCGTGGACCGGGCGGTCCCCGACGACGACCGGATCCAGCTCGACGTCAGCCCGGACCTCGCGACGCTGGCCGTCGCGCCGGAGGTCGTGACCACCGCGCACCGGCTGCTCACCGAGTCGCTCACGAACGTCCGCCGGCACGCGCCGGACGCCGTCGAGGTCCGGGTGCTCGTCCACCACGAACCCCGCGGCGAGTTGCGGGTCGAGGTGGTCAACGACGGTGCCGCCCGGCCCGCCCGGCGGGGTGGCTACGGCCTGCTCGGGATGGCGGAACGGGTCGCGGCGGTGGGCGGTACGGTGCACGCGGGACCGGCGGAGGGCCGGCGCTGGCGCGTCGTCGCGCGGCTGCCGCTCGAACCCGGCTGAGGCGAGGGGAGACCGGGGTGCCGACGCGAGTGCTGATCGCCGACGACCAGGCGATGGTCCGCGCGGGGTTCCGGCTGATCCTCGAAGGCGAGCCGGACATCGAGGTCGTCGGCGAGGCCGCCGACGGCGACCAGGCGGTGCGGCTGGCCCGCGAACTGCGCCCGGACGTCACGCTGATGGACATCCGGATGCCCGGCGTGGACGGGCTGCGCGCCACCGAACTGCTGGCCGGCGCGGGAGTCGCGGACCCACTGCACGTCGTGATGGTCACGACGTTCGGGCTGGACGAGAACGTGCACGCGGCCCTGCGCGCCGGCGCCTGCGGGTTCCTGCTCAAGGACGCCGGGCCGAACCTGCTGATCGAAGCCGTGCACGCGGCCGCCCACGGCGAGGCTCTCGTCTCCCCCGCGATCACCACGCGGCTCCTGGAGCACTACGCGCGCCGTGATTCCCGGACCGCGCCCGAGCCCGCGAGCCCGCTCACCCCCCGGGAAACGGACGTCGTGAAGGCCGTCGCCCGGGGTGAGACGAACGACGAGATCTGCCGCTCACTGGTGGTTTCGCTGCCGACGGTCAAGACCCACATCGGCGCGGTCAAGCGCAAGCTGAACGCCCGCAACCGCACCGAGATCGCCATCTGGGCCTGGGAAAGCGGCCTGATCCGCTGATCGCGGTACGCGCACGACGACCGTGCGCGCCACGACGTCGCCGAACCGCTGGCGGCGCCGCGTCACCAGCATCACGACGATGCCGACCAGTCCCCACACGAACCCGTCGACCAGCATCAGCAGCTGCCGGACCACGAACACCGACAGCGGCGGGTGCGCGCCGTCGAGCGTGACGACCCGCAGGCGCAACCAGCGCATCGCCGGCGTCTGCCCGCCGTGCCGGTAGGGCCACCACACGGTCACGAACAGCAGGCCGAGGAAGTCCAGCGCCAGCATCGTGTAGAGGACGACCTCCAGGAACGTCAGCAGCCCCGGGCCGTGCGGGTGGAACAGCCAGACCACCGCGATCGCCAGCAGCAGCATGGGCACGAAGACGAGCAGTTCGTCCAGCAGGAACTGCGCCACGCGGCGCCCGACGACACCGAGTCCCGGACGGGTCATGAGCCCATGATCCCGATCCCGGCGGCCGGGCGCGCGCTGAGCCGTCTCATACCCGGGGCCGAGCCGCGGGCGGCGACTTCGTCCTCCGGGCTGATCACCGGCGACCGCGGCCGGGCCAGGCTCGGGCGCACCCCACCTCGCGACGGAAGGACACCCGGTGCGCATCTCCCGGACAGGACTGGCGGCCGCGACGGCGGCCCTCTTCGCGGCCTCGGTGCCCGCCGCGGCCGCGGACCCGCTCACGCCGTACACGACGCAACAGCTCCAGTGGGGCGACTGCCCGTTCAAGCCGGCCGCCGACGACGCGCCCACGCAGTGCGCCCTCGTCACCGTCCCGCGCGACTGGGCCGATCCGGCCTCGGGCACCGACCTGCGGGTGTCGATCAGCCGCGCCGCCGCGACCGGCGAGCGACGCGGCGCGATCCTGCTCAACCCGGGCGGGCCGGGCGGCCAAGGCACGCCGCTGGCCGGGGCGTTCGCCACGCTCGAGCCGTCGGTGCACCAGCTCTACGACTTCGTGGGCATGGACCCGCGCGGCACCGGCCACGCGGGCACCGACGACCACGGCTTCCAGTGCCAGGTCCCGACCGGGCGCCTGCCGCAGGGCACCCTCGACGCCCGCGACCGCTCGGCGGCGAGCATCGCCGCGCACCAGCAGCTCCCGCGGGCCACCGCCGAGGCGTGCCAGAGCGACGCGGTCGCGCCCTTCGTCACCACCTGGCAGACGGCGCACGACATGGACCTGATCCGCACGCTGCTGGGCGACGAGAAGCTGAACTACCTCGGCTACTCCTACGGGACGTGGCTCGGCGCGAAGTACGCGTCGCTGTTCCCGGAGCACACCGGCAAGACCGTCCTCGACTCCAGCGTGAACTTCCAAGGCCGGCTGCAGGCCGACTTCGAGGCGTTCCCGGTGATCGACCAGCGGCAGTTCGACGACGTCTACGTGCCGTGGCTGGCCCGGAACTTCGCGGACCAACTGGGCGGCACGGCCGCGGAGGTCCAGGCGAAGTGGGAGCGCGTCCGCGCCTACTACGGCGGCCACGGCCTCTCCCCCGACACGTTCGACAGCATCTTCGTCGGCAACGGCAGCGAGATCCAGTGGCTGCTCGGCGCGCTGGTCTTCCTCCAGGGCGCGGCGGCGCTCGACGGGACGTCCGCCGCTCCCCCGGCCAAGCTGGCGGACGCGATGGACGCGGTGTCGCGCAAAGCGTTCGGCGTCCAGGCGGCGGCGCTGACGCCGGAGCGGGTGGCCGCCGCGACGCCCGACTACACGCCGCGTCCCGGCACCCGGTTCGCCGTCGCGTGCGGAGACCAGCCGACGCGGTCGGCGGCCTGGTACCGGGGGCTCAGCGACCGTCAGGGGCCGCGGTACCCGCTCTTCGGCTGGGCGTACGGACTCGGTGAGACCTGCGGCTTCTGGTCGGACGAGCCGCGGCACGAGCTGCCGGACCTCCCGGCGTCGGTGGCGGCGGACATCCTGGTGGTGCAGGGAGAATTCGACCCGCAGACGGGGTACGAGCAGGCGTCCGCGGCCGTGCGGTCGGCCGGGGTCCCGCTGGTGTCGGTGGACGACTCGCCGTTCCACGGCCAGTACGCGCTGGCGGGCAACCCGTGCGTCGACGGTCTCGTGAACGTGTTCCTCACCAAGAACTCCCGGCCCGGCAACACGACCTGCCCGGGCGTCCCGCTGATCGGCGAGGACGAGGTGTACCCGGTCGCCGGGCCGGTGCGGAGCGTGTCCCCGTCCGTCCGGACGCGACTGTCCGACGACGCGACGGCGTCGCGCGGCCGGATCCGCGACGAGGTCAGCGCGATGAACCGCTGACGCCACGCCCGGCCGGCTCGGCACCGATCTCCGTACCGCGCCTCCGTACTTGCCCCGACGTGCGGACCGCGGAACCGGGTGATCGTGGTCCGCATGACGAAACACCTTGTGGTGACCGAGCGGCGCAGGCTCACCGCCATCCGGGCGGCTCGGTTGTTCGACGGCGTGGGCTCGGCGTTCGTCGCCGACCCGCTGGTGGTGCTCGACGGCGCCACGATCCTGGGCGTCGAGTCCGGGGGAACCGCACCCGTCGGGGCCGAGGTCGTGGACCTCGCCGGGACGACGTTGCTGCCCGGCCTGGTCGACACGCACGTCCACCTCGCCTTCGACGCCAGTACCGATCCGGTCGCCCGGCTCGCCGCGCGGGACGACGAGCAGGCGGTCGCCGCGATGGCCGAAGCCGGGCGGGCGTCGCTGCGGGCCGGGGTCACGACGGTGCGGGACCTCGGGGACCGCGGCTACCTCTCCCTCGCCCTCAAGGACCGCGCGGACCAGCCGACGCTCGTCGCCGCCGGGCCGCCGATCACCAGTCCCGGCGGGCACTGCCACTTCCTCGGCGGGGTCGCGGACGCGAGCGAGGCCGGGGTGCGGGCGGCGGTGCGCGAGCACGTCGAGCGCGGGGCCGACGTCGTCAAGATCATGGCCAGCGGCGGGACGATGACGCCGGGCACGCGACAGGAATGCGCGCAGTTCGACCGGGACGTCCTGCGCGCCGCCGTCGACGAAGCACACCGGCACGGGCTGCCGGTCACCGCGCACGCCCACGGCACCTCGGCCATCGCCGACGCCCTCGCCGCCGGCGTGGACGGCATGGAACACGTGACGTTCTGGTCCGCCACCGGCGTCGACCACTCCGAGGAGCTGCTGCGCGCCGTCGTGGACCAGGGCGTCGCCGTCGGCGCCACGCTCGGCATGGTGCCGGTCGAGGGGCTGGTGCCACCCGAGGAGATCGTCCGGCGCATGCCCGGGGTCGTCGCGAACTACCGGCGCCTGCACGAGCTCGGCGCGCGGGTCGTCGCCGGCACCGACGCCGGGATCGCGCCCGTGAAGCCGCACGGCGTGCTGGCGTGGGCGCCGCCGATGCTGCGTCAGGTCGGCCTGTCGCCGGCCGACACGCTGCGGGCGATCACCTCGGTCGCGGCGGGTGTGTGCGGGCTGGCGCACCGCAAGGGCCGCGTGGCGCCGGGGTTCGACGCCGACCTGCTGGCCGTCGACGGCGATCCGCTGGCCGACCCGGGGGCGCTGCTCCGGGTCCGTGCGGTGTGCGCGCGAGGGCGGTGGATCGCGTGAAGAAGTTCCTGAAAGCCCTGGTCGCGGGCCTGGCGCGGGCCGCGTGGTTCCCGGCGCCGCTGTGGCCGGCCGGGCCGAAGTCCCGGTGGCCCGGCGAGCCGCGGTGAACCGGGCTCGATGAGCGCGAGCGCCGTATCGTTACCGCTCATGGAGCGGGGCTTCGTCGGCCGGACCGGCGAGCTGGACCTGCTGCGCGCCGGCCTCGAGGAAGCGCGGGCCGGGCGCGGCGGGCTGGTGCTCGTCGTCGGCGAGCCGGGCATCGGCAAGACCAGCCTGGCCCGCGAGCTGGCCCGCGACGCCGAGCGGGCGGGCGTCCCGGTCGGCTGGGGACGCGCGAGCGACGACGAGGGCAGCCCGCCCTACTGGGTCTTCCGGCAGCTCGTCCGCTCGTTGGACCGGCCGTTCCCGACCGGGGGCGCGGACGGCTCGGCCGAGGCGCGGTTCGCCGCCTTCGAAGCCTTCGCCGACGCGCTGCGCGAAGCGGCCGCACCACACGGCCTGCTCGCGGTGCTCGACGACCTGCAGTGGGCCGACGCGGCGTCGCTCGCCCTGCTCGTCCACCTGGCCCGTGACCTCGACCGGGCGCCGGTGCTGTTCGTGGTGACCTACCGCGACACCGAAGCGACCGGCCGGGCGGCCCTCACCGCGGCGCTGGCGGCGCTGGCCCGCGAGCCGGTCCTGACCCGGATCCGGCTGGCCGGGCTGACCGAGGCCGAGGTCGTCGAGCAGCTCGGCCTCGGGGGTGTCTCCTCCGAGGTCGCGACGCTCGTCAGCCGCCGGTCCGGGGGCAACCCGTTCTTCGTGAGCGAGCTGGCCCGGCTGGCCGGCACCGCCGGGGACGCGCTGCCGGACGGCGTCGTGGACACGGTCCGGGCGCGGCTGGCCAAGCTGGGCGAGCCGTGCCGCGCGCTCGTCGCGACCGCGGCCGTGCTCGGCCGCGACGTCGACCCCGCCGCGCTCGCCGACGTCCTGGACCGGGCGGCGGCCGACGTCCTGACCGACCTCGACGAGGCCGCGGAAGCCGGCATCGTGACCGCGCGGGGCTTCCGGCACGACCTGATCCGGGAGTCCGCGGCAGCCGGGTTGCCGACGGCGGCGCGGCTCACCGCGCACGCCCGGATGGCGGCGTGGCTCGAGCGGCGGGACCCGTCCCGGACGTCGAAGATCGCCCACCACTGGCTGGAGTCCCTGCCGGTCGGTGACTCCGCGCGCGCCGCGCTGTGGGCCGAGCGGGCCGCCGACCAGGCCTTGGCGCAGCTCGCCTGGGAACGGGCGGCCGAGCTCTACCGGCGCGCGCTCGACGCGGCGCCCGCTTCCGCCGACGACCGGGCGCGGCTGCGCCTGCGGGAGGGGATCGCCCACCTGCGCGGCGGCGAGATCGAGCGCGGCTCCCGCGTGCTGGAAGCCGCCGCCGACGCGGCTCGCGAAGCCGGGGACCCCGCCGTGCTCGGCGGGACGGCGCTGGCCATGGAAGGACTGTCGGACCCGTGGGGCAGCTTCAACGGCGCCAAGGTCGCGCGGGAGGCCCTGGCCGGGCTCCCGCCCGGGGACGATCCGCTGCGCGCCCGGCTGCTCGCCCTGCAGGCGGGCGAAGCCGGGTTCCTCGGCGGCGGCGAGGCCGAAACGGCGTCCGCCGAGGCACTGGCGATCGCCGAACGGCTCGGCGACCCGGACGTCCTCCGCTCGGCGTTGCGCGCCCGGCAGATGGTGCGCTCCTCGCCCGAGGGCGTGCACGAGCGGCTCTCCCTCGCCCACCGCATGATCGCCCTCGGTGAGGAGAGCGACGACGCGGATGTCCAGCTGTGGGGCCGGTTGTGGCGGGTCGACGCGCTGCTCATGCTCGGCGGGCTCGGGGAAGCCGAGCAGGAGCTCGGCGCCCTGCGCGTACTCGCCGAACGTCTCCGCCGCCCGCTCGCGCGGTGGCACCACCTGCGCAGCTCCGCCACGCTCGCCATCGCACGCGGGCAGTTCGACGACGCCGTCGAGACGGTTCGGCAGACCTTCGCGCTCGTCGCCGACCGGGCGCACATGTCGCTGCAGGGCGTGCCGATCACCGTGCTGGCGTCGATCGCCGGGCTCACCGGGCGGAGCGGCCTGGTGACGCCGGAGATGGAGCGCATCTTCGCCGAGAACGCCCCGCCGTTCGTCACGCTGCTGCACGCCGCGTGGCTGCTGCACGCCGGCGACCGGGACCGGGCGGGCGAGCTCTACCGCCGGGCTCGCGTGCCCGAGCCGGTGCCGGTGCCCGCGACGCTGCCCGTGGCCGCCGCCGCCGTGGAGCTGGGCGCGGAGTTCGGGCCGCCGGACGCCGTCGAGCGGGCGGCGGCGATCCTGCGGCCGCACGCCGGGCTGTTCGTGACCGGCGGCGCGGGCTCGATCCTCGTCACCGGTTCGGTCCGCCGCTACCTCGGGCTCGCGGCCGCGGCCGCCGGCCGGCTCGACGAAGCGGTCCGGGAGTTCAAGCTCGCCGTCGCGGCCAACGACGACGCCGGCACGCCGCCCTACGCCGCGCTGGCTCGCTTCGGGCTGGCCAAGGTGCTGGCGCGGCGCGCTCGTCCAGGGGACGTCGACGAAGCTCTCGCCCTCCTCGCCTCGGTTTCGGCCACGGCCGACCGGCTCGGGATGGCCCCGCTGCACCAGGAGGCCGGCGCCCTCGCCGTCGCACTGCGCGGGGACACCCCGGGCCCGCTGACCCGCCGCGAACGGGAAGTCGCCGCGCACGTCGCCGACGGCCTGACGAACAAGCAGATCGCCGCCCTGCTGCACATTTCCGAGCGGACGGCGGAAAGCCACGTGCAGCACATCCTCACCAAGCTCGGCTTCACCAACCGCGCCCAGGTCGCGACCTGGGTGACGGCCGCCGGGTCAGCTCGGCACCAGTGACAGCACGGCGTCGACGAGTGCGCGCCCTTCGAGCAGCACCGGGTCGTTGTGGTCGGCGCCGGGGACCTCGACCAGCCGCGCCGACGCCGCGGCGGCCACTTCTCGGCTCTGGGCCGGCGGGACGATGGAGTCGCGGCCGCCCAGGACCACCACCGTGGGGACGCGCAGGCGCGCGACCTCGTCCCGGACCGGGAACCGGTCGCGCAGCAGCAGCCGCACCGGCAGGAAGGGGTAGATTCCGGCGCCGACGGCGGCGAGGTCCGTGAACGGCGAGCGCAGGAGCAGCCCGGCCGGCGGGTGGTCGAGGGCCAGTTCGGCGACCACGGCGCAGCCGAGGCTTTCGCCGTGGAAAAGGAGCCGCTCCGGCGGCACGCGCCGGTCTTCGACGAGGTAGCGGTAGGCCGCGCGGACGTCGAGGGCCAGCCCGTCTTCGTCGGGGTCGCCCGCGTTACCGCCGTAGCCCCGGTAGTCGAACATCAGCACCGCGAGGCCGGCTTGCGCGAGCTTCGCGGCCAGTGGCGCGCGACCGGCCCGGTTGCCGCCGTTGCCGTTGGCCACGAGCACGGTCGCCTTCGGGGCCGATCCCGCGGGTCCGACGAACCACGCGCCCAGCTCCAGGCCGTCGGCGGTGCGCAATCGGACGTCCTCGGCGCCGGGCAGCACGGTGCCGGCGGCGGGCACCGGGGTGGTGTCCGGCTGGTAGATCAGGCGGCGCTGGAAGAGCCAGACGAGCGCGAGCACCAGCACGACGACCAGCACCAGCCCGAGCAGCACCCGCACGACCACGGTCCTAGTCAAGCGCACCCACCCCGGGAAACAACGGCGCCGCCCGGACGTTGTAGCTGTCGATGAGCATTCTCCGATTCTGCGTCCTCGGCGACTCCCTGGCGGCCGGCGTCGGCAGCACGCGCGCCGAAGACACCTTGGGGCAGCGCCTCACCCGGCAGCTGCGCGCGGCGGGCCACGCCGTGGACCTGCACGGCTACGGCGTGCCCGGCGCCCGGTCCGACGACCTCGAACGCCAGGTCGGCGTCGCCCTCCGCGACGGCGTGGACCTGGCGTTGATCGTGATCGGCGCGAACGACCTCGCGCGGCTGGTCCCCCCGGCGGTCGCCGCCGGGCAGCTGCACGACGCGGTGGCCCGGCTGGTCCGCGCCGGCGCGCGCGTCATCGTGGTCCCGGCGCCGGACCTGGGGATCGTCTCGCGGATACCGGGGGCGTACCGGGGCCTGGTTTCGGCGGCGAGTGGTCAGTACGCGCAGGCGCAGGCCGAGGCGACCATCCGGGCGGGCGGCGCGGTCGCGGCTCCCGGACCCCAGCTCTCCGCCCGCTTCGCCGCGGATCCCGCGCTGTTCTCGGCCGACCGGTTCCACCCGTCGTCCGCCGGGTACGGGGTGATCGCGGACGCGCTGGCACCCCACGTGCTGGCCGTGGCGGCCGATCTCGCCGCGTAACCTCGGGCGCATGACCGCGCTCCCGGCCAGTCCGGTTCTCGTCCGCACCTGGTTCGGCGACGACGGCGCCTGGGCCGCCCTGGCCGAGGAGGTCCGGACGCCGAGCGAAGACGGCTTCCTGGCCGACGTCACCCTGCTGGACGACCCGGCGTTCGCCGGCCTGGACGCGGAAGCGTTGCGGGAGAAGCAAACCGCCGGGCCGATCGTCTCCTTCCTCGCCGACGAGACGACCCTCACCGGCCCCGAGCACCCCGTGCTCGCCGTCCGGGTGCTCCCCCGCCGAGACGGCGACCAGCGCGACTTCGCGCCGTTCCGGGTGGTGCCCGCCGAGCTGTGGAGCGTGGAGAACAACCTCAACCTGGCGAACCTGGACTGGGCGGACTTCACCCGCTCGGCCGGCGTGGACGGCGTCTTCCGCGGCTTCGGTCAGTAGACCTCCCGCAGCAGCTCCACCACCTCGGCCTCCGACGGCAGCCGCGGCGCGTTCTTGGTGACGGCGTCCGCGACCGCGTCCGCCGCCAGCGCCGGGAGGTCGTCGCGGGTCACGCCGAGGTCGCGCAGCGGGCGCTTGATCTCGATCGCCCCGGAAATCTCCCGGACCGCCTCGATCGCCGCGCCCGGCCAGTCCGGCGAAAGCGGCAGGTTCAGGGCGCGGGCCGTCGCTTCGTACGCCGAAGCCACGGCCGGGGCGCTGAACGCCATCACCTCTTCCAGCACCGCCGCCAGCGCGACGCCGTGCGGGGTGCCCGTGTGCGCGGTCAGCGCGTGCCCGATCCCGTGGACCAGCCCGAGCCCGGACAACGTCAGCGCGTGCCCGGCCAGGTGCGCGCCGAGCATCAGCCCGGACCGCGCTTCCAGGTCCCCGCCGTCGCGGTAGGCCACCGGGAGCCAGCGCCCGACCAGGCTCACCGCCTGCGTCGCGTACGCCTCGGAAAACGGCGTCGACCCGCGCGAGGCCAGCGACTCGATGCCGTGGACCAGTGCGTCCAGACCGGTCGCGGCGGTGACGCGCGCGGGCAGGCCGAGGGTGAGCTCCGGGTCCAGGACGGCGATCCGCGGCTTCACCGACGAGTGTCCGATGTAGACCTTCCGGCGGGCGCACCGGTCCTCCGTGACGCCGAACCCGTTGGTCTCGGCGCCGGTGCCGGCGGTGGTGGGCACCGCGATCAGGGGCAGGCCGTCACCCGCGTCCCACAGCCGGTCCGCGTCCGCGGCGGCCGCGCCCGGGTTGCCGGCGAGCAGCGAGATGCCCTTCGCCGCGTCCAGGGCCGACCCGCCGCCGAGCGCCAGCACGGCCGCGACGCCGAACTCGCGCAGGCGGGCGGCCCCGCGGTCGAGCTCCGCCGTCGACGGGTTCGGGCCGACGTCCTCGTGGACGGCGTGCTCGATCCCGGCCGCGGCCAGGATCTTCTCGACGCGCCCGACGATCCCGGTGGCCCGCAGGCCGCGGTCGGTGACCACGAAGACCCGGGTGTGCCCCAGGGATGCGACGAATCCCGGCAGCTCGGCCAGGACGCCGGGACCGTATTCGGCGCGGCCGGTCGGTTCCACGGTCAGGCGCATGCGGTCTCCTTCGGACGGCCGGGACGGCGGCGAGACGACCGTACGCGGCCTCCGCCCCGGTGGGTCAGATCCGCCACCGGTCCACCGCCTCCTCGTCCAGTTCGATGCCCAGGCCGGGCCGCCGCGGGACCGCCAGCTCGCCGGCCGGGGTGATCATCACGGGTTCGGCGAGCATGAAGTCGCGGCGTTCGGGCGTCCAGCCCGGCGGGTCCCACGGGAACTCGAAGTACGGGCCGCCGCCGACGCCGGCCGCGACGTGCAGGTTGGCCAGCACGCCGATGCCGTTGGTCCAGCTGTGCGGGGTGAACGAGCGGTGCTTGAGCTGCGCGAGCTCGGCCAGCGTCCGGGCGCGGTGCATGCCGACCGCGAGCACGACGTCCATCTGGTAGACGTCGAGGACGTCGTCTTCGAGGTACCGCAGCAGTTCCGGCACCGAGTGGTGCATCTCCCCCGCCGCGATCCGCGTGCCGGGGTTCTCCGCCCGGAGCGTCTGGAAGCCGGCGAGATCGTGGTAGGGCAAGGGCTCCTCGACCCAGAAGACGTCCAGCTCGGCCAGCCGGCGCACCAGCTTCCGGGTCTTGGCCAGGTCGGACGCGGGGCTCGTGTCGCCCGCCATCCGCCAGGACTGGTTGAGGTCCACCATGATCTCGAAGCCGGGGCCGAGAGCGTCGCGGACGGCGGCCACCGCGGCGACGCCGTCCTCCACGCGGTCGCGGTCGATGCGGATCTTCATGGCACGGAAGCCGGCTTCGCGGGCCCGCAAGGCGGTCTCGACGCGCTCTTCGGGCGGCTTCAGCTCGGCCGAGGAGGCGTAGGCGGGCAGCTCGCGGACGGCGTTGCCGAACAGCGTCGCCACCGGCAGGCCGGCGACCTGGCCGATGATGTCCCACAGGGCGACCTCGAGGGGCCAGAAGCGGCCGCCGTGGAAGTTGGCCGTCTCGATGGCCTTGACGTGCCGGACGATGGCGAGGGGGTCCTCGCCGAGGAACAGGTGCTCGACCGCTTCGAAGCCGGCCATGGTGTCGCCGGAGCCGATGCCGGTGACGCCGTCGTCGGTGTGGACGCGCACGATGGTGGCATCGAAGTGGCGGCGCGGGTCCGGGTCCCAGGCCGCGCGCAGCGGCGGGTCCAGCGCGAGCCGCAGCCGGTCGAGGGTGATGGCGGTGATCTTCATCGGGCCACCACCGGCGTGCCGAGGGGCCCGATGAGCGCGGGGGACGCGAAGGTCATGGATGCTCCCGGTCGGTGGGTGGTGCGGGCGGGATCGACATTAGGAGCGCACGGAAACGGCGGGCAAGGGACGGCGCGACATTGCTCCGGCGCCCACCGCCCAGCTCCCCTGAACATTCCACGGTGGACGGTCAGCAGGTCGTGTGGGCTCCGCCGTCGACGTGCAGCGTCTGGTCGGTGAGCTTCCCGCGGAAGAACTCGGTCTCGGCGATGCAGCCCGGCGAGATCAGGGTGGCGGTGAGCCCCTTCGGGCCGACTTCCGAAGACACGACGCTCACCGGCCCGCTCGCGAAGCTGGAGGTGACCCTCCGCGCGCGCACGTCCCCCCGGCGGCGGGGACGGCTGCTACCCCGGCGGGAGGTTCCGTCGCTCCCCCGTGGACAGACTCCCCGCCGTGGCGGGCAGGTGTAGCCGCCGGGGTGACCGGGTACCTCTCCGCGCACACCCTCGGAGGGAGCTGACATGGGTATTCTCGTCGGACTGCTGGTGATCTGGGCCGTCCTCGCCGTCCTCGGCATCGTCATCAAGGGGCTCTTCTGGCTGATCATCGTCGGCGCGGTGCTGTTCGTCGCGACCGCCGTGATCGGCTTCGTCAAGCGAGAGTCCCTCGGCCGCGGGAAGTGACATCACGGTTGAACGCCGGAAACAGCCGTTCGATCTGCGGACGACCCGAAAGCGTGCTATTCGATCACTATGACCGAATCACCGAACTACCCGAACTATCCCGAATCCGCCGGTGCCGGCCAGCCGGCCGCCGTGACCGCTCGGCCCAGCACCGTCGAAGGCGCTTTCTGGGCGTTCATCGCCTCGACCGTCATCGGGCTCATCGGCGGATTGCTGATCTTCGGAAATCGTGACGCGATCACCGATGCGCTGCGCAATTCGAACAGACAAAACGGCGGCGGCCTCACCGAGACGCAGATCGACCAGGCCGTGAACATCGCGATGATCACCGCCGTCGTGATCGCCGTGGTCATCGCCGCGCTCTATCTGCTGTTCGCGTTCAAGCTGCGCGCCGGCCGGAACTGGGCGCGCATCGTGCTGACCGTGCTGACCGCCCTGCAGCTGATCTCCCTGCTGGTCGGGCAGAGCACGATCGTCGCGTACGTCGGCGTGCTCGCCGCCGCCGTCGGGGTGGTGCTTTCGTTCATGGCGCCGTCGAACGCGTACTTCGCGTCCACCAAGGCGATCCGCTAGGAACCGGATCAGCGGCCGTCCCACGGGCGGCCGGCCAGGAGGTTGGTCACCCACCGCAGCGCGGTCTCGCAGAGAGCACCCTCGGGGCCGCGCCGGTGGGCGACCACGTCGTCGTCGCACCAGAGCATCAACGCCGTCGCGCCGCCGGCGGTCGGGGTCAGCCCGACCACCCAGCGCCGGCCGCCGAGGGCGAGGACGCGCTCCGCGGTGTTCCACCGCCCGCGCGAGCCGGTCACCGTCCACGCCGGCATCCGGGCCAGCTCCGCGACCGTCCTGGCCCCCTCCTCGTTCCGGCCGTTCATCTCGCCACTGTCGCACGCCCGGACCGCCGGAGCCGGGACGTCGTGGCCGCGACCCGCTGGGAGAGCGCCGCACCCGGGCGTTCCCTACCGGCCCGTGGTGCCGTCGATCAGCTCGCGCAGGATGTCGGCGTGGCCGGCGTGGCGGCCGGTCTCCTCGATCATGTGCACCAGCGCCCAGCGCATCGACGGCGGCGAGCCGCCGGGGCGGGACACCGGCTCGGTCAGGTCGGTGCACGCGTCGATGACCGCGTTGGCCTCCTCGACCGCCGCGCGGTAGCCGGCCAGCAGCTCGGCGACCGTCTCCTCGGGACGCGGGCGGAACGTGCCGGGCCAGTCGGCCGTGCGCTCGCCGAGGAACGTGAAGCGCTCGACGTGGGTCAGGTGCCGCACCAGCCCCAGCAGTGACGTGCCCGACGGCACGCCCGCCGTCCGGACCTGCGGCTCGGGCACGCCCTCGGCCTTGGCGGCCACCGCGGCGCGCACCTGGTCGAGGAACGCGCGCAGCACGTCCTTCTCCCCCGGGCCGGTCCGCGGGGGCGGGGTGTCGCGTCTACGGGACATGGCGAGTCCTCCTCGGACGGTCATCGGCGGCGGATCAGCAGCAGGTGGTCGACGACGTCGGCGACCTGCCCGCCGGGTCCGGTGGCACGACGGGACAGGGCATCGGCGCGCTCGACCGTCCATCCGCCGGCGTCGAGTTCCAGCGACAGAGCCACTTCCCGCGCGGACGGGAACCGCGCGTCCTGGTCCCACGACCACGGCGCGACGGACCCGTGGTCGACGACCAGCAGCCGGCCGCCCGGGGACAGCGCTTCCGCGGCTTGACGCAGCACGCGGGCGCGCGGCAGGGCGAAGGGCGTGTGCAGGTAGTGCGCCGAGACGAGGTCGAAGCGGCCCGCGGGGAAAGTCGCACCCAGGTCGTGCCGCTCGGCGGTGACCCGGTCGCCGAGCCCCAGCTCCCGGGCCCGGGCGGCCAGGCGGCCGATCGCGACGCCGGAGATGTCGGCCGCGGTCACGTGCCAGCCGCGGCGGGCGAGCCACAGCGCGTCGCCGCCGGCGCCGCTCCCCAGGTCGAGCGCCGTGCCGGGGTCGAGATCGGTCACGACCTCGGTGAGCCTGACGTTCGCGCGGGGGTCGGCCGTCGGTGTCGCGTGGTGGGCGTCCCAGAACTCGGTGGTGGTCATGGGCCCACCGTGCCCCGGGCGTGCCGAGGTGGCACGGTTTCTTGCGGTTTCGGCAAGATGGCCGGGTGACCGACGACATCGAGGACGTCCTGCAGGCCGTCGGCCCCCGGCTGCGGACCCTGCGCCGCAACCGCGGGCTCACGCTGGCCGAGGTGGCCGGCACCACCGGGATCTCGGAGAGCACGCTGTCCCGGCTGGAAAGCGGGCAGCGGCGGGCCGGCCTGGAGCTGCTGCTGCCGCTGGCGCGCGCCTACCGCGTCCCGCTCGACGACCTCGTCGGCGCGCCCCGCACCGGCGACCCGCGCGTCCACCTCACCCCGCTCCACCGCCACGGCATGACGTTCGTGCCGCTGTCGCGCCGGCCGGGTGGCATGCAGGCGTACAAGATGATCATCCCGGGCAGCGACCGGCCGCTCGAGCCGGACCACCAGACCCACGACGGTCACGAGTGGCTCTACGTGCTCCACGGGCGCCTGCGGCTGGTCCTCGGCGAGCACGACCTGGTGCTGCCCGCCGGGGAGGCCGCGGAGTTCGACACGACGCTGCCGCACTGGCTCGGGAGCGCCGACGGGCAGGCCGTCGAGCTGCTGATCCTGTTCGGGCAGCACGGCGAACGCGCGCACCTGCGCGCCCGCGCCGCTCGTGGCTGAACGGGTGTCATCACGGTGTCAGCCCGGTGTCAGGTCACCCGGCGAAGGTGATCACCACACACCGCAGGACACACTCAAGGGGAACCCCGATGACCACCTTCACCACGCCGGAACCGATCACCGCCACGCTGACCACCGCCGGCGCCCGCGTGCGCATCGCCGCCGGCGACCGCCCGGACACCGTCGTGCGGGTCGAACCCGTCGACAGCGCGAACAAGTCGGACGTGAAGGTGGCCGAGCAGACCGAAGTCGCCTTCGCCGCCGGAGAACTGTCGATCAAGACGAACAAGCCCGGCGCCAAGAGCGGTTCGGTGGCCATCACGATCGAGCTGCCCGCCGGATCGGCGCTGGTGCTGGAGACGGCCTGGACGGACGTGCACGCCGACGGCCCGCTCGGCGCCTGCGAGCTGGACGTGGCGTCGGGGCGGGTGAACCTCGGCCACGTCGCCGCGCTGCGGGGCCGCCTGTCGGCCGGCAGCGAGGTCGCGATCGGACACGTCGCCGGGGCCGCCGAGCTCGACGGCGGCGCGGCCGGCGTCCGGATCGGCGAGGCCGGCGGTCCGCTGCGGTACCTGGGTTCGACCGGGCAGGTGTGGATCGGCCACGCCCGTTCCGACGTCGACCTCACCGGCTCCGGCGGCAGCTTCACCGTCGACCGCGCCGACGGCGGTGTCTTCGCCAAGGCCGCGAACTGCCCGATCCGGATCGGGCGCATGACCCGCGGCCGGGCGGACCTGGCCAACGCCGCCGGCGGCATCGAGGTCGGCATCGCCGAAGGCACCGCCGCGTCGGTGGACGCGGACAGCACGAAGGGCACGGTGCGCAACTCCCTGCCGGACAACGCGGGCGAGTCCACGGACCGGGTCACGGTCCACGCCCGCACGCGCCTCGGCGACATCGTCGTCCACCCCGCGGACGCCTGAGCCACGGGATCGATTTCCGGAGAGCGACGCGGCCGGAGCCACGTCCGGCGGCGGATTTCCCAGGGTTCTCCCAGAACCTCCCAGGAACCGGCCAGGCGGGCGGGCCAGGCTCGCCGCCATGACCACCATCGAAATCCGCGGCCTGACCAAGCGGTACGGCCCCGACACCGTCGTGGACGACCTGTCGTTCACCGTCGCACCCGGGCAGGTGACCGGGTTCCTCGGGCCGAACGGGGCCGGCAAGTCCACGACCATGAAGATGATCCTCGGCCTCGCCGCCCCGACCCGCGGGTCCGTCACGGTCGGCGGCCGCCGCTACCGCGACCTTCCCGTGCCGCTCACCGAGGTCGGCGCCCTGCTCGACGCGGGGGCCGTCCACGGTGGCCGGAAAGCCTACGATCACCTGCTGGCGCTCGCGGTGAGCAACGGGCTCCCGCGGCGCCGGGTCGGCGAGGTGCTCGCCCGGACCGGGCTGGAGGGCGTGGCCGGCAAGCGGGCGGGCGGGTTCTCCCTCGGCATGCGGCAGCGCCTCGGCATCGCGGCGGCGCTGCTCGGCGACCCGCGCGTGCTGATCTTCGACGAGCCGGTGAACGGGCTCGACCCCGAAGGCATCCGGTGGATCCGCGACTTCATGCGCTCCCTCGCCCGCGAAGGCCGGGCCGTGCTGGTGTCCAGCCACCTGATGAGCGAGATGGCGCAGACCGCCGACCACCTGGTCGTCATCGGGCGCGGGCGGCTCGTCGCCGACACCGCCGTGAGCGAGCTCGTGCGCGGCGAAGGCACCGTGCTCGTCCGCACGCCGGACGCCGGCTTCGCCCGGCTGCTCGTCACCGCCGGCGCCACCGTGCGCGAAGGCGTCGAGGCCTCGCTCGTCGTCTCCGGCCTGACGAGCGGGGAGATCGGCAAGCTCGCCGCCTACCACGGCGTCGCGCTCGCCGAGCTCACCCCGCAGCGCGTCTCGCTCGAAGACGCCTTCATGGAGCTGACCAAGGACAGCGTCGAGTACGAGGGAGCCTCCGCGTGACTTTCGCACACTCGGTCCACGCGGAGTGGATCAAGCTCCGCAGCCTGCGCTCGACCTGGTACACCCTGGTGTGCCTCTTCGGGGTCGGGCTCGGCATCACCGCCCTGGCCATGAACTCCGCCGCGAAGACGTACGCCGAGGACCCGCAAGCCTGGGACCCCACCAACCGCAGCCTGACGTCGTACATCGTGGCGCAGCTGATCATCGGCGTGCTGGGCATCCTGGTCGTCACGTCCGAGCACGCCACGGGGCTCATGCAGACGTCCCTGATCGCCACGCCCCGGCGGCACCGGCTGCTGGCGGCGAAGGTCGTGGTGGCCGTCGGAGTCGCCGTGGTGGCGGGTCAGGCCCTGATGTTCGGCGCCTTCTTCCTCGGCCAGACCGTGTTGGCGGCGCAGGACCTGCCGCACGCGCGGTTCGGCGATCCGGGTGTGCTTTCCGCCGTGACGGGCGGCGGGCTCTACCTCGCGGCGATCGCGCTGCTCGCGGCCGGGCTCGGCACGCTCATGCGGGCCACCGCGGGGGCGCTCGCCACGCTCGTCGGGATCGTCTTCCTGGTGCCCGCCCTCGCGGGTCTCTTCCCGTCGTGGCTGCGCGAGCTGTTCTTCTACTGGCCGACGCTCGGCGCGTCGGCGATCCTCAAGACGGTCCCCGACCCGGACTTCCCGCACCCCTGGCTGAACCTGGCCGGGATGTGCGCGGGCGTCGCGGTCGTGCTGGCCGTCGCGTTCGCGGTGTTCCGGCGCCGGGACGTCTGATGCGGGAGGTGGTCCGGGGCCTGGCCGCCGCCGTCGCCGCGCTGCTCGCGATGGCGGGGGTCGCGGCGGCCGGCCTGGCGCTGCTCGGTGCCGTCCGGTTCACCCCGGCGGTCGTGGCGCTCGCCGTGGGCGGGCCGGTGGACGTCGAAGCGGTTCCGTCCGGCGGGTTTCCGGTCGCCGTCCGGGGCGATCTGCACGCGATCCCGCTCGGGGTTTCCCTTGCGGGCGCGGTGGTTCTGGGGTGGCTGCTGCGCCGGCGTGACGGCGAGCTGCTCGTCCGCGGCGCGGTGGCCGTGCCGGCTTTCGCGGCCGGGGTGGCCGGGATCGCCGCACTGGCGAACGGAAAGCTGCCCGAAGCCACCACCGGCGGGCTGCGAGGCTGCGTCTCCGCCGGGCCGGGAATCCCGGTGCCCGGCCGGGTGGACGCCGGGTTCTCGGTCGCGGTCGGCCCCGCGGCCCTGGGTGCGGCGATCCTGGCCCTCGCCGTCGTCGGCGCGTGCTGGCTGGCGACGCGATTTCTTTCCGTGGCAACGGGTTTTCGGGTGCTGCGGTGGCCGCTGGCCGTACTCGTCGTCGGAGGTACAGCCGCCGCGGGGGCGTTCGGTGGCGCCGCGGCCGCCGGCGGGGTCCTGCTCGTCCTCCCCCAGCTGGTGACCGGGGCCGTGCTGCTGGGACTCGGGGTGCCGTGGACGGTGGCCCCCGCGCTCCCCTGTGTGCCGGATTTCGGGCACTTCACGCCCGGCCCCTGGGTGTCGGGCGCGCTCCTGCTGGTCTCCGTGCTCGTCCTCGTCGTCCGCCGCGGTGACCCGCTGCGCCGGGCGGCGGTCGTCGGCGCGGTGGCGGGTGGCGTGGCGGTCGTCATGACGCTGCTCTCGCGCGTTTCGGCCGACGTCTCGGTGGCCGCGTTCGGCTTCTCGGTGCCGGTCCTGGACGTGCGGCTCACCGCGAACCCGCTGCTCGCGCTCGCGGCCGGCGCGCTCGCCGGGTTCGCGGGCAGCCTGCTCGCCGGCGCGATCTCCGTATCCTCGCGGGCATGGAAGCGATGAGCGCCGAACGGCTGCTGGTGGTCGACGACGAAGCCACCGTCCGCGAGCTGCTGTCGGCCGCGCTCCGGTTCGCCGGGTTCCGGGTGACGTCCGCGGCGACGGCGGGAGAAGCCGTCGCCGCGGCCACCGAGGAGCCGCCCGACCTGGTGCTGCTGGACGTCATGCTGCCGGACATGGACGGCTTCGAGGTGGTCCGGCGGCTGCGCGAGCAGCACCGCCCGGTGCCCGTCCTGTTCCTCACCGCGCGGGACGGGCAGGCCGACAAGGTCACCGGCCTGTCCCTCGGCGCCGACGACTACGTCACGAAGCCGTTCGACCTGGCGGAGCTGATCGCGCGGATCCGCGCGATCCTCCGCCGGACCTCGGGGCACCCGGCCGACGTGCTGGCGGTGGGCACCCTCGCCCTCGACGCCGAAGGCCACCAGGTGACGCGGGCGGGGCGGCCCGTGCGCGTGTCCGCCACCGAGTTCCGGCTGCTGCGCTACCTGCTGGAGAACGCCGGCCGCGTGGTGTCGAAGGCGCAGATCCTCGACCGCGTGTGGCGCGACGACTTCGGCGGGGACGCCAGCATCGTCGACACCTACATCTCTTACCTGCGCCGGAAAGTGGACACCGAGGAGCCGAAGCTGATCCACACCGTGCACGGCGTCGGCTACGTGCTGCGGGAGCCCCGGCGGTGAGGCGGCTGTCGCTGCGCGCCCGGCTGCTCCTGCTCACCGCGGGTCTCCTGCTGGCCGGCTTGACCCTCGTCAGCACGCTGGTTTCCGGTCGGCTGGAGCGCTTCCAGCTCGACCGGCTCGACGGCCAGCTGCGGTCGATGACCGAGCTCATCTCGCGCGCCGCGGGCCCGCCGCCCGCCGAGAACCCCACGGTGCGGCCGGACCTCCTCGACCCCGCGCTCGGCCTGTTCGGCACGCCGTACGTCGTCTACCTCGACACCGGCGGCGCGGTGGTGGGCGGCCTGCACTCCTCGCGGGTGCCCGGCGCGGCACTGCCGCCGTCCGACGCGCTGCGCACGGTCCCCGCCGACGGGACGGCCGTCGACCTGGACGCCGCCGACGGGTCACAGCGCTGGCGTGCCGTCGCGCTCCGGGCCGTCCGCTGGGGCGGGACGGTGGTTTCGGCCGCGCCGCTCGCCGAAGCCGACGCCACGATCACCCAGCTGCGGGTGAGCAGCCTGGTCACCGGCGCCGGCCTGCTCGTCGTGCTGACCGCCGCCGGCTGGTTCGCGCTCGGCCGGGGCTTGCGGCCGCTGCGCCGGATCGAGCACACGGCGGCCGCCATCGCCGGCGGCGACCTCACCCGGCGCGTCCCCGGTCTCGCCTCGCCCGGCACGGAGATCGGGCACCTCGCGGCGTCGCTCAACACCATGCTCGGCCAGCTGGAGGAGGCGTTCGCCGACCGGGCGGCGTCCGAGGTGCGGATGCGCACGTTCGTGGCGGACGTCAGCCACGAGCTGCGGACGCCACTGTTCGGGATCAAGGGGTCGACGGAGCTCTACCGGATGGGGGCGCTGACCGGAGCGTCCGATGTGGACGACGCGATGCGCCGCATCGACCGCGAAGCCACCCGGCTCACCGCGCTCACCGAGGACCTGCTGCTGCTCGCCCAGCTCGACGACGCACCCGAGGACCAGCTCGACCGGGCCCCGATGGACCTGCGCACCCTCGCCGGCGACGCGCGCCACGACCTCCGGGCGCTGGATCCTTCCCGCGAGATTTCCCTGACCGGGCCGGGCGGAGCCGGACCACCGGGCCCGGCCCCGGTCGACGCGGACGAAGCCCGGCTGCGCCAGGTGGTCACGAACCTGGTGGGAAACGCGGCGGCGCACACCCCGCCGGGCACCCCCGTCCGCATCGGTGTGGGCACGGCCGACGGCCGCGCGGTGCTCGAGGTGGTGGACGACGGTCCGGGGATGACGGCCGAGCAGGCGGAGAAGGTGTTCAACCGCTTCTACCGCGCCGACCGGTCCCGGACCCGAACGGGCGGCGCGGACGCGGGCTTGGGGTTGTCGATCGCCCGGTCTTTGGCCCGGGCGCACGGCGGCGACGTCGAACTGGAGACTGCCCTCGGCGAAGGCGCCTGCTTCCGGCTGGCTTTGCCGCTGCTCTAGATGTGATGTCCAGGGACGTTGTCCCGAGTTGAGGTGACCAGCGGCGGCCTGTCGTGCTGACAGGTGAAGGCCTCCGGTTGTGAAGTGGAGCTGTCTAGGAACCGCTTCACCGACCGGAGGCCTTCGTGTCCCACCCTAACGCCACCCTGACCCCACGCACCCGGCTGCGCCTGGCCCGCCTGATCGTCGAGCAAGGCTGGACCTGCACCTCAGCAGCGAAGATGTTCATGGTCGCCGCCAAAACCGCCGCGAAATGGGCCGCCCGCTACCGAGCCGAAGGCGTGGCCGGCATGGCTGATCGCAGCTGCCGTCCCCGCCGCAGCCCGACCCGCACACCCGAGCACCTGGTGCGGGCGATCGTGCGGTTGCGGTGGCGCAAGCGGCTGGGCCCGGTCCAGATCGCCGGCCGGCTCGGCCTGCCCGCATCCACGGTGCACGCGGTGCTGGTGCGATGCCGGATCAACCGGCTCTCCCGCATCGACCGGGTCACCGGCGAGCCGCTGCGCCGCTGCGCCGCTGCGAACACGACCATCCCGGGTCGCTGATCCATGTCGATGTCACCAAGTTCGGCAACATCCCCGACGGCGGCGGCTGGCGCTACGTCGGACGCGCTCAAGGTGACCGCAACCGGGCCGCGACGCCGGGCAAGCCCCGCAACGCCTACCGCAACCCCAAGATCGGGACCGGGTTCGTGCACACGGTGCTCGACGACCATTCCCGCGTCGCCTACGCCGAGATCCACGCCGACGAAACCGCTGTTACCGCCACCGCAGTGCTGCGCCGGGCCGTGGCCTGGTTCGCTGCCCGCGGCGTCGCCGTCGAGCGGGTGCTCTCGGACAACGGGTCGGCCTACCGGTCTCATGCCTGGCGCGATACCTGCCTCGAGCTGGGGATCACTCCGAAACGGACTCGGCCTTACCGGCCGCAGACCAACGGCAAGATCGAACGGTTTCACCGCACGTTGGCCGAGGGCTGGGCCTATGCCCGTTTCTATCCGTCGGAAACCCTGCGGCGGGCCGCGTTACCGGGGTGGCTGCACTTCTACAATCATCATCGACCCCACAGCTCAACCGGCGGCAAGCCGCCGGTCACCCGGCTGACCAACCTCCCCGGACATCACATCTAGACGTCGACGTGGGAGCCCATGATCACCGTGCGGTCCCGGGGCAGGCCGAAGTACTCCGCCGCGTCCGCCGTGATGTACGACGTCGCGATGAACAGGCGCTTGCGCCAGGCCGCCATCGTCGGCTCGGGGCCGCGCTGGAGCTCGATCTTGGACAGGAAGTACGACGCCTCGTCCAGCCGCAGGCGGCCTTCGGTCTGCGCCGGGTCGAGCAGGGCCAGCGCGCCCGGGACGTCCGGGGTCTCCATGTAGCCGTACCGCGCGGTGACGAACACGATCCCGTCGTGGGCGTGCCCGAGGTCCGCGACGCTCACCCGCTCGTCGGCCGGCACCCGCGGTACCGGCTCGGTCTCCAGCGACAGGATCACGACCTGCTCGTGCCGGACGTGGTTGTGCTCGGCGTTCGCGCGCAGGGCCAGCGGGGCGGTCCGGCCGCCGCGGTTGAGGAACACCGCCGTGCCCGGGACCCGCTGCACCGGTGTTTCGTGCAGTCCCTCGATGAACTCCGGCAGCGGGCCCTCACGACGTTCGCGCTCGGCCGTGACGATCCGGCGGCCGCGCTGCCACGTCGTCATGATCGTGAACGCCGTGAGACCGATCAGCAGCGGCAGCCACGCGCCGTGCACGAGCTTGGTCAGGTTGGCCGCGACGAACAGCAGGTCCACGGTCAGCAGGACGGCCGCGCCGGCACCGAGCAGCCAGCCCGGCGTCCCCCACCGCGTCCGGGCGACGTAGAAGAACAGCAGCGTCGTGATGGTGATCGTGCCGGTCACCGCCATGCCGAACGCGAACGCCAGCGCCGTCGAGCTGCGGAACGCGAAGACCAGCGTCAGCACCGAAACCAGGAGCAGCCAGTTGATCCACGGAACGTAGATCTGGCCCCGCTCGGTCTCCGACGTGTGCGCGATCCGCAGCCGGGGCAGGTACCCGAGCTGGGCGGCCTGCGCGGCGACCGAGTACGCGCCGGTGATGACCGCCTGCGACGCGATCACCGTCGCCGCCGTCGCCAGCACCACCATCGGCAGCCGTCCCCAGCTCGGCACGAGCAGGAAGAACGGGCTGCTGACGTTCGCCGGGTCCTCGAGGATCAGGGCGCCCTGCCCGAGGTAGCTGAGCACGCAGGCGGGCAGGACCAGGAACAACCAGCCCCGGGTGATCGCGCGCCGGCCGAAGTGGCCCATGTCGGCGTACAGCGCTTCGGCGCCGGTGACCGACAGCACGATCGCCGCCAGCGCGAAGAACGCGATGCCGAAGTGCCCGGCCATGAACCCGATCGCGTACGTCGGCGAGAGCGCCTTCAGGATCTCCGGGTGCCCGGCGATCCCGGCGATCCCGCACGCGCCGACCACCCCGAACCACGCGATCATGACGGGCCCGAACGCCCGCCCGACCGCCGCGGTGCCGCGCCGCTGCACCAGGAACAGCCCGATGATGATCACGGCGGTGATCGGCACGATCCAGGCGTCGAGGTCGTCCGAGACGAGCTTGAGGCCCTCGACCGCGGACAGCACCGAGATCGCCGGGGTGATCATGCTGTCGCCGAAGAACAGGGCGGCGCCGAAGATGCCGAGCCCGGCCAGCACCAGCGCGGTCCGGCGCCCGCTCGGCTCGCGCACGCGCCGCAGCTGGGTGATGAGGGCCATGATGCCGCCCTCGCCGTCGTTGTCGGCGCGCATGGCCAGCAGCACGTAGGTGACGGTCACGATGATCATCACCGACCAGAAGATCAGCGACACCACGCCGAACACGTTGTCCGCGCTCACCGGGACCGGATGCGGGTCACTGGGGCTGAACACCGTCTGCAGCGTGTAGATCGGGCTGGTGCCGATGTCCCCGAACACGACGCCGAGCGCGCCGATCACCAGGCCCAGGCGGACGGTGTCCGTCGTGGTGGTCTTCCCGTTCACGTGCTCCTCCTCGGCGCCGGGCACGCCGGACCCTACTGGCCCGCTCCGGCCGGACGCCGGTTTTCGCGCCGGGGCGCGGAGGAGTCCACGCGAATTTACGGAATCTTTGCGCCGCTTCGCACGCAGGGACGCTCCGGGCCCAAAGCCTCCACCAGCTCCGCCACCCGGTGGTGCGCCTCCAGCGGGTGACGCAACCGGCTCTCCGGGTGGATCGTGTAGTGGTTGCGCCGCCCGACGCGCTCGCGTTCGACGTAGCCGTCCGCGATCAGGTCCGCGAGGATCAGCTGGACGCCACGCTCAGTGATGCCGACGCGCTCGGCGATGTCGTGCAGCTTGTGGTCCGGGTTCTCCGCCACGCACAGCAGAACGTGCGCGTGATTGCTCAGGAACGTCCACGTGGCCATCGTCGCAGCATAGCCGTCCACACTTGACAGACGAAGCACAGTTCGTCATTCTGGAGGAGACGGAGGGGAGTACCCGCTCGGTCCGGCATCGTCAATACGGCTGTCTCTGCGCAGACCCGGTGCCGGCGCCACCTTCTGGGTGGCCGGGAAGACCTCCGGTTCGCCATCGAACCGGAGGAGTGTGCCGTGACCGTCCCCATCTGGGCCTGGGCCGCCGTGCTGGGCGTCATCCTGCTGATGCTCGCGGTCGACCTGTTCGCCCACCGCAAGGCGCACGTCGTCGGCGTCCGCGAAGCGCTCACGTGGTCCGCTGTGTGGGTCGCGCTGGGCGTCGCGTTCGGCGCCGTGGTCTGGTGGGTCTGGGGCGCGGAGCTCGCCGGTCAGTACTTCGCCGGCTACGTGATCGAGAAATCCCTGGCCGTCGACAACGTCTTCGTGTTCGCGATCATCTTCGGCTACTTCGCCGTGCCTCGCGAACACCAGCACCGCATCCTGTTCTACGGCGTCATCGGCGCCCTGGTCTTCCGGGCGGTGTTCATCGCCGCCGGCTCGGCGCTGCTCGCGAGCTTCGCCTGGATCCTCTACGTGTTCGGCGCTTTCCTCGTCCTCACCGGCATCCGGATGGCGCTGCACCGCTCGGAGACGGTGGACTACGACCGGAACGTCGTCCTGCGCGTCTTCCGCAGGCTTGTCCCGTCGACGGATGTCCACCACGGCAAGAAGTTCCTCGTCCGCGAAGCGGGCCGCTGGGTGGCGACGCCGCTGCTGGCCGTGCTGGTGCTGATCGAGGTCACCGACGTCGTCTTCGCGGTCGACTCGATCCCCGCGATCTTCGCCGTGACCCAGGAACCGTTCCTGGTGTTCACGTCGAACGCGTTCGCCATCCTCGGCCTGCGCGCCCTGTACTTCCTGCTCGCCGACCTCATGCACCGGTTCGTCTACCTCAAGCTCGGCCTGGCGCTGGTCCTCGTCTGGGTCGGCGTGAAGATGCTGCTGCTGGAGATCTGGAAGATCCCCACGGCGCTTTCGCTGGGCGTGGTCGGCCTCATCCTCGCGACGGCGGTCGCCGCGAGCCTCCTCAAGACGCGCAACGTTCCGGTTGAAGGGAAAACCCGATGAAACGACTCGCGACAGCGGCCATCGCCGGCGGTCTCCTGCTGGCTCTCACGGGCTGCGGCGCGGCCTCCGAAACCGCCGGCCGCGTCGGCAATGCCGCCACGACGGTCAGCGTCTGCACCGACGCGGTCCGGATCGCCACCGCCACTCCCGATCTCGCCGACCCGCGAGCCGCGGCGGACCGCGCGCACGAGGCCGGCCGTGAGCTGACGGCCCTCGCGGAACGCGCCGCCGGCACGACCGCCGGCGAGGCGATCGGCTCCCTGGCGACCACGCTGCGCGAGACCACGGTCGACGACCTGGTCACCGGCCCGGCGGACTGGGTGCGGCGCAAGTCCGAGCAGGTCACCGCGCTGACCAAGGCGTGCGGCCTCTGAGCGAACCCGTGTCCGGAACGGCATCACGCGTGATCCGGCGGGCAGCACGCGTGACTGCCGGGGCATCAGAGCACGGCCAGCCGGTCCAGGAGCCGCTCGGCCTGTTTGATCTCCGCGCTGAGCGGGTGGTCCTCCGGGATGTGCGGAAGGCCGCCGTCGGCGAGGCGGAACGCTTCCCGCAGCGGCGTGTCCGGTAGCCGGACGCCGGACAACCGGAGCGCGCGGACCGCGGCGAGCAGCTCGCACGCCAGCACCGTCCGGTACGCCGCGGTGGCGGCGACCGTGCTGCGGACGGCGTGCGTCGAGAAGCTCGCGTGGTCCTCCAGCCCGCGGGAGATCACCGCGGTCCCGAGCGTGACCGGTGAGGCCGCGTGCCGCAGCGTGCCCAGCGCGTCGTGGGCGACGTACTCCAGGATCATGATCCCCGAGCTGCCCGCCGGCCCCTCGGCGAGGAACGGTGGCAGCCCGCTCAGGTCCGGCTCCACCAGGTCGCCCAGCCGCGCGGTGGACAGCTCCGCGACGTGGTGCAGCGCCGCGCGCAGCTGGTCGAACGCCAGCGCCACGTGCGCGGTCGAGAACTGGCCGTGGTGGTAGGCCTGCTCGGTCTCGACGTCGATCAGCGGGTTCTCCGCGGCGGCGTTGATGTCGATGGCCAGCACGCTTTCGACGGCCGCCACGGCGTCCAGTGCCGGGGCCTGGACCTGCGGGAACGCCCGTAGCCCGAACGGATCCTGCAGCCGCCGCCCTTCGGCGGCACCGGTCAGCAGGCGACGCATCTCGGCGGCGCAGTGGACGGCGCCCGGGTGCGGCCGCGCGGCGTGGACGCGCTCCGAGTACGCCTCGGCCGAGCCGCCGAGCGCGCAGAACGTCAGCGCCGTGACGACGTGGCTCGCCGCGAGCAGCCGGCTGAGGTCGTGCCAGGCCAGGACGGCCTCGCCCAGGGTGGCGGCGTTGCTGGAAATGAACGCGAGCGCGTCGCCCGGGCTGATCGCGACCGGGTCGAGGTCGCCCGCCGCCCACGGCAGCTCCCCCGCCAGGGTCAGGGCGATCTCGGCGAGCTGGGCGAGGTCGCCGGTGCCGATCGCGCCGCGCGAGTGGACGTGCGGGAGCGCGCCGACGCGCAACGCCGTCTGCAGCACCTCCAGCAGCCGCGGGTGCACGCCGCTCCCGCCGGCGGCCAGCTGGTTGAGGCGGATGGCCATCACCGCGCGCACGGCGTCGTCCGGCAGCGGGTCGCCGGTCCCGCCCGCGTGGCTGCGCAGCAGGCGCAGGCCGTGGTGGTCGGCCGACTCCGGGTCGACGACGGTGTGCCGGTTCGCGCCGACCCCGGTCGTGCGGCCGTAGACCGCGCGCTTGGCGCCCAGCTCGACGGCCAGCTGATAGCTCGACTCCGCCTTCTTCAGCGCGTCGGCCCCGAGCTCCGTCGACGCACTGCGCCGGGCCACGCGCACCACGTCGGCGCAGCGGAGGCCGGCCCCGCTGATCTCGATGCGGTTGGTGTCGGTCATCGCCACCTTCCCTAACAAGCGCTCTTGACAAGTTTTCATTCATTCCTAAGGTGACATGAAACTACTCATTCACACAAGGACGGAGACCCGGTGTCCCGGTCGCTGCACGAGCTGCTCACCGCCCACCGGCTGACCCCGGCGCAGCGGCGCATCGCCAGCTACCTCGCCGACCACGCGGCCGAGGCCGTGGCGCTCACCAGCGCCGAGCTCGCCGAGTACGCGCAGGTCAGCCAGCCGTCGGTCACCCGGTTCGTCGCGTTGCTCGGGTTCGACGGCTACGCCGGGTTCCGCCGCTACCTGCGGGAAGCGGCGGCCGAGCCCGAGCCGGAGTGCGGCGGCAACAAGTTCCAGGACGCGATCGACGCCGACGTCCGGAACCTCGGCGCCCTGCGGGCGCAGTTGGCCGACGACACCCGCCTGCGGACGCTCGCGGCGGGGCTCATGGAATCCGTCCCGCTCGTCGTGGCGGGCTACCGCGTCTCCGCGGCCCAAGCGGCCGCTTTCGCTTACCTGGCCACGAAGATCCACCCGGACGTCCGGCTGCTGACCGACTCCGGCAGCGTCTTCGGCGACTCCCTGCGCCACGCCCACCGGTGCGGCGCGCGGACGCTGGTCCTGGTCGCGCTCCCCCGTTACCCGCGGGAAAGCGCCGCCGCGCTCGAGCAGGCCCGCGCGCTGGGCCTGCGCACCCTCCTGATCACGGACCGGCCCGTCACGGCGCTGACCCCTCTCGCCGACGACGTGCTCAGCGCGGGCGTCGCGTCGGAGTTCGTGTTCGACTCCCACGCCGCGGTCGTCTCGCTGACCGTGGCGCTGGTCGAGGCGATGGCCGACGCGGCCGGCGCCACGGCCCGGCAACGACTGGAAGGCTTCGAAGACTATGCCGCAGAGCAAGACCTCTTCCTCCCCGAGTGAGGCGGTCACCGCTTTCGACGACGTCCCCCTCAACCGGTTCCACCTGCGCATCACGGCGCTGACGTTCTGCGCCAACTACTCCGACGGCTACGAGCTGGGCATCATCAGCATCGCCCTGCCGGTGATCGCGTCCTCGCTCGGGTTCGGCGCGGTGTGGGAGGGCCTGCTCGGCGCGTCGGCGCTGATCGGGATCTTCCTCGGCAGCGTGCTGGTCGGCTGGGCGGCGGACAAGATCGGCCGCCAGCGACTGTACACTGTGGACTTCCTGCTGATCGCCGTCGCGTCGGCCGCGGAGTTCTTCGTGCAGGATCCCGTGCAGCTGTTCATCCTGCGGCTCTTGATCGGGATCGGCATCGGCGCCGACTACGCACTGGGGCCGACCCTCGTCGCGGAGTTCGTCCCGCGCAAGTACCGCGGTGGGCTGCTGGCGTCGCTGACGGTGCTGTGGACCGTGGGCTACGTCGCGGCGTTCTTCCTCGGCAACTACCTGATCTCCCTGGGCGGCGATTCGTGGCGCTGGCTGCTGGCGACGAGCTGTCTCCCGGCGATCGCCGTGGTGCTGCTGCGCATCGGCGTCCCGGAGTCCCCGCGCTGGCTGCTGACGCAGGGCCGCCTCGACCAGGCCCGCGCGGTGGTGCGCCGGCTGCGCGGCGACGAAGCGTCGTTCGAGCAGCTGGTGGCCACCCACCGCCCGGAGCGGCGGGCGCGCTACCGCGAGCTGTTCGGCAAGCAGTACCGCCGCGCCACGGCGTTCGGCGCGATCTTCTACAACGCGCAGGTCATCCCGTACTTCGCAATCTACACGTTCCTGCCGCTGGTGCTGCTCAAGATCGGCATCGGCGAGGAGGACACGACCAGCGACGGCATCCTGAACCTGTTCCTGCTGCTGGGCAGCTTCGGCGGCCTGTGGCTGGTCGCGAAGATGACCCGCCGCGGCCTGACGATCTGGTCGTTCGTGGTGCTGATCGTGACGATGGCCCCGATGGCGGTCTGGCCGGACGCCCCGACGGCGCTGCTGTTCCCGCTGTTCCTGGTCTTCACGTTCACCATGTCGGCGGCGGTCAACCTCGACCAGGTGTACCCGCCGGAGCTGTTCCCGACGGACCTGCGCAGTTCGGGAGTGGGCCTGCTGAACGGGTTGAGCCGCGTGGGCTCGGCGATCGGCACGTTCCTGCTCCCGCTGGCCCTGGACGGGATCGGCTTCTCCCCGACGATGCTGATCCTGACACTGGTTCTGGTGGTGGGGCTGGTGGTGTCGGTGAAGTGGGCCCCGGAGACGAAGAACTCCATGCTGGACTGACGAACCCGGGGCCGCCCGGCCACGGCGGCCCCGGGCGGTCAGGACGGGCGGTTCGCGTCGGGGATCTCGATGCTGATCGGGTTCCCCTCGGACAGGAACAGCAGCGTCGCCTGGCGGATGATCTCGTCGAACGTCCAGTACGCCGCCGGGGCCAGCGGGAACGGGAGCAGGCCCTCGCGGACCGCGATGAACGGGCCCCAGGCCACGTCGAGCAGCGGGTCCCAGACCGGCTCGCGGGGGATGCGCAGCCAGTTCGCGATCCGGTCACCGAGCATGAACCGCGTGAGCGCGCCGAGGACGTGCGTGCTCAGCACGCCACCGTCCACAGAGGACCCCAGGTTGAGCAGGATCTCGGCCAGGGCGATGCCCTCGTCGGTCGGGGCGAGCACCGGGGTCAGGATCTGCTCGGCCTGGGCGTTCGCTTCGGTCCAGGACGCCGGGATGTACTCGTCCATGATGCCGAGCATGTGCGCGGTCAGCTGCCAGGAGTGCAGGAACCCGTCGGACTCCGCGCGCGGGATCGGCACCTCCCACGAGGTCAGCTTCCCCATCACGGTCGTCGGCAGGCTGTGCCACGTGACGAGCATGTCCCGCTGGCTGATCGGCGCCGTCTGGTCGGCGGTGCCCGTCCACCCCGGCGACCGTGGCAGGAGATGGCGCACCGCGGCGTGCACGAGCCGGGTCTTCACGCACGTCACGATCATCTCGCCGTCGGCGGCGAAGGCGTTGCGCGTCATGATGTCGTAGCCGAGCTTGGCGGTCTTGGTGATGCGGTCCTTCATGGCCGCGCCGCCCTTGGAGTAGTACACCGCGCGCGCCTCGTGCGGGATGACCGTGCTGATCATCCCGCTCGCCAGGCCGTACAGGATCCCGAGGTAGAGGCCGCGCTTCTCGGTGAACGCGAACGACTTGGCGAGCTTGCCCTGGTCGGTCCAGGACGGCAGCTGCCGCGCCCGCTCGACGAAGTCCCGCACGTCGGCGGGCAGGCCGTCGGGGAGGGCCTGGCCGTTCTTCTTCCACGTCCGCAGCAGCGCGTTCACCGCCGGCACGTCGCCGCGGTCGATGACCGACGCGAGCAGCGCGTCGGCCTCGGGATCCCACACCCACCGGGGATCCGCGCCGGCTCCGGTCCGGGCGACCGACGCCTCGGCCGGCCACGTCCACAGCGCCGGCGACGCCACGGTCGCCGCGCCCAGCACTCCCAGCGCCCCGCCGCGCTTCAACGCGAGCCGCCGGCTGACTTCGTCCTTGGCCATCGCTTCTCCTCCGGAGCCGAGATCGACAGTGATGCTCGAACATTCAGGTACAGTGATACGCGACTTGCCTCTCTGTATCAGAGCATGATGTGCTGACCCCCCACAAGCCCCCGAGTGGAAGGATCAGGAGGTGGTCGTGGAACAGCCGTTCATCGGTGCCCCGGGCGCGGAGTCGCTGCTGGAGCGCGCCTACATCGACGCCGTCGAACAGGTCGACGACGCCGACGACATCCGCGTCCGCGTGCTCGACGCGGCCTACGAGCAGTTCTGCCGGATGGGCATCCAGCGGTCCACGATGGAGGACGTCGCCAAGCGCGCGGGGCTCTCGCGCATCACGGTCTACCGGCGGTTCGCGACGAAGGACACGCTGGTCGAGCACGTCGTCCGCCGCGAGTACCGCCGCTACTTCGACCGGTTCCTGGTCGAGATCAAGCAAGCCGAGACGGTCGCCGACCGGGTCGTGCTCGGCTTCGTGAGCTCGCTGCGCGCCATCCGGGGCAACCCGCTGATCGGTGGGCTGATGGCCGCGGAACCGGGCTTGCTCGCGTCGTCCATGATCACCGACGACGGACGCACGCTGGCCACCGTGCGGGAGTTCGTCGCCGGCCAGCTCCGGCAGGAGCAGCACGCGGGGAACGTGCGCACCGAGCTGGACGCCGACGTCGTGGCCGAGCTGATGGTCCGGGTCTCCGGCTCGTTCCTGGCCATCCCCAGTCACGTCATCGACCTCGACGACGAGGAGCAGCTGGCCGCGCTGGCCCGGCGCTACCTCGTCCCCCTGCTCGAAGCCTGAGCTCGTACGCCTACCGCCGGGAGCACTCGTGAGCCTTTCCACCGAGCAACGCGACTTCGTCGCCGCCGTCGACGACTTCTGCCGCCGGGAGGTGGGCGACCGGACCACCCCGCACGACGACGCGCTGTACCGGAAGATGGCCGGCCTCGGCTGGCTCGGCCTCGCCGTCCCGCAGGAGTACGGCGGGGCGGGGCAGGGGATGCTGGACCTGGTGCTGTTCCTGGAGACGACGGCCTACCACCAGGCGCCCATCGGCGGGTTCGCCACGTCGGTGATCACCGCGGCGTCGTACGAGAAGTTCGCTTCGGAAGACCGCAAGCGCGAAGTGCTGGGCGACTTCCTCCGCGGTGAGGTGCTGGCCGTCTCGATGTCCGAGCCCGGCGCCGGCTCCGACGTCGGAGCGCTGACGTGCAAGGCGGTCCGCCACGACGACGGCTGGGTGATCGACGGGCAGAAGACGTGGTGCTCCAACGCGCACCTCGCCCGGCACATCCTGCTGGTCGCGCGCACGTCCGCCGACGGCGGCAAGCACGACGGCCTGACGATGTTCTCGGTGCCCGCCGGCCTCGACGGCTTGGCCGTGCACGGCATCGACACGATGGGCGGGCGCGAGGTGAACGACCTCTACTTCACCGGCTGCAGGCTGCCCGCGGACGCGGTGGTCGGCGAGGCCGGGCAGGGCTGGCGGCAGCTGATGGCGGGCCTGAACCTCGAGCGGATGATCCTGGCGGCGATCATGCTGGGCACCGCCCGTCGCGCGTTCGACGACACGGTGGCCTACGTCCGCGAGCGCCGGCAGTTCGGCCGACCGGTCGGGTCGTTCCAGGCCCTGCGGCACCGGATCGCCGACCACGCGACCGAGCTGGAGTGCACCCGCCTGCTGGTGCACGACGTCGCCGGGAAGATCGACGCCTCGGACGGGAAACCGTTGCCGCGCGAGGCATCCATGGCCAAGCTGAAGGCGACGGAGTTCGCGAAGGCCATGGCGCTGGACGGAATGCAGATGATGGGCGGCTACGGCTACGCGACCGAGTACGGCATGGAACGCCTCCTGCGGTCGACCGTCGTGTCCACGGTGTACGGAGGCACGAGCGAGATCCAGCGCGACATCATCGGCAAGACGTACGGCCTCTAGCCGAGCTTGGCCCGGAGCGCCGCCGCGACCTCGCCGGCCGCGGTGAGCTGCTCCGGGGTCAGCGCGTCCACGAACAGCTCGCGGACCGCTGTCAGGTGCGGGACCGTCGCGCCCCGGAAGGCCGCCGAACCTTCGGTGGTCAGCACCACCTCGGCTCCCCGGTTGTCCGTCCGGCACTCCTCCCGGCGGAGCAGTCCGCGCTTCTCCATGCGGCCGAGATGATGGGACAGGCGGCTGCGCTCCCAGCCGATGTCGTCGGCGAGCTGCGACGACCGCAGCCGCCGGCCGTCCGCCTCGCTGAGCGCGAGCAGCACCGCGTAGTCCCCCGGCGAGAGCGCGCACTCCGCCTGCAGCCGCGCGCCGAGCTCGGCGCGCAGAGCTTCGGCCGTCTCGATGAAGCCGCGCCAGACGCGCAGCTCCTCGGTGGTCGGCAGCACACGCCGCCGTGTCGTCCGGGTCACGCTACCTCCTAGTTGACACGTCAATCATATCGAGCGGATGATTGACGTGTCAATCAAAGGAGCCACGATGATCGAGCTGGGACTGAACTCGTTCGGCGAGGTCGCCACGGACGACGGCCGCGCGCTGAGCGACGCGGAGACCGTCCGGTTGCTGGTCGAGGAGGCACGGCTGGCCGAATCGGCGGGGCTGGACGTCTTCAGCGTCGGCGAGCACTACCGCGAGGGCCACAACGACAGCGCCACGCCCGTGCTGCTGGCGGCGATCGCGACGGCGACCGAGCACCTCAAGCTCGGCACCTCGGTGACCGTCCTGAGCACCCAGGACCCGGTGCGCCTCTACCACGAGTTCTCCACCCTGGACGCCGTCTCGGACGGCCGCGCCCAGCTGGTACTGGGCCGGGCCTCGGCGACGGAGTCGTTCCCGCTGTTCGGCTACGACCTCGCCGACTACGAGCGGCTCTTCGAGGAGAAGCTCGACCTGTTCATGCGGCTGCAGCGCGAGGAGAGCGTCACCTGGTCCGGCGGGACACGCGCGCCGCTGACCGGACAGACGCTGCACCCCCGGATGCGTCCGGGCGGGATCCCCACCTGGATCGGCGTCGGCGGCAGCCCGGATTCGGTGGTGCGGGCGGCCCGCTACGGGCTCCCGCTCATGCTGGCGATCATCGGCGGCCGCCCGCAGCGGTTCGCCGGCCACGTCGAGCTGTACCGGCGAGCGCTCGAGCAGTTCGGGCAGTCACCGCAGCCCGTCGGCCAGCACTCCCTCGGCCTGATCGCGGACACCGACGAGGAAGCCGTCGAGACCTGGTGGCGGTACTGGCACCCGGTCGTGACGCGGATCGCCGCCGAACGCGGCTTCTACGAACCGGATCGCCGCCGCTATCTGTCCGAAGTGGACACCGGAGCCCTGTTCGTCGGCTCCCCGGACACGGTCGCCCGCAAGATCGCGACCGTGGCGCGCGACCTGCACCTGAGCCGCTTCGACCTCAAGTACGACATCATGCACCTGCCGCGGGCCGCTCGGGCCCGGACGATCGAGCTGCTCGGCAGCGAGGTCGCGCCACGGGTGCGCGAACTGCTCGCGAAGGAGCCTTCCCGTGTCTGACGTGCAATTCGGCCTCGACACCTTCGGCGACGTCCCCGAGGACGACGCCGGCCGGCCGCTCTCCCACGCCGCCGCCATCCGGCAGGTGGTCGACGAAGCCGTCCTCGCCGACGAGATCGGGGTGGACGTGATCGCCCTCGGCGAGCACCACCGTCCCGAGTACTCCATCTCGACGCCCGAAACCGTGCTGGCCGGCATCGCCACCCGGACGTCGCGGATCCGGCTGTCCTCCGGCGTCACGGTGCTGAGCTCCGACGATCCCGTCCGCGTGTTCCAGCGCTTCGCGACGGTCGACGCCCTCTCCGGCGGCCGCGCCGAGGTCATCCTCGGCCGGGGCTCGTTCACCGAGTCGTTCCCGCTGTTCGGCTACGACCTGAGCGACTACGACGCGCTGTTCGAGGAGAAGCTCGACCTGTTCGTGCGGCTGCTCGACGAGAAACCCGTGAGCTGGCAGGGAAGACTGCGGCCGTCGCTGGAGGAAGCCGACGTCTACCCGAAGACCGAGTCCGGCCGGCTGACGACGTGGGTCGGCGTCGGCGGGTCACCCCAGTCGGTCATCCGGACCGCCCACCACGGCCTCCCGCTCATGCTGGCGATCATCGGCGGGCCGCCGCAGCGCTTCGCGCCCTACCTGGACCTGTACCGCAAGGCGGCCGCGCAGTTCGGCACCACCGCCCACCCGGTCGGCATGCACTCCCCCGGGTTCGTCGCCGACACCGACGAGGAGGCGCGCGAGGTGTTCTGGCCGCGCTACCGCGTGATCCGCGACCGGATCGGCGCGTTGCGCGGCTGGGCGCCGATCCGGCGCGAAGAGTACGACCGCGAGATCGAGCACGGTTCGCTCTACATCGGGTCCCCCGAGACCGTCGGCCGCAAGATCGCCGGCGCGGTCGCGGAGCTGGGCGTCGGCCGGTTCGACCTCATCTACAGTTCGGGATCGCAGCCGGCGAGCGCGCGCCTGCGCGCCGTCGAGCTGTACGGCACCAAGGTGATCCCGCTGGTGCGCGACATCCTTTCGGAGGCGAAATGATCATCGGCATCCTCGGCGCGGGCAAGGTCGGCACGGTCCTGGCCCGGCTCGCCCTCGCCGCCGGGCACGAGGTGCTCGTGGCCGGCTCGGGCGCGGCGGACAAGATCGCACTGACGGTCGACGTCCTCACGCCCGGCGCGATCGCGACGACCGCGCCGGACGCGGCGACGAAGGCGGACGTCGTGCTCCTCGCGCTGCCGCTGGGCAAGTACCGCACCGTCCCGGTGGAAGCGCTGGCCGGGAAGCTCGTCGTCGACGCGATGAACTACTGGTGGGAGGTCGACGGCGTCCGCGACGACCTGCTCGTGTCGACCAGCGAGACCGTTCAGTCCTTTTTGGACGGGTCACGCGTCGTGAAGGCGTTCAACCACATGGGCTACCACGACCTCGAAGACGAGGCCCGCCCCGCGGGGACACCGGGCCGCAAGGCGATCGCGGTCGCCGGCGACGACCCGGCCGACGTGGCGCGCGTGGCCGAGCTGGTCGACGCACTGGGCTTCGACCCGCTCCTCGCCGGTTCCCTGGCCGAGGGCGTCCGACTCGAACCGGGCGCCGAAGCCTTCGGCGCGAACGTCACCGCCGGCGAGCTGCGCGTCATGCTCGACCGGTTCCCCGAGTCGGAGCGAGGCCGGCTCGTCGCCCGGTCAGGAGCCGTTTCCTAGCGGGCGGATGTGCTCGACAGCGGCCCGGGTGACCGCCGCCGTGGCGCGCTTCGCCCGGACGGTCAATGCCGCGATCGCCGCCGCGCCCAGCAGCGATACCGCGATGCCGACGAGGACCGCGGTGTTCCAGCCCGCCGTCAGCGTCGCCGGCGTCGGCGTGCCGTGGACCGCCAGCACGCTGACCACGGTGACGCCGAGCGCCGCGCCGACGTAGCGGCTCGTGTTGTTGATGCCGCTGCCCATGCCGGCCCGGTGCGGAGGCACGCTCGCCACCGCTTCCCGCCCGAGCGACGCGTTCACCACGCCCGTCCCGAAGCCCGCGACCACCAGGCCCGGCAGCAGGGCCGCCGGCGCCGAGGCCGGGGTGACGAACGCGAGCGGGACCAGCCCCGCGGCCACCACGACGAAGCCGGCGCTCAGCCGCGCACCACCGGAGAGCGTGGCCGGGAGCCGGCGCGTCAGCAGTGCCGAAACCACGCTCGTCGCCGACCAGCCCAGCACCACGAGCGCCGCCGTCAGGGGGCTGACCGCGAGGCCGTTCTCGAGCATCGTGCCGAGGAACGCCATCAGCGCGGTCACCCCGGCACCCGCCACGAACGCACCCGCCGTCGCCGACACCAGCGCCGGGCGGCGGAAGAGTGCCAGGTCGAGCATCCCGCCGCCGGCGGAGTTCTGGTGGGCGAAGAACGCGGCGAGCAGCACGACCGCCGCCGCGACGAGGGTCAGTTCGAGGGGGCTCGTCCAGCCCTGCCTGCCTTCGGTCAGCGCGGCCAGCAGCGCCGCGAGTCCGCCGCCCAGCAGCAGCGCGCCGGGCAGGTCGACCGTCCGCGCCCGCGCCGAAACGGACTCCTCCAGCAGGACCCACCCGAGCACGGCCACCCCGAGCGACAGCACCGTGATCACGACGTAGAGCACGCGCCAGTCGTGGTTCAGGGCCGCGCCGGCCAACGGGCCGATCGCGATGCCCGCGCCGAGGCAGGCGCCCCACAGCCCGGTGGCGCGGGCGCGACCGGCGGCGTCCGGGAACGCGGGTCCGAGCACCGCGAGCCCGCACGCGATCAGCGCGGCGGAGCCGAGGCCTTCGACGACCCGGCCGCCGATGAACGTCAGCGGGCCGGGCGCGACCGCGCACAGCACGGACCCCACGGCCGTCACGAGGGCGCCGGCGACGAAGACGCGCCGACGGCCGAAGTCGTCGCCGACCGCGCCGGCCGGCAGGAGCGCGACGGCCAGGCCGAGGCTCATCGAGCTGAGGATCCACGACGTCGCGACCGCGCCGGCCCCGAGGCCGCCGGCCACGGCCGGGACGATCGAGAGCGGCGCGGTGAAGACGAAGAGAGCGAGCAGGGTCGCGCCGCCGGAAGCGACGAGTACGGCTCCGGTGCGGCTGGCCATGCGGACTCCATTGATTCGGTGACCGAACTCTTCCGCCGGAAGGCTAGCACGATTGGTTCGATGAACGAACTCTTTTGTGGCAGACTGGAACTCATGGCACTCCCCCGCGAATACACCAACCAGGCCTGCTCGATGGTCCGCGCCCTGGAGATCGTCGGAGAGCGCTGGACGCTGCTGATCGTCCGCGACGCCGTCTTCGGCGTCCGCCGCTTCAGCGACTTCGTCGAGCACCTCGGCATCCCGCGCGCGGTCCTGACCGAACGGCTGGAGTTCCTGATCGGCGAAGGCGTACTGGAACGCGTCCCGGGCCCCGGCAAGCGCAGCGAGTACGAGCTGACGACGAAGGGCCGCGGGCTCTGGCCGGTCATCCGGGCCCTGTCGGCCTGGGGCGACGAGCACTACGCGCCGGGCGGGCGGCGCCGCGTGTTCGTCCACGCGGGGTGCGAGGGCGAAGTCGCGCAGTCGGGCACCTGCCGGCACTGCGGCGAGGAGGTGACGCTCGCCGAGACAGTGATGACGCCCGGCCCGGGACTGACGCCGCCGTCCCCGGAAGACGGCCAGGTCAGCGCGGTCCTCGCGCGGCCGCGCCCCCTCCTCCAGCCCGTGCACTGAGTTCTCCCGCCGGGTTTCGAGGGCACGACCCTGGTTTCTGTACCTACTGGTATGTACAGTACTCGGCGTGAACACCAGGGACCAGCTCGTCGACAGCACCCGTGAGCTGTTGTGGGAACGCGGCTACGTGGGCACCAGCCCCAAGGCCATCCAGCAGCACGCCGGCGCCGGGCAAGGCAGCATGTACCACCACTTCTCCGGCAAGCGGGAGCTGGCCCTGGAGGCCGTGCGGCGCAGCGCGGACGAGCTGCTGGCCGCCGCCGAGGCCCAGCTGCGCACGCCCGGGACCGCCGTCGAGCGGATCACCGCGTACCTGCGTCGTGAGCGCGAAGTGCTCAAGGGCTGCCCCATCGGCCGGCTCACGCAGGACCCCGACATCGTCGCCGACCTGGAGCTGCGCGCGCCGGTCGACGAAACCTTGACGCGCCTGCGAGCCCGGCTGGCCGAGGTCCTGGACGAGGGCCGGGCCGCGGGTGAGCTGCCGGCCGGGCTGGACACCGCGGCGCTGGCGGCCACCGTCGTCGCCGTCCTGCAGGGCGGCTATGTGCTCGCTCGCGCCGCCGCCGCACCCGAACCGTTCGACCAGGCCGTTTCCGGCGTTCTCTCCCTGCTCACCGCTCTCTGAGGAGTCCTTTCGTGCACGTCCGTCCCGCTCCGCCGACCAGCACCGCCGCACCCGCTTCGGCGATCACCGGCAGCGCCTGGGTCACGTCGCTGGCCGTCCCCGACGGGCCGTCACGGACCCAGGTCGACCGCGTGCAGTTCGCGCCCGGCGCCCGTACGCGCTGGCACCGGCACCCGCTCGGCCAGGTCCTCGTCGTCACCGACGGAACCGGGTACGTGCAACGCCGCGGCGGCCCGGCCCAGCTGGTCCGGCCCGGCGACACGGTCCGCGTCGCCGCCGGCGAATGGCACTGGCACGGCGCGACCGACACGTCGCCGATGACGCACCTGGCCATCGAAGAGATCCCCGCCGACGGCACGCCCACGGAGATCGGCGACCCGGTGGCGGGCGCCGAACCCGCACCCGCCACCCCCGCGCCGGTGACCCGGACCCTGGTGCTGGAGCAACGGCTCCCGGCGCCCCGCCTGGTCGACCTGGTCGAGATCCGCCGCATCACGATCGCCCCCGGCCACGGCTCCGGCCTGCACGTCCACAATGGACCGGTGTTCGGCAGCGTCGAGGCCGGTTCGGCGGTGTACGAGATCGAGGGCGAACCGGCGTCGGTACTGCGGCCGGGCGACGTGTTCTACGAGCCGGAGGCGGCACGCATCGCCCGTTTCGACGCGCAGGACGACGGCGTCACGTTCATCGCCCACTTTCCCGTGGGACCGGGGGAAACCCCGCGCTTGGACCTGCTCGACAGCTAGGGCCGGTCATTCCACCGGGACGTGGTCACCGCCGGCCCGGGCGGCGGCGAGTGCGGGATGCGTGGACGCACGGGTCATGAAGCGCCCCCGCACGACCCGGACGTAGGCACCGTCGAGGGGAAAGACGAGCACGAACTCCGGCCCGTCGTTTCCGCGCAGGACGGCTCCCTTTCTCAGGTTGTCGAGGAACTCGATGATGTCGTGCTCGATCTCGTCGGCGAATTCCCGCTGCTCGTCCCGCGAGATGTCGTACAGGTCGGTGTCGATGGCGTAGGTGGCGCGCCTGCCGCCCACCGGATCCCGCGCCTCGAACTCCAACCCGAGCCACCGCCGCGGCTCGACGACCACGGTCGCCTGCCACGTCCTTCCGCCGAGCCGCCACGTCGACCCGGCGCCGGCCTCCTCGGCGACGACCGTCCACGTGGTGCTCGCCTCGAGTTCTCGGAGGAAGTCGAGGAGCCGCCGGCCCACTCCGGATGTCATGTACCCACCACTTCTCGCGGCAGCGCCGACGGAATCAGGCGAAGTCTAGGCGGGGGCCGCGAAGTAGTCGCCGTTCGCCAGGTCTTCCAGCAAGCCCGGGTGACCGGGCGTCCAGCCGAGCAGCTGCCGCGTCCCGGCACTCGAGACCGGCCCGTCGAAGCCGTGGACCCGGGCCATGAACGGGCTCGCGAAATGCGACGCGGCCTCCTCCGGCGTCAGGGAAACGGCGGGCAGGCCGAGCTTCCGGGCGACCGTCTCCGCGATGTCCTTGAACGTCACATTCTCGGCCACGCCGTGCAGCACGCTCCCGGCCGGAGCTTGCTCCAAGGCCAGCCGGAACAGGACTGCCGCGTCCCGGCGGTGGACCGCGGGCCAGCGGTTGCCGCCGTCACCGACGTACGCCGAGACGCCGGTCTTGCGCGCCGTGGCGATGAGCATCGGGATGAAGCCGTGGTCCCGCGGGCCGTGGACGGTCGGCGCCAGCCGGACCACCGTGCCGCCGGCGTCCAGGCACGCCCGCTCGCCCGGGATGCGGAAGCCGGCGATGCCGTGCGCGTCGGGCTCATCCCGTTCGGTGCTCTCCCGGCCGCCGGGCAGGACCAGCGTCCCCGACGTGCTGACGAACGGCTTGCCCGCCGCCCGGCCGAGCGCCTCGATCGCCGCCGTGTCGCGCCGCGTCAGGTCGTCCGGATCGGCGAAGTCGCCGCCGAACGCCATGTGCAGGACGCCGTCGGCCGCCTCGGCCCCGCGGCGCAGAACATCGAAGTCCTCCAGCGAACCGCGGAGTACGGCGGCTCCCCACGATTCCAGCCGCGCGGCCGCGGCCTCCGAGCGTGCGAGGCCGGTGACGGCGTGGCCGGCCGCGAGAAGCTCGGCGACGACGGTGGGACCGGTCTGGCCGGAACCCCCGGTGACGAAGACATGCATGCGAAGACTCCCGTCGAGACGACTTAGTGCCAGTCGCTGACACTACGCGTAGCGCCAGTTACTGGCGCAACGTGACGCCAGTCACTGGCGGAATGCGGTAGCCTCGGCTCGTGCCACGAAGCGGAGCAGAAGCGCGCCGCCGCCTCCAGCAGGCGGCCCTCGAGCTGTACGGGGAACGCGGGTTCGACCGGACCACCACCGCGGAGATCGCCGCGCGCGCCGGCCTCAACGAGCGCACCTACTTCCGGCACTTCGCGGACAAGCGCGAAGTGCTCTTCGACGGCGAAGCCGACCTGCGCGACACGATGACCGAGGCGGTGGCCGAAGCCCCCGACGGCCTGACGCCGTACGAGATCCTGCTGCGCGCGTTCCGGAAGGCCGCGCGGATCCTCGAAGCCAACCGCCCGTTCTCCGAGCCGCGGCTGGCGATCATCGCCGCGACCCCGGCGCTGCGCGAACGCGAACTGGCCAAGCACGCCTCGCTCACCGACGCGCTGGCGGAAGCGCTGCGGGAGCGGGGCATCCGAAGCGGGCCGGCGGGCCTGGCCGCGCAGACCGGCTGGGCGACCTTCCACCACGCGGCCCAGGCCTGGATCGACGACCCGGCGCAGAGCCTGGACATCCATCTCTCGCAAGCTTTCGACGAACTGCGGGCCCTGTCGACGGGAGGCGAGCGATGACCGGGCAAAGAGGCGTACTGGTCACGGGCGGCTCCCGCGGCATCGGCCGGGCCACTGCCGTCGCCTTCGCGGCGCGCGGCTACCGCGTGGCGGTCCACTACGCGACCCGGCGCGACGACGCCGAGACGACGCTGCGCGAGCTGGCGGGCTCCGGACACACCTGCGTCGCCGGCGACCTAGGCGACCCGGCCGCGGCACGCCAGGTCGTCGACGAAGCGATCGCGACGCTCGGCCGCGTCGACGTCCTGGTCAACAACGCCGCCCAGGCCCCGACGGAACAGACCCGCCACGCCGTGGCCGAGGTCGGCTACGACCAGTGGGTGGCGGTGTGGCGGCGCACGGTCGACGTCAACCTCCTCGGCGCCGCCAACGTCACGTGGGCGGTGGCCCGCCACCTGATCGAGGACGGCCGCCCGGGCAGCGTCGTCAACGTCGGCTCGCGCGGCGCGTTCCGCGGCGAACCCGAGCACCCGGCCTACGGCGCGAGCAAGGCCGCGCTGCACGCCTTCGGCCAGTCGATGGCGATCGCCCTGGCCCCGCACCGGATTTCCGTGACGTCGGTGGCGCCCGGGTTCGTCGCCACCGAACGCCAGGAAGCCAAGCTCGCCGGCCCGGGCGGCGAAGCGCTGCGGGACCAGAGCCCGTTCGGCCGGGTGGGCACCGCCGAGGACGTCGCCGCGGCGATCGTCCACCTGGCCTCACCGGAAGCGGCGTGGAGCTCCGGCGCGATCCTCGACGTCAACGGCGCCTCGCACCTGCGCTGAGCGGCGCGACCCGGTACCCGCCGAGGTACAGCTCCGGGTGGAGGTAGCCGCGCATCCGGCCGGTGCCGGTGACGGTGGTGCCCTGCCGGGAATGCGCGCGGGGGTCACGCTCCGGCCGGCGGGACCAGCACCTCGACCACTCCCCCGGCTTCGCGCACCACCAGGTGCGGCAGCGGCGGCGGCGTCACCGGCAGCTGGTGCGTCAGGACCACGCCGTCGACCGCGAACGCCGTCCGGTGGCACGGGCAGTTCAGCCGCCGCGCCGGGGCGTCCAGGTTCAGCCGGCAGCCCAGGTGCGTGCAGGTCGCCGAGACCGCGCTGACCTGCCCGCCCGAACGCCGGACGAACCCCGCCACGGCGCCGAAGTCGAACGGCAGCACCCCACCTTCGGGCAGGTCCTGGGCCGCCACGACGGCCCGCCACCGGCCGTTCTCGGGCCGCAGCGTCTCCTCCGGCGTGGGTGGTGGCGCGGCCGCCGTCTCACCTCCCGACGTCACCAGGTACTCGACGCCGGCGCCCGCCGCGGCCGCCACCGCCGCGGCCGAGGACACCTGGATGAACCGGCGGCGGGTGCCGCCGCGCCCGGGCGCCGGTTCCCCGAGCTCCTGGGCGAGCCGCCGGTGCAGCCCGGTGACGAACTCCTCGCTCGCCGCTCCGGCTCCCGGCCGGGCGGCACGCAGCAGCACCGCGGTCCGCAGCTCGGCTTCGTCACCGGGGCCGGCCTCGAACGGGCGCGGCCGGCGCCGGCGCAGGAGGTCCTTGACGTACCGGCGGACGCCTCGAGTGGTCACGTCTCCGTCCCTTCCGCGAGCTGGGCCGCCTGTCGCAACGCGCGGTGCTGCAGCACCTTCGCGTTGCCGACGGTGATGCCGAGCTCCGCCGCCGCTTCCTTGAGCGAGCACGCCTGCAGGAACCGCAGCCGCAGGATGCGGCCGTACCGTTCGGGCAGCTGACGGAGGATCGCCTCGGCGTGGGCCGGGGTCCGCGGGTCGATCGCGCCGGTTTCGAAGGCCGCGATGTCGCGCTCCTCGTCCAGGGCGGTGATCTCCCGGCCGAGCGTGCGCCGCCAGTGCCCGGCCAGCACCGTCCGTGCGGTGGCCAGCAGGTACGCCCGGACCTCGCCCACGCTCGCCGAGATGCGCAGCGGCCGCAGCGCCGTCAGGAAGACCTCCGTGGTGAGGTCCTCCGCGTCGGGCCGGTTGCCGACCTTCGAGAACATCAGCCGGTAGACGCGGTCGACGTTGTCGCGGTAGACCGCCTCCCAGTCCGGGTAGACGTCCGCGCCGACCGCGTGCAGCCGCGCGCGGGGCGCTTCGCCCGCGTCGTCCCCTTCGGCGCGTCTGCGCCGGAACCGCTGTGCCACCGGCACCGCCCGCCTTCTCCCCCGCCGATTCTTCTCGCCACCTGAGGGATACGCGACGGGGTTACGCCGTAACCGGCGGGCGTATCGGCAAGCGGAGCATCCAGTGACCCGGGGAGAGAAATGACCACATCGATGTCGCGCCGGCACCTGTTCATCACCGGCGGGACGGCCGCCGCCGTGCTCGCCACCACCGGCGTGCGGTCGCCGGCCACCGCGGCCCCGGTCCGGCGCGGCGGCGCGGACGTCGTCGTCGCCTGGAGCCGCGAGCTGCTGGCCACCGTGCGCACGGCCGGCCTCCAGCCCGCGACCGTGCACCCGACCCGCGCCTTCGCCCTGCTGCACGCGGCGATCCACGACGCGGTCGTCGCGACGGCCGGGACCGGGCGGCCCTACCTGTTCACCGTCGACGTCCCGGGTGCGGCGGCCCCGGAAGCCGCCGCCGCTCAGGCCGCGCACGACGTCCTGGCCGCGCTGTACCCCAGCCGGGCCGGCGAGTTCGGGAGCCTGCTGGCGGGACAGCTCGCCGCGGTGGATCCGGCGCGGCGCGAGGACGGGGTGCGGGCCGGGCGCCTGGTCGCCCGGCTGCTGCTGGGCCTGCGCGCCGACGACGGTTCGGCCGCGGTCCCGCCGGTGCTGCCGCCGGGGACGGCACCCGGGCAGTACCGGCCGTCCCCGCCCGCGTTCGCGCCCGCCGCGTTCACCCACTGGGCCGCGGTGACGCCGTTCGTGCTCGACCGGGCGAACCGGTTCCGGCCGGCGCCCTACCCCGCGCTGGGCGGCGCCCGCTACGCGAAGGCGTTGCGCGAAGTCGCGGCGGCCGGGCGCGACACCAGCACCACCCGCACCGCCGACGAGACTCAGCGGGCGCGGTTCTGGGCCGCGCCGATCTGGAACTACTGGAACGAGATCGCCCAGTCGGTCGTCGGCGGTTCCCGGAGCGGCCTGCTGGTCGCGGCGCGGGTGTTCGCGCGGCTGAACCTGGCGTTCGCGGACGCGGTGATCGCGTTCTACGAGGCGAAGTACCACTACCGGATCTGGCGGCCGATCACCGCGATCCGCCTGGCCGGCGAGGACGGGAACCCGGCGACGGACGGCGTCCCGGACTGGTCGAGCCTGGCGACCACCCCGGCGGACCCGGCGTACCCGGGCGCGCACAGCGTCGTCTCGCAGGCGGGTGCCCTGGTGCTGCGGCAGGAGTACGGGCCCCGGTGGGCCCTGGACGTGACGTCCGAAGCGCTGCCGGGCGTGGTCCGGCGGTTCGCGACGTTCCAGGACGTCGCCGACGAGGCGGGCCTGAGCCGCATCGTCGCGGGCGTCCACACCCGGCTCGACCACGAAGCCGGGCGGCAGCTGGGCACCGACGTCGCCGAGTTCGTCCTCCGGTCGTGACGCTGCGCTGACGGGGCCTGGCCGGCGCGGTCGCCGGTCAGGCTTTCGGCCGTTTGAGGACTTCGGTGGGCAGCCCGAGGTTCTCGACGATCCGCTCGACGGCGTCCCCGAGCCGCAGGAAGTCGTCGCCGAGCGGGTCGACCACCAGGCGCCGCACGTTCGCCACGTGCGCGGGCGACGCGTCCGCGAGGTGCGCGCGGCCGGCGTCGGTCAGGGTCGCGGTCGTGAACCGGCGGCCCTGGCCGGTGCACACCTTCCGCGTCACCCACCCGCGATCCTCCATCCGGGCCACCGCGTGCGAAATCCGCGGCAGCGACCCGTTGGCCATCTCCGCGATCTCGCTCATCCGCAGGCTTTCCCCCGGCACGACCGAAAGCCGCGCCAGGATCATGTAGCCCAGCAGCGTCAGGTCGGCGTCCCGCAGCAGCTGGCTCTCCAGCGCTCCCGGCAGCGTGAGCAGGACCTTCGCCAGGTTGATCCACACACGCCGCTCTTCTTTGCCGAGCCGGTCGAACGGCTCCTCGGTTTCCTGCTCGCCCACGCTTGACTTTAACACGCAACTCGACCTACCTTTGGGTTTAACACGCAACCCAAGGAGGAGCGATGACCACCACCGCCACCCGGACGCCCGCCACGGCCCTTCGCCTGGGGGTCGCCGTCGTGGCGGCCGCCGCCGTCAACACCGCCATCGCGCTGACGGCGTCCTCGCTCGACGACGGCGGGATCGGCATGGGCCTCAACGCCGCCTCCTACCTGCCGGCGACCGTGCTCGGACTGCTCCTCGGCACCGCCGGCTGGATCCTGATCGCCCGCCGGGCCCCGAAGGCGCTGCGCGTCGTCGTCCCCGCGGTCCTCGTCCTGACCTGGGTGCCGGACCTGCTGATCCTGAACGCCGGGGCCACCGCCGCGAACGTCGTCGGGCTGATGCTCATGCACCTGGTGGTCACGACGGCGGTCGTCCTCGCGCTGCGCCCGACCCTGCGGGAGGCGAACGCGGTGCCGGCGGCTCCGGGGCAGGTCGCCCGGTAACGTCTCCGGGATGGACTGGGAACCGACTCGGCGATCACTGCACGGCGTCGCGGAACTGCTGCTGGCCGGCCCGCAGCACCGCGCGACCGAGCGCATCGAGCTCCAGGTGGCCGAGGGTGGTTTCGCGACCGTCGCCGGACCCGCGCTGCGCGTCGAAGGCGCCGAGCTCGTGACGGACTCGGCCCGGGTGCCGCTGGCCGGGCGCACTTACGCCGACGTCGCGGCGGAGGCCGGGCTCGAGGCGGGCGAGCCCGCGGGCGTCTACTCCGGCGGTCCCGGAGTCCGCCCCGAGGAGACGATCACCTTCGCCGCGGACGCGCTGGAGAGCCTCCTCTCGGCCTTCGCCACCGGGGACCGGGCGCTGCGCGAGTTCGCCCCGGGCAGCACGCCGGTGCTGTGGCCGGAGCACTTCGACGTCGCGATCGTCCTCGACGAGGTCAACTACGGCGTCTCCCCCGGCGACGGCTACCTGGGCGAGCCCTACGCCTACGTCGGCCCGTTCGAGGCACGCGAGGGCGAGTTCTGGAACGCGCCGTTCGGGGCCGCCCGCCCGCTGCGCGACCTCGACGGCGAGGTGACGGCGTTCTTCCGCGCCGGCCGCGAACTACTCTGAGCCCGGACCGGCGAGCCGCAGGAAGAGGCGGGCGCCGGTGGTGAGCTCCCGCCAGGTGGTCCCGGTCAGTTGGACGGTCGCGTCAGTGCTCTCCGCGGCCGCGGAGAGCGACTACGCAGGAGTGCCAGCGTTCGCGCGGGTTCACTGACCCTCCGGGGCGAACATAGCGAGCAGGCCCCGGGGTGAGTCGTCGCCGAAGAGGAGTTCGTGCAGCTCGTTGCCGTCGGCGGCCGACTCGGCGCTCCGGGGGAACATCGCCCGCTCGAACTCGGCCAGGGCGGTCTCCACGTCGTCGTGTGCGGCCAGGGCCTTGCCCAGCTCGGCGCCGTCGAGCATGGCGAGGTTCGCGCCTTCGCCGTTCGGGGTGGCTAGGTGGGCGGCGTCGCCCACGAGCGTCACGCCCGGGACGCGGTCCCACCGGTGCTCGACCGGCAGGGTGTGGAGCGGGCGCAGCACCGGCGCGGTGTCGCCGTCGGTGATCAGCGCGGTCAGCTCGGGAGCCCAGCCCTCGAACTCGCGCGCGGTCCGTTCGACGGCGGCGGCCGCGTCGGTGAAGTCGCCGAACCACTCCACCGGCTCGGTCAGCGCGACGTAGGTGTGCAGCGTGCCGCCCTTCTCGCGGTGGGCCTGGATCCCCTTGCCCGGGGCCGGCGCGAGCAGGGCCCCGCCGCCGACGGCTTTCGCGGCGGCCGGGTACCGGGTGTCGCTGTCGTACAGGAAGGTCTCGACGTACGAGCGCCCGATGTACTCGGGCTCGGCGTCGGACAGCAGCGGCCGGACCTTCGACCAGGCGCCGTCCGCGCCGACCAGCAGGGTCGTGGTGACGGTCGCGCCGCCGGCGAAGGTCACCTCGTGCCGGCCGCCGCCCAGCGCGCGAACGCCGGTGACCTTGTGTCCCCAGTGGACGGTGCCATCCGGCAGCGAGTCGAGCAGCAGCTGCCGCAGCTCGCCGCGCGGCACTTCGGGGCGGCCTCCGGTGCCGTCGTCGGGCTCGTCGTAGAGGACCGAGCCGTCGCGGTCGAGGATCCGGGTGGCCTCGTGCCCTTCCAGGATCAGCCCGCGGAACCCGTCGGTCAGGCCGGCCGCTTCGAGGGCGACCTGACCGGTGTTTTCGTGGATGTCGAGCAGGCCGCCCTGCTTGCGGGCGGCCGGGGACGCTTCGGCCTCGTAGACGGTGGCCGCGATGCCGTGGACGTGCAGGACGCGGGCGAGGACGAGCCCGCCGAGACCGGCTCCGATGATCGTGACGTTCATGATGCCTCCTTCTGGAATGTCATTCCATATTGGAACAGCGTTCCAGACATGTCAAGATGAGGTATGACACCACGCACCCGCCGGCGCACCGAAGCACTCAGCCGGGATCGGATCGTCGAGGCGGCGGTCGAGCTGCTCGACGCGGGCGGCGAGGCCGGGCTGACGTTCCGGACGCTGACCGAACGCCTCGAGACCGGGGCGGGAGCGATTTACTGGCACGTGGCGAACAAGGACGAGCTCCTGGCCGCGGCCACCGACGGCGTCGTCGCCGCGGCGCTGGCGGTCGGCTCTCCCGGCTCGCCGCCCGACGAGATCCGCGCGGTCGCGCTCGGGTTGTTCGAGGCGATCGAGCAGCACCCGTGGCTGGCGACGCAGCTCGCGTTGCAGTTCTCCCGCAGCCCGTCGGGCTCGGTGACGCCCCGGATCTTCGAGGCGATCGGCCGGCGGGTCCGGTCGCTGGGCGTGCCCGCGGGACACCGGTTCACCACGACGTCGGCCTTGGTCAGCTACATCCTCGGTGCCGCGGGCCAGAACGCGGCGAACGCGCAGAGCGCGGCGCACGCGAACCGGGCCGAGTTCCTCGACGCGGTGTCGGACGCCTGGGAAGAGCTGGACGCGCGGGAGTACCCGTTCATGCGGGAGATCGCGGCCGAGCAGCGCGGGCACGACGACCGCGAGCAGTTCCTCGCCGGGGTGGACCTCGTGCTCGCCGGCATCACCGCCGTCCACCGAGCCGGGTGAAACAGCCACCGGAAACAGCGCGACCGTAAAATTCATTGCTGAATTTTACGGGCGCCCGATCACGGAAACCGGGTCGTACACTGGCGGCATGGGCGACCAGGAACAACAAGCACTCGATTCCCTCTACGAGATCGAAAATGTGCTGACGATCGACATCACGATGCCCGCGGCCGACTGGGAAGCGGTGCGCACCGAACAGCCGGCCGGCGGCACGTGCAACTTCGACTGGGCCGGCGGCAGCCGTTACACCTGGCGGAAAGCCACGTCGGTCGCGATATCCGGGATGCGGTTCCCCGCCCGCACGTCATTTTCCGACGTGGGGATCAAGAAGAAGTCCTTCTGCGGCTCGATCAACAGTGACAAACCTTGCCTGCACATCGACTTCGGGAAGTTCCTCGACGCCAACAAGGCGCCGGTCCAGAACCTGATCGGTTCGCGGTACCTGACGCTCAACAACTCGGTCCAGGACCTGTCGTTCGTCCGGCAGCTGCTCGGCTACAAACTGTTCGAGCTCGCCGGTCTCCCCCATTCCCGCGGCAACTTCGCCCGGGTGCTCGTGAACGGCACCCCGATCGGCCAGGGCGTCGCCGGCGTCACCGCCCCCGGGGTCTTCGTGAACGTCGAGCCGATCATGCCGCGGTACATCGAGCGCAATTTCAAGCACCGGAAAGGCAATCTGTACGAGCTCGAACACCAGGACGACTTCGTCGGCAAGCGGTTCGATCTCATCGGCGTGGAACCGCTGTCGGAGTTCGAGGACAAGGCCGACCTGCGCCTGGCCATCGACCACATCGCCGCGCACGGGCTGGCGGGCGCGAGCGAGGTGTTCGACCTCGACCAGTTCGTCAAGGTCTACGCGATGGAGTTCTTCCTCAAGCACTGGGACGGCTACTCCCGCAACACCAACAACACCTACGTGTACAACGACGTGGACGCCGTCGCCGCACCCGGCCTGGGCGACGTCCGCTTCAAGCTGATCCCGTGGGGCCTCGACCAGACCCTGCAGCCCGCCCGGCACTTCCGGCTCGACACCGCCGGGCTGCTCGCCAAGCTGGTGCGCGACGACCCGGGCCGCCGGGCCCAGCTGATCGGCCAGATCCGCGCCTACCGCGAAAGCGTGTTCGGCTACCGGACCCAGGAAAAGGTCCTCAAGCCGCTGCTCGAACGGATGGCGGGGCTGCTCACGGGGCTGGGGGTGCCTGACGTGCCCACCCAGGTCACGACGGTGCGCAAGCAGCTCCGGCTCGCCACCTCAGCCGGCTACCTGTGCGGCGGCCTGCCGGGGGCCGACGGCGCCTACGTCCGCGAGGACGTCACCAACGAGTGCATGCACGCCGATCCCGCGGAAGCCGTGCCGGCGGATCCGGGGAGCTTCGAAGTCGTCCACCGGCCTCGGCCGGCCGGGCTCGAAGACGCGGATCTGTGGTGCTTCGACGTTCTCGGCACCGGGAAGTCGCTCGCCGCCAAGGGAACCGGGCGGTTCCTGCACGCGAGCACGACGACGTCGAGCCAGGGCCACGAACTGCTCGGCACGCGCGCGGCGGACAATTCCGAGCACGCCGAAGAATTCTCCGTCACGCCGGTCGCCCCGCCGGACGACCCCTTCACCTTCAGCGGCTATTTCACGCTGGCGAGCGTCCGGACCGGGGCGAGCGTGGCTTTCGGAACCGATCCCACGGCGAGCGGGCGGCCCCGGGTCGTCCAGGACGCCACGGCGTCGCAACTGTATTTCTCCTGATTCACAGGACCGCGTAGCCGCCGCCGTCGTCGACGATGAGGATCTTCCACTCGTCGCCGAGGGAGAACGTCGTGACGCCTTCCGGCTTCGCGGTCCGGTGGAAGGTGATGTCGAGCAGCCGGACGCTGTCGTCTCCGCGGCGCCAGGTGCCGAGCCGGAACGGCGCGTCGCCGTGGCTGGCCGACCGGCCGAGCAGCAGCAGGAGGCCGCCGGTTCGCTCGTCGCCCGAGATGTCGCGGATACCCTGCGGCGCCGCCGATCGGGGGACGCCGACGGACAGCAGCGTCGGCGTCCCCAGCGACCCGGTCGTCCACGGCCCGCCCGGGTCCACCGGGAGGCGGACCACGGCGACGCGGCCGGGGACGGCCGGCCCCCGCAGGCCGAACAGCAACGCGCCCGCGTCCCACGCGACGCCCTCGACGTTCAGCCCGCCCGCGTCCGGCTCCAGCCGTCCGGCGGCGGCGAGGACCGGCACGTGCGCGAGCAGCCACTCGCGGAACCCGTCCATCGACTCGGTGGGCAGGTCCCCGTCGGGGCGGTACCGGACGCGCACCAGTCCGTCGTCGACCCGCCGCCCGGCCTTCGCGACCGCCAGCGAGGAAGCCACGATGAGGAACGTCTCGCCGTCCCGGTCGACCCGGGTGAGACCTTCGGGGTCACCCAGGCCACCCGCGCCGATCAGCCGGCGCCGATGGATCCGTTCCACGGTCTTCACGGGAGCGTCGAACGTCATGTCGAACAACGCGGTGGGGTCTTTGTTGTCGACGAAGGTGAACCGCCGGGTGCCCGTCCGCACCACGCCCGAGGCGTTGAACGGAACTCCGCCGTTCTCTTCCGGGAACGGCGCCGGCTTGACGTTCTTCCGCTTCGCCACCGATCGAGTGTAAACCGCTTTCCGCCACCGTGGCACTCAGTGCCATAAGCGGTCAGCCGCGCAGGACTTCGCCGACCCGGGCGACGACCTCGTGCAGGGGCGTCGCCGTCGTCAGGACCGCGACGACGGTGGCCTCGTCGCCGCCGGGAGCCCGGAACGCGTCGATGACCAGCGCGAACGCCTCGGCGGCGGTGGCCTTGATGTCGCCGGTGCCGCCGGTGCGCAGCCAGTGCCGGAGGACGTGGTTGTTGGCGGCCGCGATCGCCGCCGCGGCCACGGCCGCGCGCAGGCTCGCTGTCTCGTCGCCCTGCTCCTCGTAGCGCGCCCGCAGGTAGCGGGCGAGCACGCGCTGGTAGCGGTCGACGGTCGCGACCTCCTTGTCCCGCAACGAGGGAACCGTGCGGGTCAGGGCGAACCGCTTGAGCGAGACGTCGAGGTCGGTGGCGTAGGAGTCGAGCACCAGGCCGACCGCGGCGCACGCCACCTCGACCGGGTCGCGGCCCGGATCGGCCGCGGCGAAAGCCTCTTCCATCTCCGCCACGATCTCGTCGTGGTTGGCGAACAGGACGTCGTCCTTGGCGTCGAAGTACCGGAAGAACGTGCGGCGCCCGACCCCGGCGGCGGCCGCGATGTCGTCCACGGTGGTGGCCTCGTAACCGTTGGCCGCGAACAGGTCCACGGCCGCGGAGGCGAGGGCGCGGCGCAGCTGCCGCCGGCCCGCGGGGGTCGCCCCGACCCGGGTGGCCGGCGCGCGGCGCGGCGAATCCGTCATGGCCGGACGGTAGCAGCCGCCCTTGCTAGCGGCACTGAGTGCCGTTAGGCTGGCGGTCGCTGCCCCACCCCACCCCGCGGAAAGGCGTCGACGATGTCGCTCGACCAGCAGGTGCCGACGAGCACCACCGTGACCGGCGACCCGGCGGGCGACCGGGTCGACGCCTTCTACGGCCGCCTGTTCGGCTGGCCGGTGAAGTGGCGCGGCGTCCACCCGTTCCTGGCGCTGGAGAACGGGATCTGCGCGGTGACGCTGCCCAAGCTCAGCGCCGGCCCGGTCCTGGCCCGGCTGGCGGCGACGGGCTGCCAGGGTCCGGCCATGCACCTCCCCACCCAGCAGGGGCCGCGGGTCGCCCTGCTCGCGGAGACCGACGGCCTGATCCCTTCGCGTGCGGAGTTGCCCCGCACCGTCGAGGTGCTGGCCTGGGGCACGCTGCTCCCCCTGCCGGTCGGCACCCGCCGGGTGGACGCGGCGACGGAGTGGCTGTCGGCGCCTGACCCGCAGCAGCGCTGGCTGCCGAGCTTGGGCGCCGTCCTCGCGGGCATCCCCGAACGCCGGTAGCCCGGTCCACCCGGTAGCCCGGTCCACGCTGCCCGGAAATCGGTTCGACGGCTTCCCCGTGTGCTGACACAGTGGCTGACCATGGTGACCGCCGAACCGCTGACCGCCGACGACGTCGAGCTCATGCAGGGTCTGGCGCAGCGGATCACCGCCACCCGGCCGGAGCTGGTGAACAGTGACGCGTCGTACGGCGAGCTGGCCTGGAACTGGGGCCGGGGGCACGCCGCCGACGGTGCTGGCTGGCGGCGACGGCTGTGGTTCTCCGACGGCGAGCTGGTGGCGTGGGGCTGGGCCCAGCTCCCGCACCGGGTGCGGCGCACCGACGGGTCCGTCAAAGACGTCACCGGCGCGTACCTCGCCCACCAGGTCCACCCGGCGCACGCCGGACTGGTGGACGACGTGATCACCTGGTTCGACGCCACGGCGGAGAACCTTGAGCGCACCGTGCTGCCGTGTGCCGGCGACGAGTTCGCGCTGAAGCGCTGGGCGGCGCACGGCTACGAGACCGACCCGGCCGCCCTCGGCGACACCGGGTCGTGGACCCAGCTCACCGAGCGGGACCTCGTCGACATCGAAGAACCGGTGCTGCCGCGGGGATTCCGCTTCCGCACCGCGGACGAGGCCGGGCCGGCGGCCGCGGTCGAAGCCCACGCGCACGCGTGGACTCCGACGTCGTACACGGCCGAAGCCTACGAAGGCGTCCGCCGGACCCCGGCGTACCGCGGCGACCTGCACATCCTCGTCGAAGCGCCGGACGGGACGATGGCGGCGTCGGCGATCCTGTGGCTCGACGAGGTGAACGAGACCGTCGAGTTCGAGCCGGTCGGGACGCACCCGGGCTACCGGCGCCTCGGGCTGGGCCGGGCGATGATGCTGCACGGCCTGCACCGGGCGCGGGCGGCGGGCGCGCGGCACGCGACCGTCGCGTGCCTCGGTGCGCCCGGGCACCCCCGGGCCCGCGGGCTCTACTACGGCGTCGGCTTCCGGGAGATCTCCCGGGACGCGCCGTTGCTCAAGACCGCCGGCTGAGGATCACGGCGGCCGCTCGGACCGCGCCGCCGTGGCTCACCGGCCCCGGGCAGCACCCCTCACGTCCACAATGGACACTTCGATTCCCGAACGCGATGTTTGACGGCGCCGCCGGTGGGGTATTCCCCAACCCCGCGAATCCACGCAGCCCCGTCGCCGCCCGTCCGGGCCACGGCCCGTGGTCGCCGAGCCCGGGCTGTGAGGAAACCATGAGCTCCGACGGCACCGCCGGGACCACCCGGCTCGAAGCGGCAGTTCCCGGCGCGCGGGTCTCGCGGCCGCCGTGGACCGCGTTCGCCCTCATCCTGGTCGTCGTCGCGGACCAGGTGACCAAAGCGTGGGCCTGGCGCGAAGTGCCACGGGCGCACATCAACTTCGGCGGCAACCCGCTGGTCGGGCCGGTCGTCGGGGCCTGGTACGCCGGTCCGGTGACGGGGGCGGTGCTCGACCTCGCCGGCAGCGCGCTGCTGACCGCCGCCGTGCTGCTCCTCCTGCGCCGTCGGCACCCGGCGTTCCTGCGGGCGCCGGCGGCGCTGGCGATCGGCGGCTGGATCAGCAACCTGCTCGACCGCCTCGGGCTGCACCACCTCACCGCGCCGGGCAGCGTCCGCGGCGCCATCGACTTCGTCCCGGTCGGCCGGTACACCTTCAACGTCGCCGACTTCTTCATCATCGGTGCCACCCTGGCGTTTTCGCTGGCCCACGGCTACCGGTGGGCCACGGCGAACCTGTCCCACACCTCCGCCGACATCCCCCGCCCCCGGCGGCGGCTGCGCACCCCGGCACGCATCGTGACGGCGAGCGGTGCCGCCGTGCTCGTCGCCGCCGTGACGCTCGGGGCCACCCACTACGGCGGGACGACGCATCCCCCGCGCGTCCACCGGACTTCCGTGAGCCGGTAGGCGAGCCGGCTCAGCGGCGCCAGGGGTTGCCCGCGGTGAGCCGGGCGGTGAAGCCGGTCTCGTCGCGGTGCAGCGTCACCTGGCTGCAGACCTGGTGCGCGATCCACAGCCCGCGGCCGCCGATGTGGCGGGCGGCGGGCAGCAGGCCGGCGAACGGGTCGGCGGGGCCTTCGCCGGTGTCGTGCACGGTCACCACGACGTGGCCGGCGTCGGCCCAGATCCGCATCGTGATCGGCGGACGGCCGTAGCGCACCGCGTTGTCGACGATCTCGCTGACCGCCAGGACGAGGTCGTCGATCTCACCGGCGGGCAGGTCGGTCCCGGCGATGCCGAGCACGGCGTGGCGGGCGGTCGGCGGGTCCGGGTCGGCGAGCTCGACGAGCGGAGCGGAGTGCTGGATCGGGTGCGGCGTCATCGGCCGCGGGTCCGCCAGGAAGGCCGGCGGGTCGATGTAGCCGGCGTTGCGGCGCTGCCCGCCGGGAATGGCGACGAACGGGTGCGTGCGGGCGACGTCGTCGAGCACGTGCCGCGGGGTGGTGCGCGTGTCGTAGGCGCAGACGCTGCGCAGCGGGAACTCGTCGTAGGCGTGGTTGACCGCGGCTTCGTACCGGGCCCACCAGTCCCACGACGTGTCGATGGCGGCGCGTGGGATCTCGCCGAAGATGCGGATGCCCCCGGCCCCGTCGGCGACGAGCCCGGCCATCAGGTCGCGGTAGGACCTGATCGCGGCGGCGGGCCGGGCGTAGAAGTCGTCCGTGGACAGGTACTGCGTCTTCGCCGCCGGGGAGAGCGCCCGGCGGACCAGCTCGGCCCGCTCCGGCTCCAGTGACACGAGCGTGGGCTCGCCCGCGGCCAGCCCGCTTTCGAGGAAGGGCACGGCGACGGCGAGCAGGTCGGCATCGGAGCGGTAGCGGACGGCGGCGTGGTCGTAACCTCGGCGGGCGGTCTTCGGATCGGCGGTCACGACACGCGCTCCGCGCGGGCCGCACCCCGGCAGCGGGCCGGCGAAACCGGCTCACTGTCGCCCTGTGTCGGCATCTGCACGCTCCGAGAATACGCCGCCGTCCCCAGGCCGGGCGCACCACGACGAGACGGCGGTCACAGCGGGCCGAAAGCGGCGAGCCGGCGGTCGCCGGCCTCAGCTCTCGAGGGCGGCCCGCGTGAGCACGCTCGCCGTGTGGACGATGCTGTCCACCGCCTCCCCCGCCGGCAGTCCGTGCAGGTCGGTGAGCCCGAACAGCGCCTCCGCGCTCATGACGACCGCGAGATCGCGCTTCAGCTGAGCCAGCTCCGGCGCGGCCATCCCGCCCAGCTCGGCCGGCGGGGCCAGCGCCGCCTCGATGAGGCCGAAGCGCAACCCCGGCCGGGCGACCGTGTCCGCGGGGCGGGTGATCGTCGCCGCGATCATGGCGCGGACCGCGCCCTCGTGGGTCAGGACGTGGCGCAGCAGGTGTTCCGTCGCCGCGGCGACGCGGGCGACGGGATCCACGCGGTCCGCGAGGGGCGCGAGCGCCTCGGCCGGGTCGAACAGCGTCCCCGCGACGGCTTCCCGCAGCAGGCTCGCCAGGTCCGGGAAGTACCGGTACGCGGTCGCCTCGGACACCTCCGCCGCCTTGGCGACCTCGGGCATCGTCACCGTCCGGCCGGCGCGGACCAGCTCGGTCGCGGCGGCCAGGATCGCGTTGCGCGTCCGCCGCTTCTGGTTGACCCGTCCGCCGTCCATCGTCGCCGCCTTCCGTGACCTGAGCCGGCTCTCATCATAAGAGTCCACTTGCACGAACGCTAGATGAGGGTCTACCTTCCTCGTGATAGTTCACTCTCACAAGGAGCAGCATGACGCGCATCGCGATCGTCGGGCCCGAAGACGGCGAGATCACCATGACCGGCCCGATCCGGTTGCGGATCCTGGAGGACGGCAGCACCACCGGCCACCGGCTGGGCCTGGGCGAGATCGTCGTCGCCCCGCACACGCCCGGCCCGCCGCAGCACCGGCACGCCCAGCACGACGAGGGTTTCTACGTCGTGCGCGGCACGGTCCGCTTCACGGTCGGCGAAGAGAGCCACGACGCTCCCGCCGGAAGCCTCGTCATGGTTCCGCCGGGCGCGCCGCACACCTTCGCGAACCCGGGCGACGAACCCGCGGTCATCCTCAACACCTTCACCCCGGACCTGTACGTCCAGTACTTCCGCGACCTGCGCGCGTTCGCCGAAGAGGCCGGCCGGCCCGCGCAGGGCGACGAAATCACCGAGATCATGGCCCGCTACCACACGGAACCGGCGACGACCTACGCGAGCGAGACGCCGGTGACCACCGACGTCCGGCTCGACGACGACCTGGCCGTCCGGGTCGAAGAGCGTGGTGCCGGCCGGCCGGTCCTGCTGCTGCATGGCGGCGCGGGCCCGGCTTCGGTCGCCGGTCTGGCCGCGCTCCTCGCAGCGCGCGGCGCGCGGGTGCTCACGCCGGTCATCCCCGGCTTCGACGGCACCCCGGCCGCCGGTGGCGTCACCGATGTTCCCGGGCTGGCCCGCACGTTCCGGCGGCTGCTCGGCGAACTCGGCCTGACCGGCGTCCTCGTCGCCGGCAACTCGGTCGGCGGCTGGATCGCGGCGCAGATGGGCGTCGACGAGCAGGCGGCCCGCGACGCCGGGGAGACGTCCCGCGTCGACCGGCTCGTGCTGCTGGACGCCGTCGGCATCACCGTCGACGGGCACCCGATCACCGACCTGTCGGCGATCCCGCCGGACAAGCTCGCCGATTACGTCTTCCACTCCCCCGACCGGTTCCGCACGGACCCGTCCCTGCTGCCGCCCGAGCGCCTCGCCGCCGTGCAGGGCAACGCCGCGGCCCTGACCGGCTACGCGGGCGACCCGTACATGCACGACCCCGCGCTGCGGGCCCGGCTCGAATCGGTGCGGCTGCCGGTGCGGGTCGTCTGGGGTGAGAGCGACGGGATCGCCGACCTCTCCTACGGACGTGCCTTTGCGGCGGCTTTCGCCGGCGAGAACGACGAAGGCGCCGAGTTCACGGTCGTGCGCGAAGCGGGCCACCAGCCGCAGCTCGAACAGCCGGACCACGTCGCCGACCTCGTCCTCGGCGTCTGAGGGGAACCGTCATGGTCGTCTCCCCACCACCCCTCGACGTGCCCGCGCCGCCGATGAGCCCGGGACGGCTGCGCGCGGCGTTCGCCGTCCTGCTGCTCGGCATGCTGCTCGCGATGCTCGACACCACCGTCGTCGGCACGGCGATGCCGACGATCGTCGGGCAGCTCGGCGGCCTCGACCGGCTTTCGTGGGTCGTCACCGCCTACACCCTGACGACGGCCGCTTCGACGCCGATCTGGGGCAAGCTCGGCGATCTCCACGGGCGCAAACGCGTGCACCTGAGCGCGATCGCGCTCTTCACGGTCGCCTCGGTGGCGTGCGGGTTCGCCCAGGACATGACGCAGCTGATCGCGTTCCGCGCGGTCCAGGGCCTCGGCGGCGGCGGGCTGGCCGTCGGCGCGCTGTCCCTGATCGGGGTGCTGGTCCCGCCCCGCGAACGCGGCCGCTACCAAGGCCTGACGGCGAGCGTGATGGCCGCGGGGCAGATCGGCGGCCCGCTCTTCGGCGGTCTGGTGACGAGCTTCCTGGGCTGGCGCTGGAACTTCTACCTCAACCTCCCGCTCGGGCTGGCGGTGTTCGCGGCCACCGCGGTCGTCCTGGTGGTGCCGTCCGCGCCCCGGCGCCGGGTGCACCTGGACGTCGCGGGCGCGCTGCTGCTCACGACCGCCGTGACCGGCCTGCTGCTGCTCACCACCGGCACGGGCCCGGTGGCGGTGCTCCTGCCGATCGCCGTCGCGGCCTTCGCGGCTTTCGTCGCGGTGGAACGGCGCAGCAGCGAACCGGTCCTGCCGCTGAGCCTGTTCGCGCGGCGCAACATCCGGCTGACGACCGCGGTGGTCTTCGTCGTCGGCGTGGTCAGCTTCGGCACGATCACGTTCGTGCCGCTGTTCCAGCAGACCGTGCAGGGCGTCTCGGCGTCCGGCTCCGGAACGCTGCTGCTGCCGATGACCCTGGCCGTCGTCATCGCGTCGCAGGTGGCCGGGCGGGTGAGCAGCCGGACCGGCCGGTACCGGATCTTCCCGATCATCGGGGCTTCGGCGATGGCGGCGGGGTGCGCCGTGCTCGCCACCGGCCACGCCGGCACCCCGATCTGGCTCACCAGCGGCGCGCTCGTGCTCGTCGGTGCCGGGCTCGGCCTGAGCACGCAGCTGATGACGGTGATCGCCCAGAACACCGTGCCGGCCGGAGAGATCGGCGTGGCGACGGCGAACACGACGATGTTCCGCACGATCGGCGGCGCGGTCGGCACGTCGGCGTTCGGCGCGCTGCTGGCCGGCAGCCCGCTGGTGACGGGGATGTCGCGCATCTTCGCCGTCGCCGCACTCGCCGCCGCGCTCGCGGTCGTCGCGGCGTGGCGGATCCGGGAGGTCCCGCTCCGGTCTCGGTAGTGCGCCGTTTTCGGGCTGCGTTGGCGAAATGGGGAGATCCGGGGCCGCCGTCGCGATTGTCATGACACTGGCCGGCATGGCCGGGGATGCTCGCCGATCGGCTCTAGCGGAGGAGGTCGCGGGTCAGCTCGAGCTGGCCGTGGTGTTGCGCCAGCTCTTCGTACACGTGCTGCAGCGCACCACCTTGCGACCGGCCCGCCGGGGTCCCGGCGTACTTGACGGGTACCGGAGCGCGCGGCGGCGCGGCGGACTCGGCCACCGACAGATCGGCACGCAGCCGGTCCTTGGCGGCGGCGACCCGCGCGATCAGCGCGTCCACCGGGCCGGACGCGGTGAATTCGGCCTCCCGGTCACGCTCCACCGCGCGGCCGGCGACCAGCGAGCCGACCCAGAACTCGAGGACGCCGAGGCAGTGCGTGACGATCACGTAGGGCGAGTTGGCCCCGGGCAGCGGCGGCCGCCGGTTGGCCCGGTCGTCCCCCAGCTCGGCGAGGATCGCCGCCATGCCGTCGAGGGCCCGACCGGCGAACCACAGGTAGTCCTCGTCACTGATGTCCATGCGCTCCCCTGGTCGGATCGGCCGTCGAAGCCGGCGCCGACCTTACCGGCACGACGGCGAGCGAGCTCGGGGCCGCCAGCAGCTGTGGATCGCCTTAAGAAACGCCCTCGCCGGTCGCCGTGACCAGGTCCCGCGCCGCAGGATCGGGGGCATGGTGGTTCTCTCCGAACGCGCGGCGGTCCGGCGGCTGCACGATCGCCTCGGCTTCGGGCCCCGGCCCGGGGATCTCGACCGGGGCTTCGCCGAGACCCGCGATCGGCTGCTCGGCGCCGGTCCGGACGCCGGGGCGGCCACGACGCCGATGCCCGATCTCGGCCCGCCGCCGGACAAGCCCGGCAAGAAGGCCGACCAGGCCGCGAAACAGCAGGCGAAGAAGCAGGTGCAGGCCCAAGCCACGCAAGCCGTGGGCTGGTGGCTCGATCGGATGGCCGCCGCCGATGTCGCGTCGGTCGAACGGCTCACCTGGTTCTGGCACGGGCACTTCGCCACCAGTGAACAGAAGGTCCGCAGCCCGCGGCTGATGCTCGCGCAGAACCGGACCCAGCGCGACCACGCCCTCGGCAGCTTCACCGACCTGGCCCGCGCGATGGTCGTCGACCCGGCGATGCTCCTCTGGCTCGACGGCAACAGCAACAAAACGGGCAAGCCCAACGAGAACCTCGCCCGCGAGTTCATGGAGCTGTTCACCCTGGGCGTCGGGCACTACACCGAGGACGACGTCCGCGAGGCGGCGCGGGCGCTCACCGGCTGGTCCGCCCAGCGCGACGCCGACGGTGCGCGGCTGGTCGCCAAGCGGCACGACGACGGCGTCAAGCAGATCTTGGGCGCGAGCGGCGACTTCGACGCGGAGTCCTTCACCGACCTCGTGCTGGGCCGGCCCGAGTCGGCGGCGTTCGTCGCCGGACGCGTGTGGTTCCGGCTCGTGTCCTCGGCCCCACCGCCCGCCGATGTCCTCAACCGGCTGGTCGCCGCCTACGGGAGCCGCCGCGACATCCGGGCGCTGCTGCGCGCGGTCACCGACGAGCCGGCGTTCCACGACAGCGCGACGTCGCTGGTCAAGCAGCCGGTCGAGTGGCTGGCCGGCCTGCTGCGGGCGCTCGGCGTCCGGCCGGGGAAGCTCGACGACAAGACCCGCGCGCAGCTGCTGACCGGGCTGCGCGGGATGGGCCAGGTGCCGTTCCAGCCACCCAGCGTCGGCGGCTGGGCGGCGGGCGGAGCCTGGCTGACGACGTCCGCGGGCCTCGCGCGGCTGCACCTCGCGCAGCAGGTCACCGAACACGCCGACCTCGGCGCGGTGACGAAGGCGCGAGACAAGGTCGCCGCGATCGGGGACCTGCTCGGCGTCGACGCCTGGTCCGACCGGACCCGGGCCGCGCTGGCCGGCGTCGCCGGGAATGTCCGTCAACTGTCCACAGTGGCCGCTTGTGCCCCCGAATACGCAGTGAGCGGGTGACGATCGTGCAGCAGGTGAACCGACGCCGGTTCCTCACCGCGACCGGCGTGACGGCCGCGGCGGCGCTCGCCGCCGGGGCCACCCAGGTCGACTGGGGTCACCTCATGACGGCCGCCGGGGAGAACCCGCTCGACCCGGGCGCGGGGGTGCTCGTCGTCGTCACGCTTTACGGCGGCAACGACGGGCTCAACACGGTCGTCCCGGCGAGCGACTCCGCCTACCTCAACGCCCGGTCCGAGCTGGCGTACAAGCCCGAAGAGGTCCTCGACCTCGGCGAAGGCCTCGGGCTCAACCCGGGCATGAAGGGCTTCAAGAGCCTCTGGGACGGCGGGCAGCTCGCCGTGCTGCGCGGCGTGGGCTACCCCAAGCCGGACCACAGCCACTTCCGGTCGATGGCGATCTGGCAGACGGCGTCGCCGGAGACGTCGGTGCCGACCGGCTGGCTCGGCCGCTGGCTCGACGCGACGGGCGACGACCCGCTGCGCGCGGTGTCCGTCGACCCGGTGCTGCCGCCGATGCTGGCCGGCGAGCGGACGGCCGCGGCCTCCCTGCCCGTCGGCGGGCTGAAGCTGCCGGAAGGCGCGCTGGGCAAGGCGTTCGAGGGCCTGGGCGCCGGCCAGGCCGGGGAAGGGTTCTGGCAGGCGCGCGCGGCGCGGTCGGTGAACGACCTGCACCGGGCCGTGCGGACCGTCGGTTCGTCCACAAAGGATGGTCACAAAGCCAAGGGAGAGCTGGCCGCGCAGCTGGACGTCGTGGCCGGGCTGATCGAAGCGGGCGTCCCGTCGCGGGTGTACTCGGTGTCGCTGGGCGGTTTCGACACGCACGCCGACGAACGCGGTACCCAGCAGCGCCTGCTCACCGAACTGGACGGCGCGCTGACGCCGTTCGCGCAGCGGCTGGCGAAGTCCGACCGCGGCAAGCAGGCGACGGTGCTGGTGTACTCGGAGTTCGGCCGCCGGGTCACGGCCAACGCGAGCCAGGGCACCGACCACGGCACCGCGGGCCCGGTGTTCGTCCTCGGTTCGAAGGTGAAGGGCGGTTTCCACGGCGCGGAGCCGAGCCTGACCGACCTCGACGACGGCGACCTCAAGCTGACCACGGACTTCCGCGACGTCTACGCGAGCCTGGTCGAGGACGTGCTGGGCACGGACGCGGGCAAGGTGCTCCCGGGCCACAGCGGACGAATGGACGGCCTCTTCACCTGACGGTCGTGAGTGGGAAACCGTGTTCTAACCCTGTTTCTCACTCACGACCTCCAGGGGCGGCAGACCGGCCAGCCGGAAGCGCGCACCCCCGCCCGGTGCCGCTTCGCACCACAGGTCGCCGCCGTGCGCACGGGCGAACCCGCGGGCGATCGGCAATCCCAGGCCCGAGCCACCTTCACCACCGCGAGCCGCGTCGAGGCGGACCAGGCGGTCGAAGATGCGCTCGCGGTCCGGGCCCGGCACGCCCGGACCCGTGTCGGACACGACGACGCCGTCCCCGGTGACCTCGACGGTCAGCGTCCCGCGGCCGTCCATCGCGCGCACCGCGTTGCCGGTCAGGTTCGCCACGATCTGGGTGAGCCGCGCGCGGTCGCCGAGCACCCGCGTGTCCGGCCCGGAAACCTCGACCACGACGTCGGGCGCGGTCAGCCGCACCTGCTCGGCCTGCGTCCGCACGAGATCGAGCAAGGCGACCGGCGCGCGCTCGAGCTGCGCGCCCGCGTCGAGCCGTGCGAGGTCCAGCAGGTCGGCCACCAGCTTCCCGGCCCGCCGCGACTCGCGGACCACCAGCAGCTGCAACCGTTCCCGCTGCTCCGCGGGCGCGTCGGGCGGCTGCTGGAGCAGCGCCTCGGCCGCCGCCTGGACCCCGGCCAGCGGAGTCCGCAGCTCGTGGGCCGCGTCGGCGACGAACTGGCGTGTGCGTTCTTCCGACGCCTGTGCCGCCCGCTCCGCGCCTTCGAGGGCGTCGAGCGCCGAGTCGAACGCGGCGGCCGCGCGGCCCAGCTCGGTGCCGGTGCGCTCCGGCGCGAGCCGGCCGCCGCGCCCGCCGGAGACGATCGTGCGGGCCAGCCGGGTCATCGCGTCGAGCGGTGCCAAAGCGAACCGGACGGCCAGCAGCAACGCGATCGCGGCGACGAGCAGGGCCCCGAGACCGGTGCCGAGCAGCACCCACCGCAGGCTCTGCTCGGCCGTCGCGATCAGCGACTCGTCGGCGGTGAGCGTCAGCTTCGCGCCGTCGATGCGCGCCGGCCCGGACAGCGTGGCGCGCACCTGGCGGATCCGGTCGTCGGGCGGCAGGTCGGCCGCGCCGAGGAACGTCCCGTCGGGCAGCGCCAGCGACGCCCGCACCCCGCGCGTTTCCAGGCGCCGCAGCAGGTTCTGCGGTGCCACGTTCTGCTTCGCCAGCTGCTGGGCCAGCTGGACCCGTGCGGTGAGCACGGCGTTGACGTCCCGCTCGGCCTGCGCCCGGAACACCGTGTCGACGACGAGCCCGACGGCGACCAGCACCACGGCCAGGACCACCAGCACGGTGACGGTGACCCGGCGCCGCAGCGACGTCGTCCGCAGGCCGGTCACGGGTCCCCGCGCAGGACGTACCCCTGGCCCCGGACCGTGTGCACCACGCGCGGGCCGTGCGCCTCGAGCTTGCGGCGCAACGTGCTCACGTTGACCTCGACGAGGTTCGCCGCGTAGTCGCCGTAGCCCCACACCGCGGTGAGGACCTGGGTCTTCGTGACGACCCGGTCCCGGTGCTCGGCGAGGTGCACGAGCAGCTTCCACTCGGTGGAGGTCAGCTCGACGTCGGCGGCGCCGTAGCGGACCCGGCCGCCCTCGACGTCGACCACCAATTCCCCGACCTCGATGGTGGGCCGGGTGCGGCCGGTCCGGCGCAGCACCGCCGTCACCCGCGCGACCAGCTCGGCCAGCACGAACGGCTTCACGACGTAGTCGTCCGCGCCTTCGGCCAGGCCTCGCAGCCGGTCTTCGACGCCGTCGCGGGCGGTCAGCATCACCACCCCGGCGGCCGAGTGCCGCCGGATGACGCGCAGCAGCTCGAAGCCGTCCCGGCCGGGCAGCATCACGTCCAGCACCACGAGGTCCGGCCGGGCGCGGGTCAGCTCGCCCTCGAGCCCGGCGCCGTCGGCGCACGCCCGCACCGAGAACCCGGCGGTGGTCAGCGCCGCCTCGACCGGCACGCGGATCGCTTCGGCGTCCTCGATCAGGAGGATGCGCGGGGCGGTCGGCTCGTCCACCCGTTCAGCCTAGTCGTCGCCCCCGCACAGCGGCCGTGCTCGCCACGCGATCTCCGCGAACAGCTCGCCGACGCGGGCCCGCATCTCGGGCCCGCCGTCGCGGCCGGTCCAGAACCGGCGGACCGCGCCGACGAGCCGGTAGCACGCGTCGATCGGGACGAGGAAGCACTCGGTGATCCGCTCGGTCCCCCGGAACACGATCGCCTCGACCTCGGGTTCCGCCGCCGCGAGCAGGGGGTGGCCCGCGGTGAGGTCCGCCCAGAGCCCGAGCGGCAGCACGGTCTCGGTGGCGCCGGCCGGGCCGGGCTGGAACGCCGTGACGCGCGTGCCGCGGCGCAGCACGAACGCGAACCCCGCCGGGACGTCGAGCCGGCGCCAGTCGAGGCAGGCGACCGGGTGCCCGGGGTCCCACAGGTAGCGTTCCGGCACGGCGCGGTAGCGGGGGTCGCCGCTCGCGCACCGGGTGAACAGCAGGAAGCACGCCCGGCAGGAGCACAGCAGCCCGCGACGGCCGGTGTCGACGACGTGGCCGTGGCGGCCGGCCACCGGCGTCCCGCACAGCTCACAGCGTTCGGGCCGCACCGCGCGCCGCTCCCGCACGGCGGGGAAGGATCCACTGTGGACACTCATGAGGCCCGTCCCGCGGGCGGTCCCACGCCGATCTGGTAGAACGCCGTGACGAACTCGACGCCGGTGACTTCCGGGGCGGCGTCCCGGACCGCGGCTTCCACCACTGACTGGGGCACACCCGAACACCCGCCGCCGAGCCACACACGCGCCACGCCGCCGTCGAGGCCCAGGTACCCGGCGTCGCCGCCCACCCGCTCCAGCGCGAGCCGGACCCGCTCGGCCACGCCGAACGGGTGCAGGTCGTGCAGCACCAGCAGGTCCGTGACGACGTCGTCGGCGGCGATCGCGTCGAGCAGGTCCGGCGCGTGCTCGCGCAGCGCGGCGACGACCCGGGTCAGGCCGTCGCCGTAGAGGTCGGTCAGCTGCCGGACGAGCTCCTCCGCGGGCCGCCGGTGCTCCCCGGCGAGCAGGGTGGCCAGCAGCGTCCCGAGGCGGGCCCCGGCGGCGGGTGTCACCGGTCCCCCGCCGTCCGGATCTCGCGCAGGATGCGGATCGCCGACCCGGCCACGCTGCTCGTCGCCGTCGGCACTCCGGCGTCGGCCGGGTCCTCCATGAACGGCATGAACTTGTCGGGGAACCCGGGCATGGTGCAGCCGATGCAGATGCCGCCGACGTTCGGGCAGCCGCCGACGCCGTTGATCCAGCCGCGCTTGGGCACGTTGCACCGGACCACCTGGCCCCAGCACCCCAGCTTCACCAGGCAGCGCGGAGAGTCGTGGCGGTCGGCGAACTCGTCCTGCTCGTAGTAGCCGGCCCGGTCGCAGCCTTCGTGGACGGTGTTGCCGAACAGCCACTTCGGCCGCAGCGCTTCGTCGACGTCGATCTCCGGCGCGCTCCCGGACGCCTGGAAGAGCAGGTGCAGGATGGTCTCGGACATGTTGTCCGGCTGGACCGGGCAACCCGGCACGCACACGATCGGCAGCCCGGCCCGCGACCGCCAGTCCCGGCCGAGGTACTCGGGCACCCCCATCGCGCCGGTCGGGTTGCCCGCCATGGCGTGCACTCCGCCGTAGCTGGCGCAGGTGCCGACCGCCAGGATCGCCATCGCCCGGGGAGCCAGCCGGTCGAGCCATTCGCTCGCCGTCACGGGCTGGCCGGTCTCGGGGTCGGTGCCGAAGCCGCTCCAGAAGCCTTCGGTCTTGGTGGTCTCGTCGGCGATCGACCCCTCGACGATCAGGATGAACGGGTCGAGCTCCCCGCGGGCCGCGCGGTGCCACCATTCGATGAAACTGTCCCGGCCGCCGTCGGGCCCGCTCTGGAAATCGAGGAACGGCCAGTGCATGGCGATCTCCGGGAGGCCGGGAAGCCCGCCGAGAACGATCTCTTCGATACTGGGCTGGGTGGCCGCGGTGAGCGCCACCGATTCGCCGTCGCAGCTCAGTCCGCCATTCATCCACAGGATATGAACGGTCGGTGGTGTATTTCCGGAGCCCGCCTCCGTGGCGCTGACCATCGTTGACCCCTTCGCCGCGCACGCGAGAAGACGCCACCGTAGTCCCGTCGGACAGGTGCGGCAAGAGCGCCGGACACTCCTGATCGCCCGGGCGGGACAAAACCGGACGTTCGCGCCGCGCGTTTCCGCGACTACACTGGACACGTCGTCGGAAGGGACATTGATCGAAATGGAATCGGCCGGCCGGTCGCAGGGGAAGTCGATCGAAGTCGTGGCGGTCGAAATCGTCACGAAGATCTTTCCGGCTCGCCCGTCCGCGGTTCCCCGGATCCGGGAATTCGTCCAGCACTGCCTCGGGGACGCGCCGCTCGCCGACGCGGAAGACCGCGAAATCGGCAACACGATCCTCCGTGCCCTGCTGACCGCCGCCGGACCTTCCGGGGTGCTGGAGGTCTCCTGCCGGAAATACCCCGGACGCGTCGAGTTCGACGTGCTCCCTTCCCACGTCCGGCCGGACGCCCCCGCGGCCGCGCGACCGGAACCGGCCGCCAGTTTCGCCGACTGGCTGGCCGAGGCGCTGCGCAGCCGGGGGATCTCCAAGGAGACCGCGGCCGAGCAGCTGGACGTGTCCGCCAAGACGCTGACCCGCTGGCTCGGCGGCCAGACCGAGCCCCGCCTGCGCGACCTGCGCCGGATCGAGGACCGCTTCGGCGACGTCCGGCTGCGGCGCGGGACAGAAGTGTCCTAGGCGCCGTCCTGGCTCCCGGCGGTCATCGCCAGCTCGATGGTGCAGCCCGCGGCGTCGGAGCTGACATCGAGCCATTCGCAGATGCGGTCGCTCATCCACAACCCGGTGCCGGCGGGGCGGAGGCCGTAGAACGCCGGGCCGTCGACCGGCCGGTCGCTGTGCAGCGTGCACACCACCCGGCCGGCCGCCGGCCGCACCCAGACGGCCGCCCGGTCGATGCCGTGCTCGAGCAGGTACGCGATCGCCTCGCCGACGGCGACACCGAACAGCGTCACCGTGTTCTCGGATCGGAGCAGGGCGCTCGCCCGCTCGAGCACGTGCCGCCGGACGGCGACCAGATCGCCCTCGAAGCGGAAGAGGTCGGCCGCGGAGCCCGGCGGTGCGGGCTCGCCGGATCCGCCGGCTTCCCCGGGTGCGGTGAACTCGCCGGACGGCCGGATCTCCCCGTCCACGACGCATTCCGGGTGGGCACGCCGGGCGTGCTCGACCGCGCCGGCGTCGAGGGTCCGGGTGTCGTACGGGCAGATCATCCAGATGTGGGTGCCCGCCAGGGACACGTTGAACTCCGCTTCGGCGCGCTGCCACGCCGCTTCCTCGCCGGGGCTGCCCGCCCGGGCGGGCTCGGCGAGAACGCGGACGGCACCGGTCGGCGCGGTGGCGCGGTGCCGGTTCCAGTAGCGGTGCAGGGCGTCGGCCAGCTTCGCCGGCCGGCGGCCGATGTAGGCCGATTCGGCGAACGCGATCCGGTCGGTGTCGGCGCCCACCGCGGCCTGCAGCAGCCCGAGGTTGGCCGCGGTCGTGGTGACCAGCACCGGCTCACCCCGGCGCAACCCCTCCTGCGCGAACGGGACGGCCATCGCGAGGAACTCGGCGTCGCTGCCGTAGAGGCACCCCTGGTGCCGGAAGCCGGCCTCCGGCGCACCTTCCGGCGCGGATCCGGCGGCCGGAGTCGTCCTGTGCACGAAGCCTCCTGAAGCCGTCGTCGATCGCTCGTCGCGATGATCGTGTTTTTCCCCGGAATTCCCGCAGAACGCCGGTAGCGTACTCGACCGCGCCCGATCCGGCTATTACTCACCGAATTGATTGCACCCGTTCGGAGTAATTGACGCACTCCGCTCGCGGCACCCGCCCGGCACCGCCGGATCGACGGCTCCGGAGCGCGAAACCGCCGTGACACAGCAGGTTGACGGCCAGATGTGTCTCACCGGGACCGGGCCAGGACACTACTGTCCGCGGGTTACCCGGAAACGGATCGGAAACCATTGTGTCCACGTGTTCGAAGAACAATTCCCGCCGCCCCGGTGGCCAGGACGGAATTGTTTCACCAGGCGTGGGGCCGGAACGGGACCGTCGCCGCCCACCGGACGCGACGATGGCGGCCGAGCAGGGCGAGCAGATCCCCGCGGTCTCCGCTCAGGTCCGGCGGAACGGGCTCGCCGGACGCGCCGCCCGCGGACCGGACCGCCGTCACGAAAGCGCGGACGCGGGACGGCGCGGGCACGAGCTCGTCGCCCAGGTAGGAGAGCACCAGCAGGTCCTCGCCGGAATGCGTCTCCATCGCGAACGCCCAGCCGTGGCGCTCGTCCCACACCAGCGCCATGTCGCGGCCGGGATGCCGGCGCAACCGCACATCGAGGGCGACGTACGCCGAAGCGGGGTCGCCGGGATCCACGGTGCAGGACTCTTCCCCCACGTCGACCGCGGCACCCACCGCCGCCAGGTAGCCGATCAGGCCGTTCCGCAGGTGGTGGTCACGGTCGATACCGGTCAGCAGCGGGATCATCCTCCATCGTGTCGGCACGCACGGCGGCCGCGGCGGGAGGTGGCACGCCGGGACCGGAGCCGGTCACCGCGTGGTGGCACATCGGGACGAACACGGTCCCCGGGGGCCGCGTCGCGCCGGGACGGGCACCGGCCACCTCCGGCCGGGTCGCATCGGGACTCGACGGTACGGATCCGCGGCCGGCACCGGAAGGCGCCTTTCGGCCCTATCGGCCGGGACCTCCGGCCCGCGCGGCGGACGCGGCGCGGGCCGAAGGTCCCCACTCGCCGAAGGTCTGCGCCTCGACAGCACCGCTCTCGGGACGGGCGCACCGGCGGGGTCAGGACGAGACTTCCATCTCCAGCCCCATGATCCGGACGGTGCGCCGGCGGCGGAGCCAGCCGCGGGCGGGCGCGCCGTCCGGGAGCTCGTCGAGGATCGCCTTGCGCTGCGCCGAGGTCGTCGACCGCCAGCGCATCGCGAGCACCGGGCGGACCGGCGCGATGAACGGGCGCACCCGTTCGTGCGCCCCGGACAGCCGGACCTCGTAGTCGCGGTCCGGCCGGTACGCGAGGTCCAGGTCGATCAGCGGCTCGGCGCCGCCGGCCCGGTGGTGGGAGCGCGAAAGCACGCGGGCGAGCTCGTCCAGCGCGACCTTCAGCGTGCAGGGCATCTGGTCCTGCCAGCGCCCGAGGCGCGGGGCGTTCACCGCCGCCGCCGTGACGTCGGCCGCGAGCACGACCACGGCCCGGACCGGCGTCCCGGCGAGCTCGACGCGGATCCGCCTGCCGTCCGCGTCGACGGAGAAGCGCAGCACACGGTCGGCCACGACGGCACCCGACCGCAGCCGCACCCACTCCTCGACGGCATCGGGCGAAGGGCAGGACGACACGAAGGTGAACGCGAGTTCGTCGCCGGCGAGGTTCATCGCCACCGGGAACAACGAGCCGAGGTCGTGCATCAACGTCGTGCCGATGACGAGTGCGGCGCGGGAGCCGCCTCCGGTCATCGCCCTCTCCTCCTCCGGGGTTACACCTGCAGGTCGGCTTCGATGCGTTTGAGGTAGTGCCGGGCCAGCGCGAGGTTCGCCCGCTCCCGGTCCAGCACCAGGTACAGGAACAGCGAGTTGCGCGAGGTGTTGATCAACCGGATCAGGTGGTACTGGCGGTGCAGCGTGATCAGGATGTCCTCGATGCTGTCGTTCAGCGCGAGCGACGACATCACCCGCAGCTTCGCCCGCACGACCTCGGTGTTGCCGGCGGCGGCGACCTCCAGGTCGAGCCACTCGCCACCACCGCTGGTGCCGAGCGACATCCCGCTTTCGTAGTCGACCAGCGCGACGCCGACGGCGCCGGCGATCGACATGGCTTCCTTGAGCGCGGTGTCGATGTTCATCATCATGCCGTTCCTTCCGTTGAACTTGCTGCTACGCGGCCAGAATCGTGCCGATCCGCTCGATGACGGGCCGGGACTCGAAGAGCAGGCGCCCGACGTTCAGGCCCTTGTCCCCCAGGACGACCATCAGCGCCAGCCGCCCCACGGCGTAGACGGCCATGTAGCCGTCGCTGCCGAACACGACGGTCTGGCTGAGCGTGCCCTTGCCCGTCATTTCGGCGGCCTGGCGCGCGATCCCGAGATCGGCGGCGGCGAGCGCGGAGATCTTCGCCGGATCGAGGTAGTCGTCCGCGTCGGCGATGATCGGTATCCCGTCGACCGCGGCGAGCACCGTGCCGGTCACCCCCGCTACGCTTTCCCGGAGATTTCGCAGCTCAGCGGCCAGTGCGTCGAAGTCCAATTCTCTTCTTTCCTTCGGAATCACCGATCGACCCGGGACGGGCGCGGTAACTCCGGTCGAAGTCATGAGCAAACCGGCGGCGGTAAAGACGATCAGCCGTTCGGGCTGCCCTGCCGCGAGGGACCCTACAGCCATCATCACTTAACGCAGGACGGTCACCCTCGCCTTTACACGATCGGGTGAAGCAAGCCGGTTGGTGTAACCAAAAATAATTCACCACGGAAACCGTCGTCCATTGATCACAACGGAGACGGCGTCAGTGTTCCCGATTTTCGGCAGCCCCGCCTGAAATGCGCTTATGCCGTCAAGAGCCCCCGATCACGGTTGTATCTCTGCGTGATCGGCAGGTCACTTTCACCCATTCGCCGCGGCACCGGCGTCCGCGGTCATTCCGGCAGCGAGCGCGGCAGGCCGAACGCCGGGAGCACGCTGTTCTCGAAGCGCGTCATCGCCCGGATCCGGTCGCCGGCCAGCTCGAGGACGTACAACCCGGTGCCGTGCCGGATCCCCGAAGCGCCGCACAGGTAGGCGCCGAACGCCGGCTGGCCGTTGGCGCGCGTCGGGACGAGGGTGAAGCGGCGGCCCGCGCCGAACAGGCCGGCGCAGAAGCGGGCCGTGACGTCCCGGCCCTCGTATTCGAGCGGCAGCGGCGGCATCGCCATGAAGACGTCGTCGGTCAGCAGGGCCACCAGCGCGTCGATGTCGGCGCTCTCCCACGCGCGCACGAAGTTCGCCACGATCGCGTTCTCCTCGGGGGACCCCGGCGCGGGCGGCGGTGCGCCCGGCTCCCGGCGCCGCAGGCCGGCGCGAGCCCGCTTGAGGGCGCTCTTGACCGAGTCGGCCGTCGTGTCCAGCATCCCGGCGACCTCGCTCGCGGGAAACCCGAGGACGTCGCGCAGGACGAGCACGGCCAGCTGCCGGGGTGGCAGGGTCTGCAGGGCCGTCACGAACGCCAGCGAGACGGACTCGCTCCGCTCGTAACGCGCCTCCGGGCCGGCCGCCTCGGGAAGGAGCGCGTCGGGAAACGGCTCGAGCCAGACGACCTCGCCGAGCCGGGTCGGCTCGGGCGGTTCGACGCCGGGGATGTCCCACGCTTTCGCCGGGCGCCGGGCGGCCGAGCGCAACGCGCTGAGGCACCGGTTGGTGGCGATCCGGTACAGCCAGGTGCGGATCGAGGCGCGTCCGTCGAAGCCGTCGAGCCCGCGCCACGCGGACAGCAGCGTGTCCTGCAGCGCGTCTTCGGCGTCCTGGAACGAGCCGAGCATCCGGTAGCAGTGCACCTGCAGCTCACGGCGGTGCGGCTCGGTCAGCGCCCGGAACGCCTCGCCGTCACCGGCCCGCGCCCGGCCGATCAGTTCCGTTCCCATCCGCGTCCCTTCCCGTCGTGATTCTGTACGGACGCCGTCGGGGACGTGAAGGGGGCGCCGCCCCTTTTCCGGGTGCCGCGGCGTCGGAACCGGCATGGGAAAAATCATCATCAGCGAGAACGTCACGCTCGACGGAGTCGTCCAGGACCCGACCGGCGACGAGGGCACCGGCCGCGGCAGCTGGTTCACCTGGATCGGCGACCAGGACCGCGTGGCGTGGGCCGAGGTCGAATACGAGGAAGCGCTGGGGGCCGAAGCCCTCCTGATGGGACGGCGGACCTACGAGTACTTCATCAGGCGCGGCTGGGTGTCGCGCACCGGCGAATGGGCGGACCGGCTGCGGGATCTGCCGAAGTACGTCGTCTCCTCCGGCGCTGTCGGCGACGACTGGGGCACGACGAAAGTGCTGGGGATCGAGGAGGTCGCGAAGCTGAAGGAAGAGGTGAGCGGGGAGATCGTCGTCTACGGCAGCGGGCGGCTCGTGCACGACCTGATCGAGCGCGACCTCGCCGACGAGCTGCGGCTGATGACCTACCCGGTCGTGGCCGGCGCGGGCGGGCGGCTCTTCCCCGGGACGAGCGGCGTCAAGCCCCTGCGCCTGGTCGGCACCCGCGCGGTCGGCGGCTCCCTCGCCCTGCTGACGTACGCGACAGCGTGACCCCCGCCCCCGGACCTCGTCCTTTCGGCCGAGGTCCGGGGTACCTTCGGCCGAGGTGGCCACCTGCCCCGCTCCCCTAGCTTGATCGTCAAGCGGGAGCGAGGAGACGCCATGAGGGTGCGCAGCAGACGAGCCGGGGTCATCGCCGTCGCGGCCGGGGCGGCGGTGGTGGCGATCGGGGCCACGGTCATGGCCACCGCCGCCGACCCCGTCGCGCCGGAGGTCACCAGCGCGACGCCGGCCGAAGCCGGGCACGAGAACGAAGGCAAGTACACCGCCGCGGACTACGTGCTGAACGTGCACGAGCTGAACGACGACGGCGAAGGCATGAGCACCACCATCGGCCCGCACACCGTGTACTACTCGAAGACTTTGCACGGCACCGGAACCTGGACGCCGGCGGTCGTCAAGTTCTCCGTCGGCCGCGACAGCGACGCACCGACGGTCTTCGCCTACCCGGTGCCCGAAGCGGGCAAGGGCGTCGACTGCGTCGCGTCCGGCACCGAGGCCGCGCCGCTCGTCCGGTGCGAGACCAAGGTCGGCCGGCCGGCCTCACCGGCGTAACACGCCCAGCTGACGGCGCAGCCATGCCGCTCGAGCGGCGATGGCGTCCTGCGAGAGCACGGCGTGCGGAACCACGACGTCGAACCCGTGGAACCCGCCGGGCCAGACGTGCAGCTCGACGTGGCCGCCCGCCTGCCACATGCGGCTCGCGTAGGCGACGTCCTCGTCCCGGAACGTTTCGGCCGACCCGACGTCGACGAACGTGGACGGCAGGCCGGAGAGGTCCGCGGCGCGGGAAGGCGCAGCGTACGGAGACACGTCCGGTCCTCCGCGAACGCCGTCGCCGAGGAGCGCGTTCCAGCCGGTCTCGTTCGAGGAGCTGTCCCAGATACCGACGCCGCGCATCTGGCGAGCAGAGGGCGAGTCGTTGCGGTCGTCCAGCATCGGCGACAGGAGCAGCTGGGCCAGGATGGCCGGGCCGTCGCGGTCGCGTGCCAGCAAGGAGACACCTGCCGCGAGGCCGCCGCCGGCGCTCGCACCGCCGAGGACGATGCGCTCGGGGTCGATGTCGAGCTCGTGGGCGTGATCCGCGACCCACACCAGGCCCGCGTAGCTATCCTCGACGGGACCCGGGTGGGGTGTCTCGGGTGCGAGCCGGTACTCGACCGAGACCACGGCCATGCCCAACGGTTCGGCCAGGTCCACCATCTCGGCCAGGCCGAACCGGTTGTCTCCGACGATCATGCCGCCGCCGTGGATGTGGTAGATCGCCGGGGCCGGGGTCGCCGCGTGCTTCGGGAGACAGATCAGCAGCGAGATATCCGGTTCCCCGGCCGGCCCGGGCACCGCCCGCTCCGCCACGCTGTAGGCGCCACCGCGCGAGAGGATCTCGTCGGTCGGGGTCTCCACACCGGGGACGGGCTTGCGCATTTCGACGATGGTGTCCGGACGGTACGCGTCGGGCGGGCGCAGGCTGGTCAGCATCTCCACGACGGGAGCGAGCTCGGGATCGAAGGGTGGTGGTGGTCCGACCGCCGGGGCGGAGGACCGGTCCGTGACTTGCGTGGTCATAAGTGGCTCCCGGTTCAGACGGTCGGAACGGTTCCGCCGTCGATCACGTACTCGGCGCCCACGATCGCCGAGGCGCGGTCCGAGACCAGAAATCCGACGAGGTCCGCGATTTCCCCGGTGTTCGCGAACCGTCCGAGGGGTACTCCTCCGAGGGAGTCGTAGATGGTCTGCTTGGCTGCTTCCCGGGTGAGTCCGTTGCCCTCGGCGATCCGGTCCACGAACCTTTCGTAGGCTTCGGTCTCGATCCCACCGGGGCTGATCGCGTTGACCCGTACGCCGCGCGGCGCGAGCTCGTTGGCCAGTCCCTTGCTGTACGTGCGCAGAGCGGCCTTCGCTGCCGCGTACGCCAGGGACGCGTCGTACTGGGGTAGTTCGCGCTGGATCGAGGTGAAGTGCAGCACCACGCCCGCCCCGGACTCGATCATCGCCGGGAGCAGAGCTCGATCGAGCCGCACCGCTCCCAGGAAGTTGAGGTTCAGCTCAGCGAGCCACTGGTCATCGGTGATGACCGCGAACCCACCGGCCGGCGTCGACGCGCCTCCGACGACGTGCACCAGGATGTCGAGTGCGCCGCCGGCCTCGGCGATGCGAGCGGCCACCGCGTCGGTGCCTTCGATCGTCGTCGTGTCCGCTTCGATGAACCGGTCGGGGTGCTCGTACCCCTCGGGCATCGTTCGCGCCGTCACGTACACGTCGGCACCCAGCTCTCGCAGCCTCTCCACGACGGCCTTGCCCGAGCCCTTCGAACCGCCCGTGACCAGCGCCCGGCGACCGTCGAGACGATCACGATGTGAACCAGACATTTCTCTCTCCACTGAAATCGACGTAGGTCAGGCTGCGTGGTTGGCGATGACGAGTTCGGCGACGAGGTCATCCCGCAACGCGAACCGGTAGTCGAGCTCGGCGACACCACCCGGGAAAGTGCCCTCGAGCCGCACGGTCACCACCCAGCGGGCGTCATCGACGCGGCGAGCGCCGATCTGCTCGGTCGTGTACTCGAACTCGGACCCGGCGTCCCGCAGGAACGCGTGGGCCTCCTCTTTGCCGCGGAAGGTCTCGCCCTGGTCGACGAGCACCGCATCCTCGGTGAGGAACGACGAGGCGGTGTCGGCGTCGCGGACGACGTGGGCGGCGAAGAACTCGCGAACGGTGGCCGGGAGCGGATCGGACGGGAGATCGGTGTGCTGTGTCATGAGCCCATCGTGTGAGCTCGCGGCGTGGGAGGGTCAAGCCGTGGACTCTCTCCCGGGGGGAGAGTCCAGAATGGAGAGGTGCTGAGCATCGGCGAGTTCTCGCGGCTGACCCACTTGAGCGTGCGGACCCTGCGTCGGTATCACGAGGCGGCCCTGCTGGAGCCCGCCGTGGTGGACGAGACCACCGGTTACCGCTACTACGGCATCGACCAGATCCCGGCCGCGCAGGTCATCCACCGGCTCCGCGAGCTCGACGTCCCCCTGAGCGACGTGCAGCGAATCCTGCGGACCCCCGACCCCGGTGTCCGAGCGGCCCTGGTCGCGGACCACCTGCAACGCCTCGAGGACGTGCTCGACCGCACCCGGGCCGCGGTCGTGTCGCTGCGGCGCCTGCTCCGGCCAGACCCCGCGCCGATCGACGTCGAACTGCGGGCGGAGCCCGCCCGGACGGTCGCGGCGGTGGAGGCCGTAGTCGGGCACAGCGACGTCGAGACCTGGTACGCGGGCGCGATGGCCGAACTGGAGGCGGCCGTCGGCGCCGCCGTGACCGGACCGCCGGGCGGCTGCTACGACAACGCCCTTTTCGAACAGGAACGCGGTCGCATGCTCGTCTACCTGCCGACCGCCGCGCCACCTCGCACCGGACGCGTGCACCCCGCAGTTCTCCCGGCCGCGGAACTGGCCGTCACCACCCACGTCGGCGAGCACGACGGCATCGAGGTCACGTACGGCGAACTCGGGACCTGGGTGGTGGAGAACGCGATGTCGGTGGCCGGGCCGGTGCGGGAGGTCTACGTGGCCGGCCCTCGTGACGCGAGCGATCCCGCTGCGTGGCGCACCGAGATCGGCTGGCCGGTCTTCCGCGTCACCTGAAGCTCGTCGAGGACGCCTTCAGCGCGGCGAAGGCGTCCTCGACGATCACCGGGGTCACATGTTCTTCGCGCCCGCCTTCACCGCTTCGCGGATGCGGGCGTACGTGCCGCAGCGGCAGATGTTGCGGATCTCGTCCAGGTCCGCGTCCGTGATGTCGCGGCCCGCCGCCTGTGCCTGGCGGACCTTCGCCACCGCCGCCATGATCTGGCCCGGCTGGCAGTAGCCGCACTGGGCCACGTCGCGGTCGAGCCACGCCTGCTGCATCGGGTGGAGGTCCTTGCCGACCGTCGCGGGCAGGCCCTCGATCGTCGTGATCTCGTCGGTCTCCTTGATGTCGGCCACCCGCACCGAGCACGGGTTGAACGCCTTGCCGTTGATGTGGCTGGTGCACGCCTTGCAGACGTCGAGCCCGCAGCCGTACTTCGGGCCGGTGATGCCCAGCAGGTCGCGCAGGACCCACAGCAGCCGGAGGTCGTCGTCGGCGTCGACGGTGACCACGCGGCCGTTGACCTTGAACGTTTGGTTCGGCACAGCGGGGCTCCTAGTAGGCGTGGTCGAGGCCGTCGGTCGGCGACGGCGGCGTGGACGGCTGCAGCGGCAACGGCTCGAAGCTCAGCGTGCCGTGGTTGATCGGGAACGACGTCGGCATCTTCCCGACGGCGCGGGCGTAGGCGCAGGCGACCGCGGCGAACGACGGCGCCACCGCCAGCTCCCCCGCGCCACTCGGGCTCGACGACGTGTTCGGCATGACGACGACCTGCGTCTCGGGCGGGGTGTTCCACTCCCGGGTGTAGAAGTAGTTGTCCCAGCTGCCTTCCAGCGGGAGCCCGTCCTTGATGTGGATGCTGGAGGTCAGGCACATCGCGATGCCGTCGTTGAGGCCGCCGATCATCTGCGCTTCGAGGCCGCGCGGGTTGATCGCGAAGCCCGGGTCGACGACGACGAGCGCCTTCGTCACCCGCGGACCCGTGACGCCGTCGCGGATCGGGCGGTTGACCGTCGCCGGGCGGCAGTCGATCTCCACGAGCACCGCGACCGCGCCGCGGTACTCCGCGTGCAACGCGATCCCCTGCGCCACCCCGGCCGGCAGCGCACGGCCCCAGTTGCCGACCTGGACGGCCTTGTCGAGCACCGCGCGCAGCCGGTC